>DASZBB010000205.1:0-6554 GCA_035944695.1 Microvirga sp. | reverse complement strand
GCCGAAGATCGTCATCATCAGGGTCGACTTGCCGGCCCCGTTGGCGCCGATCAGGGTGACGATCTCGCCCTCATGGACGTCCATGTCCACGCCCTTGAGGGCGATGATGTTGCCATAAAAGGTCTTCACGCCCCGGACGCTCAGCAGCGGCTGGCGGGCAGGAGAGACCTGGCCTTGCATCGCGATGTTCGTTCCAGCGGTGCTCATGCGCCGATCTCCGCTTCAACCTTTTCGATCTCATCGTCGGCCACGCCGAGATAGGCGGCGATGACCTTGGGGTCGTTCCTGACCTCGGAGGGCGAGCCGTCCGAGATCTTGACGCCGTAATCGAGCACCACGACGTGGTCGGAAATCTCCATGACCACCGACATGTCATGCTCGATCAGCAGGATCGAGGTGCCCTGTTCCTTGCGGATCGAGAGCAGAAGTTCGTTCAACTCCAGGGACTCCCGGGGATTGAGGCCCGCCGCGGGCTCGTCCAGGCAGAGCAGGAGCGGATCCGTGCACATGGCGCGGGCGATCTCCAGGCGGCGCTGATCGCCGTAAGGCAAGTCGCCGGCCGGTTCGTCGGCCCGGTGGATGAGCCGGGTCTTCTCGAGCCAGAACTTCGCCTTCTCGATGGCCTCCTTCTCGGCCTTGCGGTAGCCGCCGATGCCGAGCACCCCCAGGAAGGTGAACCCCGAGGCGATCATCAACGGATTGTGCTGGGCCACCAGCAGGTTCTCCAGCAGGGTCATGCCGGAGAACAGGCGGATGTTCTGGAAGGTACGGGCGACCTTGCCCTTCCAGTTGATGTCGAAGCCCGGCAGGCGCTCCAGGAGCAGGTGCGAACCGTCGGGCTTGCGCAGCGCCACCATGCCTTCCGTCGGCTTGTAGAAGCCGGTGATGCAGTTGAAGACCGTGGTCTTGCCGGCTCCGTTGGGGCCGATGAGGGCGGTGATGTCGCCGCGCCCGGCCTTGAAGGAGAGGTCGTTGACGGCGACGAGGCCGCCGAAGCGCATCGTGAGATGCTGTACGTCGAGGATGGGATCCTGCAGCCAGCGCATTAGCCGTGTCCTTCCTTCACAAGCGAGCCGGAAATGGCCTTGCGCTCTTTCAAGATTACCGAGGGTTCACGTTCTGAGATCAGGCCGCGCGGACGCCACACCATCATGGCCACCATACCGATGCCGAAAAGAAGCAGGCGGTACTCGTTCGGGTCGAAGCCCGATCCGAAGATGGACTGGAGGAAGGTCAGGTTGCGCAGGATCTCGGGGCCGCCGACCAGCACGATGGCGGCAATCGCCACGCCGATCTGGGAGCCCATGCCGCCCAGCACCACGATGGCCAGGATGATGGCCGATTCCAGGAAGTTGAAGCTCTCCGGAGAGACGAAGCCCTGGCGGACAGCGAAGAACGAGCCGGCAAAGCCGCCGAACATGGCCCCGATGGCGAAGGCCGTCAGCTTCGTGTTGGTGGTGTTGATGCCGAGCGACCGGCAGGCGATCTCGTCCTCACGAAGGGCCTCCCAGGCGCGGCCGACCGGCAGCTTGCGCAGGCGCATGGTCACGAAATTGGTGATCAGCGCCAGCACCAGGATCAGGTAGTAGAGGAAGATGATCCGGTGCATGCCGTTGAATTCGAGCCCGAAGGTCGCCGCGAATCCGCCTTCGCCAGCCGTGAAGGGCAAGCCGAAGAAGGTCGCGCGCGGGATCGACGAGATGCCGGCGCCGCCATTGGTCAGGTCCACCCAGTTGATCAGGACGAGGCGGATGATCTCGCCGAAAGCGAGCGTCACGATGGCCAGATAGTCGCCGCGCAGGCGCAGCACCGGGAAGCCGAGGATCATGCCCCAGAAGGCCGCGAGGATGCCGGCGAGCGGCAGGCAGATCCAGAACGACAGGCCGAAGGTGGTCGAGAGCAGGGCGTAGGAATAGGCCCCGACCGCGTAGAAGGCCACGTAGCCCAGATCGAGCAGGCCGGCGAGGCCCACCACGATGTTCAGGCCCCATCCGAGCATCACGTAGGTGAGGATCAGGATGCCGAGATCGACCCAATAGCGCGACTCGTTCAATCCGCCCTGGATCAGGTAGATCAGGAACGGGAAGGCAATCGCCACCCCGAGGAAGAAGGGGATGGCGAACTTCGATACATGCTGGAACGCGCTTGGTTCCGCGTGGACCGCCTCCGTTGCTTGGTGCGCGCTGGGCGTGGCCTGACGATAGGCCCGCGACGCCGTGAAGGCGTGGAGCACGAGGCGCAGGCCGAACACGATGGCGCAGACGGTCGCCACCAGACCCCAGCGCGGGGTGAGAAACAGATCGGCACCGGCCTGATCCGTCCTGTAGGACAGGATCGGGATCGAGAGGCCCAGGGTGATGAGCGCGGTCTTGAGGGAATCTTTGAGGGCGGCGCCCAGGTCGAATTTCCGCGTCACGGCCTGGGTTTGGCCCGCGGTGGTGATGGAAGGAGCGTTCATGGCTGTTAAGGCTCCTTAGACCTTCTCGACCTCAGGCCGCCCGAGGATACCGGAGGGCATGAAGATCAGGACGATGGCAAGGATCGAGAACGCGGCCACATCCTTGTACTCGATCGAGAAATAGGCCGACCAGAAGGTCTCGATGAGGCCGATGATCAGCCCGCCCAGAACGGCCCCCGGGAGCGAGCCGATGCCGCCAAGGACCGCTGCCGTGAAGGCCTTTACGCCCGGCACGAAGCCGTCGTTGAAGCTCACCACGCCATAATACAGCAGATACATGGTGCCGGCGACCGACGCGAGGGCGGCGCCGATGACGAAGGTCAGGGAGATCGTCCGGTCCACGTTGATGCCGAGCAGGGCGGCCATCTTGCGGTCCTGCTCGCAGGCGCGCTGGGCGCGGCCCAGGGAGGTCTTCTGGACGAGATACCAGAAGATCGTCAGCAGCACCGCGGTCACGACCATGATGATGATCTGCTTGTAGGAGAGGGCGACGTTGTAGCCGCTCGCGCCCTGGAACAGGACGATCACGTCCTGGACCATCGGCGGGGTCGGCTTGTTGCGGGCGCCCTGAGCCACCTGGACGAAGTTGGACAGGAAGATCGAGACGCCGATGGCCGAAATCAGCGGCGCGAGGCGGAACGAGCCGCGCAGGGGGCGGTAGGCGATCCGCTCAATGGCCCAGCCCCACAGGGAGGTGAGCGCCATCGCGACCACGAGCACGATCAGGAGCGCCAGCGCGACGGACGAGATCCCGAGCCATGTGGTCAGGATCAGGAAGAAAATGAGCGAGATGAAAGCGGAGAGCATGAAGACGTCGCCGTGGGCGAAGTTCACCATGCCGATGATGCCGAAGACCATCGTATAGCCGATGGCGATGAGGCCGTAGATCGACCCCAGAGTCAGCCCATTGATGAGCTGCTGCACAAAGATTTCCATGTCCTACCCTTGCCCCTCTGGAACGGGGTCATTCTTGGGAAACACCGCAGGAAAGCACGATGCCTAAGCAACGCCAAGCCTGACGTAAGATGCTGGTGTCTCTAGCAAACGGATTTCCGTTCGACAACTTTCTGTTAAGTTTCCTATTACCCCTTATGATGGAATAAGCGGCAGGGGTCGATGCAATACTGGGCAAGTGCCGTTCTGCCTACCGCTTCCAAAGGATAAGGCCAGGGGCCATATGGGTCTGTACAGCCTTGTGCTCTGCCTGAAAGAGTGGAAGAGGCTTGTCCGGATCAGAATGTTGAAGTCTCAAGCCACTCCCAATTCAGCCTCCGATGGTGCCCCCGGTTCCGATCCCGCTCTCTTTCGCGAGGGGATGAGCCGCGTTGCTGGCGCCGTTCACGTGGTCACGACCGACGGTGCGGCGGGGCGCGCCGGCTTTACGGCAACGGCGGTCACCACCGTGACCGACAGCCCGGCGTCGCTGCTGGTCTGCGTCAACACGTCTGCCCGCTCAGCCCAGGCGCTTTTGGCCAACCGGGTCTTCTGTGTGAATGTCCTGAGCGCCGCCGACCGCGATCTGGCCGCTGTCTTCTCGGGGCGCACCGGGATCCAGGGTCAAGACCGCTTCGCGTATGGGGATTGGGGAACGCTCGCGACGGGCTCGCCTATCCTGGGAACGAGCCTCGTATCCTTCGATTGCCGCATCAGCGATGCGCGGGTGGTCGCGACCCATCATGTCATCATCGGCGAAGTCGTCCGCATCCGCCTTGGCGAGCAGAAGCCGGCCCTGATCTATCAGGAGAGGCACTACCACACGCTCTGAAAACCTGTGGACGGGACAGAAAGGCCTCCCCACCCGCCGTTGCCGACAGATGAGGAGGCCTCCCGGTCCTGAAGGCCAACAGGATAGCCTTCGGGTAAGGAATGATCCGAGCAGCCGACGGTTTCAGCTGGGCCGCGGGATTTCGGTCAGGTCAAAGAAAAAGCCCTTCACGGGGGCGGTGAAGGGCTTTGAGGGTCTCGAAGACCTGGGGGCATTGGCCTTCGTGGTGGAACAATGCCGCACAGGAAGATTGGTTCCCCCAACGACTGAAACTCTTGTCCTGCAACAGGATTGCCGCTGCAGAAGTGCGCGTTCCGACAAGGAAGCCGCCTGTCCCTTGATCACATTCCCATCGGCCTTATTTGCCGGGTTGCGTCGCGACCGACCGCGGCGAGCCACGAGGCAGGGGATGTCCGCAAGCCCGACCAGATCAGCCCTATTCTTGGCCTCAGGGATGGCTCATCGGGTTCGCTCCTGCCCAACCGGCACCATGGCGGGCATTCGCCTTGAGGCACCGATCCCATGACTGATGGCGCTTTGGAAGGGATGCCTCCCCAGCATTCAAGGCGCCGAGAGGCGGTCCCCCCTCAGGTTTCTGAACGCTCCCACTGGCCTTCCATCGACGGCGAGATGGGAGAGCGCATTCGAACCTACGACTGGGCTGCTACGCCCCTAGGGCCGATCGAGACTTGGCCGCAAAGCCTTCGGACCCTTGTCGATCTCATGCTCGCCTCCCAGCAGCCGGCCTATATCGGCTGGGGAGCAGAGTGCACGTCGCTCTACAACGACAGTTATGCGCCGATCCTCGGCACCAAGCACCCGGCGGCGCTAGGGAAGCCCTATGAAAGTGTGTGGCCCGAAATCTGGGACGAGTACGAACCCATCATCGCCGCGACGATGGCCGGCGAGGCGCAGCACTTCGTCGACCATCCAGTCGCCTTGGCGGGCCGCGCCGGTCGTTCGATGAGCTGGTTCACCTTCTCCTGGACCCCGATCAGGGATGAGGTCGGGGCCATCGCAGGATTCTACTGCGCAGCCACCGAAACGACGAACAAGGTCCTGACTGAGAGCACCCTGCGCCAGAGCCAGCAGACGGCTCTCCACGAGACGGGCATGCGCTATCGCGCTCTTTTCGAGGCCCTCGATCAGGGCTTCTGCATCGTCGAAGTGATCTTCGACGAGCAGAGCCGCCCTGTCGATTATCTCTTCATCGAAACCAACCCTGCTTTCGCGGCGCAGACCGGCCTCCGTGACGCGGTCGGCAAAAGCATGCGCTCCCTTCACCCCTGGCATGAGGATTACTGGTCGGACATCTACGGTCGCGTCGCCTTGACCGGAGAGCCGGCGCGCTTCGAACATGAGGCGGGCGGGCCCGGGCGCTGGTACGAGATTTTCGCCTATCGGATCGGTGGTCCGGAGCATCGCCGCGTCGCGATCCTCTTCGACGACATCACCGAACGCAAGATCGCCGAGAAGGCGCGCGGCGAGAGCGAGGAGCGTCTCAGGCAGGTTCAGGAGGCTGCGAGGATCGGCAGCTTCGAGTTCGACCGGAGAACCAACAAGGCCATCGCGTCGCCGGAGTACCTGGAACTGTACGGACTGCCTGAAAATCTCTCAGGCTTCTTCTCGTACGAGGATTGGCTGGCCCTCGTGCATCCGGAGGACCGACCCCGGATCGAGAGGGAGACGAGGATCGCCGTCGCCGATCCTGCCCGTCGCCAGCTCGACTATGAGTACCGGATCTTCCGCGCTGACACGGGCGAGATGCGCTGGATCACCGCCCGGACGAAGCTCATCCGTGACGCCAACGGGCGTTTCGTTCGTTCCCTGGGCGCACAATGGGATGTGACGGCCGAAAAGAACGCGGAGGCAGCCCTGCGCCAGAGCGAGGAGCGCTATCGCACTTTCATCGCACACAGTACGGAGGGCATCTGGCTCCTCGAGTTCGATCCTCCCCTCGACACCTCCCTGCCGGTGGAGGAGCAGGTCGAGCTCGCTTACCGCAACGGGCGCTTCGTCGAGTGCAATGATGCGATGGCTGCCATGTATGGGCTCGCGCGGGCCGAGGATCTGATCGGCAGGACGCTTGAGTTCCCGCTGCCCTCCGCCAGTCCGGAGGCGCGGGCATTCCTCGCCGAGGTCATCCGCTCTGGATACAGCATGGCAGGCGTCGAATCGGTCGAGCGGGACGCTGCCGGGAGCCAGAAGTACTTCGATAACAGCATGACGGGAATCGTCGAGAACGGTCAGCTGAAGCGGCTCTGGGGGATCCAGCGCGACATCACGGACCGCAGGCAGGCGGAAGAGCAACGCACTCTGCTGATCCACGAG
>DASZBB010000204.1:0-18335 GCA_035944695.1 Microvirga sp. | reverse complement strand
GAAGTGATGCCTTATGTTTGGAATTGACCGCGATGGCTGACGTTTCTCTGCACGGTGTTGCCAAGTCCTTCGGGGCGACCGAGATCCTGCGCGACATCAATCTCTCCGTCGAGGACGGGGAGTTCGTCGTCTTCGTCGGGCCGTCGGGCTGCGGAAAGTCCACCCTGCTCCGCATCATCGCCGGGCTCGAGACCGTGAGCGGCGGCGAGATCCGGATCGGCAGCCGGCGGGTGAACGAGCTGCCGCCGGCGGATCGCAAGATCGCCATGGTGTTCCAGTCCTACGCGCTCTACCCGCACATGAACGTCTATAAGAACATGGCCTTCGGGTTGAAGTTCGCCAAGACGAACAAGGCCGAGGTGGACCGTCGGGTCCGACAGGCGGCGGAAATCCTGAAGCTCACCCCGCTTCTCGACCGCAAGCCGCGGGAGCTGTCGGGTGGGCAGCGGCAGCGCGTCGCCATCGGCCGCGCCATCGTGCGCAACCCGAGCGTCTTTCTTTTCGACGAGCCGCTCTCGAATCTCGACGCGGCGCTGCGCGTCAACACGCGCCTCGAGATCGCCAAGCTCCACCGGGATCTCGGGGCGACGATGATCTACGTCACCCACGATCAGGTCGAGGCCATGACGCTCGCGTCCAAGATCGTGGTGCTGAACCAGGGCCGTATCGAGCAGGTCGGCGCACCGCTGGAGCTCTATCGCTACCCGCGCAACCTGTTCGTCGCCGGCTTCATCGGCTCGCCGCGGATGAACTTCGTCAAGGGGCAGGTCCTGCGCCTTGAGGGCAGCAGCGCCACCATCGGCTTTGCCGGCACCGAGGCGAGCGTGGTCGTGCGCTCAGGCGCTCTCGCGGCCGGCGACCACGTGACCGTCGGCATCAGGCCCGAGCACATGGAAGAGGGCGGAGCCGACGCCACCTCCCTGCGGGGCACGATCGACGCCGTCGAGCAGCTGGGCGAGTCGAGCTATGTCTATATGAGGCTTGCCAGCGGCGACGACGTGATCGTCCGCGCTCCCGGGGAGACCGATGCGACGCCCGGCGGTTCCTACACGGCCCATGTGCCGCGCCGGGCGCTGCATGTCTTCGATGCGGCGGGTGTTTCGGTGCTGACTGAGCGGGGTTGACACTCACCACGTCATCACCGGCCTTGTGCCGGCCATCCCGCTTGTTTGTGGCGCGGCGCTTGTCCGATCGGGATCACCGGCACAAGGCTGGTGATGACGCGTGGGGATGCTGTTGCCGGATCACGATAGGGCGCGCAGCTCCGGTAGCAGCCCTCACGAATTCGATACGGCCGCCGCAATCCTGGGTGCGAGCGCGCTGTTGAGGATGTCCGCGGGCAACCCCGATGCCACGACCCGGCCGTCCGCCACGAAGGCCATCTGATCGGCCACATCCGCCACATCCTCCGGCGTATGGATCGTCATGAGAATGGTGACAGGGCGTTTGCGCCGCAATGTGTCGACGAGCAGGATCATGTCGCGGCGCAAGGCGGGATCGAGGCTGCTGAAGGGCTCGTCGAGGAGGAGGAGAGGACGGCCGGAGATCAGCGCACGGGCCAGCGCCACGCGCTGGCGCTGCCCGCCCGACATCGTGCCCGGTTTGCGATCCTCGAAGCCTTCGAGGCCGACCGAGTCCAGCATCTCGCCCACGAGACGCTTCTCGTTTTCGCTCAACCGCAGGGACGGGCGCAGGCCTAAGCCCACGTTCTGGGCCGCGCTCAAATGCGGAAACAGGTTGTGATCCTGGAACACGATGGCCACGGGCCGCTTGGCGGGTTCGAGGGGCAGAAAGCTATGGTTGTCGAAGGTCAGCGTGCCGCTTTCAGGCCGTTCGAAGCCGGCGATCATGTGAAGCAGGGTGGTCTTGCCGCCACCCGACGGACCGATGACGGCGCATAGATTTCCCGCCGGCACGGACAGTGAATAATCGGCCGTAAAATCCGGCCAGGTCAGACGGCAGTTCTCAATCACCAGCATGGGACAGGCGACCTGAAGCATGTGCGAGAAGGACGGCGAAGAGGACGATGACGAGGCCGATGCTCGATGCTTCGTGCAACCGGTAGGCGCCGAGACGCTCATAGAGCAAATAGGGCAGGGTCACCAGTTCGGTGCCGCCAAACAGCGCGATGATGCCGAAATCGCCGAAAGACAGGGCCATGGCCAAGGCGAAGCCTGCCGCGAGCGGCCGCTTGAGCAGGGGCCAGTCCATGATCGTGAGCTTTGCCCAGCCGGAGATGCCGAGAGACGCCGCAACGCGGCCGTAGCGCTCCTCTGCGGTGAGGAGATGGGGCGCCATATGGCGATAGGCGAACGGTACGGCCGCAAGGCCGTTGATGAGCGGCAGCAGGATAAGGCCCGCGGTCGACGGATCACCGAAACGCCGGATCAGCAGGAACAGACCCGCGGTCAGCGCGAAGGGCGGCACGGCGAGCAGCGCATCGGGCAGGAGATCGTAGAAGGTGGCGATGCGCGGGGAGCGCAGCACGATGCGCCGCCGCCGCGCTGCAGACGCGAGCGCAAGAGCCAGGAGGCACGCCAGGATAGCGGCCGCGGTGGCGATCGTCAGGCTCGTGCCAAATGCCTGCAAAAGATCCGCGTCGATCACGTCGAACATGCTGCGAAACCCCGTCAACACGCTCAAGGCGAGCGGCGCGATGAAGAGAGCGCTGATCGCCAATACGGCGGCATCGAGGAGCTTCAGGCTCCTGGTCTTCGCATCCGGTCGGCGAACGAGGCTGCGGATCGTGTGGCCCACCGGCGGACGCGTGAAGGCCCAGTGGAGCAGAACCGTCATGGACAGGCAGATCGCGAGTTGGATGAGGGCGAGCCAGGCGACGCGGCCGAAATCGAGATCGATCTTGAGCGCCTCGAAGATCGCCACTTCGAGCGTGGATCGGCTCGGTCCGCCGCCGAGCGCCAGCACGATGGCAAAGCTCTTGAAGCACATCAGGAAGATGAGGCCGGCGACCCCGGGCAGCTCCGCGCGCAGCACCGGCCAGTCGAGATGGCGGAAGATCTGGAAGGGCGTAAAGCCGAAAGCAGCGGCAAGGCGCCAATGCTCGGCAGGGACCTGGTTTAATCCGTCGAGGGTGATCCGCGCCACGAAGGGGCCGTTCAGGAACACATGGGCGATGAGAATGCCGGGATAGCCGAAGATGCTGAAGCTGCCCTCCCAGCCCAGGAGCGCGAGTCCTTCGGCGAGCCACCCGCTCCGGCCGTAGACGGCAAAGACCGCAAAGACGGCCACGATGGTCGGCATTACCATCGTGGTGCTCAAGGCTGCCAGAACGAGATCGCGCCCCGGAAATCTGCGGCGGGCAAGCGCGAGCGCCAGGCCGATTCCAAGCGTGAGAGACAACATCGTCGAAAGAGCCGCCTGGACAACCGAGAAGGCGAGCACGCGCCAGAGGTAAGGGCCGATGGAGAGAAGCGTCGGCGCCCCTCCATCGAAGGTGGCGAGGGCGATGAAGCCGCCCGCGACCAGGCCGAGGATGGCCAGGGCCACCAGGGTTCCGGGATGGGGCGGCTTCAGCGTCATGCTGGGCGATCAGCGCGCCGTGGCATTGAGCCAGGCGTCGGTGAAGGCGCGGCGGTTCTGCTGCACTTCCTCAGGGGTGAAGAGCAGCGCCTGGCTCGGCTCGATCATGCCCTTGAGGGCCGCCGGCGTGCCCGAAGGCGGGTTCTTCGCCGGATACATCCAGTTGGTCTCAGGGATGGCCGACTGGAACGGCTCGCTGAGGATGAAGGCCATGAACGTCTTGGCGAGGTCCGGCTGCTTCGTCGTGCGGGTCATGGCGGCCAGTTCCACGTGGAGGTAATGGCCTTCCGTGAAAGCGGCGGCCTTGTAGTTGTCCTTCTTCTCCGCGACGATGTGATAGGCCGGGGACGTGGTGTAGGACATCACCATGTCGGCCTCGCCCTTCAGGAACAGGCCATAGGCCTCAGACCAGCCTTTGGTGAAGGTCACGATGCGGGGTTTGAGCTTGCCCCAGGCCTCGCCGGCCTTGTCGCCGTAGACTTTCTGCATCCAGAGCAGGAGGCCGAGGCCGGGCGCGCTGGTGCGGGGATCCTGCAGGACCACCTTCGGCCCATTGGGATTGTCGACCAGCTCCTTCAGGCTCTTGGGCGGATTGGCGAGCTTGTTGGCGTCGTAGACGAAAGCGTAGTAGCCCCAGTCGAACGGAATGAAGGTGTTGTCATTCCATTTGATAGGAAGTGTCAGATCCCTCTCATCCACGCCATGAGGGGCAAAGAGGTTGAGCGCGCGGGCCTCCGCCACGAGGTTCATGTCGAGGCCGACGACCGCGTCGGCCTTGGTGTTCTCGCCTTCGAGCCGCAGGCGTCCGAGCAGGCTGCCCGCATCCTCGGCGGTGACCCAGTTCAGCTCGCAGCCGCAGGTCGCCTCGAAGCGCTCCTTGACCGGCTTGCCGGGGCCGTATTTCCCGGCGAACGAGCTGTAGGTGTAGACGGTGATCGTCGGCTTGGTCTGGGCTTGGGCAAGGCCGGTGGCCAGCCCGAGCGTGACGAGGGTGAGAAGCAGTCGGCGTAGCATCTTAGGGGCGCTCCCATGCATGAGGCAGGCCGTACGGGCGGCGCAGAGTGCACGGGGCATGGCTTTTTCGGCGATGTCGCATGCTCATTCCCTCCGCCGGCATGACCCGGATCAGGTTCGACGGGTCGATGGCCTCGCCATCTCTCAGCCTCGTCCAGAGGCTCCCCGTGAGACGCTTTGCTTCTAGAGCACTTCCGGGGCGGCTACAAGCCGCCCCTGTCGGGTCACTTTCGGCTGCCCTTGTCTTTGCCGTTGGTCATGGCCGCCCGGCGCAGGGCATCGGCCAAGGCGCCGCCGGAGGCGTGGGCTTGCGGGGTCGGCTTCCGCTCGCTCTGCGCCCGGTGTTTCTGGAACGCGGCCCGGTTGTCGTCCTGCCGGCCTGCGGACCGCTTCTCGGCCGGATCGCTCATGCGCATGGTGAGCGAGATCCGCTTCCTCGGGACGTCGACCTCCAGCACCTTCACCTTCACGATGTCGCCCGGCTTCACGACGGTGCGCGGATCCTTCACGAAGGTGTCGGCGAGCGCGGAGATGTGCACGAGCCCGTCCTGATGCACGCCCACGTCGACGAAAGCGCCGAAGGCCGCCACGTTGGTGACGACGCCTTCCAGCACCATGCCGGGCTTCAGGTCGCTGATCTTCTCCACCCCTTCCATGAAGGTGGCGGTCTTGAACTCGGGGCGCGGGTCGCGGCCGGGCTTCTCCAGCTCGCTCAGGATGTCCTTGACGGTCGGCACGCCGAACTTCTCGTCCGTGAAGTTCTGCGGGTTGAGCTTCTTCAGAACCGCACCGTTGCCGATCACGACCTTGATGTCGCTCTTCGTGGCCTCGAGGATGCGGCGCACGATCGGATAGGCTTCCGGATGGACCCCGGAGGCATCGAGCGGATCGTCGCCGTTCGGGATGCGCAGGAAGCCTGCCGCCTGCTCAAAGGTCTTCGGTCCCAGACCCGAGACCTTGGTCAGCGCCTTGCGGGTCTTGAACGGGCCGTTGGCGTCCCGGTGGGAGACGATGTTCTGCGCTACCCAATCGCCCAGCCCCGAGACGCGGGCGAGCAGCGGCGCCGAGGCGGTGTTGAGGTCGACGCCGACGGCGTTCACGCAATCCTCCACCACGGCGTCCAGGGAGCGGGAGAGCTTGTATTCGGCAAGATCGTGCTGGTACTGCCCCACGCCGATCGACTTCGGGTCGATCTTCACGAGCTCGGCCAACGGATCCTGCAGGCGGCGCGCGATGGAAACGGCACCGCGTAAGGAAACGTCGAGATCCGGCAGCTCCTGACTCGCGTAGGCGGAGGCGGAATAGACGGAGGCGCCTGCCTCCGAGACCATGATTTTGGTGAGCTTCAGGTCCGGGTGCTTCGATACCAATTCGCCCGCGAGCTTGTCGGTCTCGCGCGAGGCGGTGCCGTTGCCGATGGCGACGAGCTCGACCTTGTGCACGCGACAGAGCCGCGCCAGCGTCGCGATGGATTCATCCCATTGGCGCTTCGGCTCGTGCGGGTAGATGGTATCGGTTGCCACGACCTTGCCAGTCGCATCCACCACGGCCACCTTCACGCCGGTCCGGTAGCCGGGATCGAGACCAAGGGTCGGGCGGGCACCGGCGGGAGCGGCCAGCAGCAGGTCGCGCAGGTTGCTGGCGAACACCCTGACAGCCTCGTCCTCGGCGAGCTGCCAGAGCTTCATCTTCATGTCGAGTTCGATCGAGAAGCGCAGCTTCGTGCGCCAAGCCCAGCGCACCGTTTCCAGAAGCCACTTGTCGCCGGGGCGGCCGTGGTCGACGATCCCGTAGGCAAGCGCGGTTCGGCCCTCGTAGCGGCTGACATAGCCCGGCTCGCCGCTGTCCTTGTCCTCCTCCATGCGCAGGTCGAGGATCTCCTCCTTTTCCCCGCGGAACAGCGCAAGGATGCGGTGGGAGGGGAGCTTCGGCAGCGGCTCGGAGAAATCGAAGTAATCGGCGAATTTTGCGCCGTCCGTCGCCTTGCCGTCACGGACCTTGGAGGTGAGGCTTCCGCGTTCCCAGTATATCTCGCGCAGGGCGCCCAGAAGTTCCGCGTTCTCCGCGAAGCGTTCGACCAGAATTGAGCGGGCACCCTCCAGGGCTGCCTCCGGCGTGGCGACCTCCTTGTCGGCATTCACGAAAGCGGCGGCAGCCGCTTTGGGCTCACGGGACGGCTCGCTCAGGAGCAGGTCGGCCAGGGGCTCCAGGCCCGCCTCCTTGGCGATCTGCGCCTTGGTGCGCCGCTTGGGCTTGTAGGGCAGGTAGAGATCTTCGAGGCGAGCCTTGGTGTCGGCGGTGTTGATCTGGAGCGCCAGCTCGTCGGTGAGCTTGCCCTGCTCGCGGATGCTGTCGAGGATCGTCTTGCGGCGGTCCTCCAACTCGCGCAGGTAGCGCAGGCGCTCCTCCAGGGTGCGCAGCTGAGCATCGTCCAGAGTACCGGTGGCTTCCTTGCGGTAGCGCGCGATGAAGGGAACGGTCGAACCGCCGTCCAGCAGCTCGATGGCTGCCTTGACCTGCCATTCCTGAACATTCAGTTCGTTCGCGATGCGCCGCCCGATGGATAGCATGAAAGTCTCCGAGAAAGCATGAGGCGCGGCTTCTACGGTGCGGGGCAGTCCCCGGTCAACGGCTCGTCCACAGCCCCGGGGTCGCAGTGCCGCTAGGGAATAGGGTCTTCTGACAATTCCGCTTGGCTTGGGAGGCCTTGGCGTATAGACCGTCCGGCCCTTTCGCCCGTTCCCGAGGTCCCCATGCCCCTGTCCAACGATTTTTCCATCGGCATCGATTTCGGCACCAGCAATACGGTCGTGGCCCTCGCTGGTCCGGACGGGCATGTGGAGGCTCTGACCTTCGAGCATGGAGGAGAGCGCCTCAAGGTCTATGTCACGGCGCTCTGCTTCTGGGACGAGCGGCACGGCAATGGCCTGCGCACGGAGGTCGAGGGCGGCCCCTGGGCCATCGAGCAGTTTCTGGAGGGGTTCCACGCCCACCGCTTCATCCAGTCCTTCAAGACCTTTGCGGCGAGCGCCACCTTCAAGGAAACCCGGATCTTCCGCGAACGCTACGCCTTCGAGGACCTGCTGAGCGCCTTCCTGCGCACGCTCGTGCGCCATGGCGGCTCCCGGCTGGATTGGGGTGCCCGGAACGTCATCATCGGTCGGCCGGTCCAATTCGCCGGCTACAATCCGGACGATGCTCTCGCCATGCAGCGTTACCGGGCTGCCTTCGGCCGGCTGGGGGCGGAGCAGGCCCGCTATGTCTATGAGCCGGTTGGAGCCGCCTTCTTCTACGCGCGGCAGCTCGATCACGATGCCACCGTTCTCGTGGCGGATTTCGGCGGCGGCACCAGCGACTTTTCGGTCATGCGCTTTTCCAAGGCCGGCGACGTGCTGCGCGCCGAGCCGTTGGGACATGCTGGCATCGGCATAGCCGGAGATGCCTTCGATTATCGCATCGTCGACCGGGTCGTCTCACCGCGCCTCGGGAAGGGCGGGCTCTACCGCTCCATGGGAAAGATTCTCTCGATCCCCAATCACTACTACGCAAACTTCGCCCGCTGGAACCAACTCGCGATGATGAAGGGCAGCGGCGATCTCAAGGAATTACGGGAGCTGGCCCGAGCCGCCCTGGAGCCTGAGCCGCTCGAAAAGTTCATCGACATCATCGAATACGATCTGGGATTTGCCCTCTACAGAGCCGTGTCCTCGATGAAAGTCGCACTTTCGAGCCGAGAAGAAACGGATTTCCGCTTCCAGGGCGAGGGTGTCGACATTCAGGCGAGGATCACCCGGGCCGATTTCGAGACCTGGATCGCCGATGACGTCGACCGGATCGCGGGAACCGTCGACGAGGCTCTGTCCAACGCCGGTGTGAGACCTGAGGAGATCGAGCGCGTGTTCCTGACAGGCGGCACCTCTTTCGTTCCCGCCATTCGGCGCCTCTTTGTGGATCGGTTCGGCGAGACCCGGCTCACCTCGGCCGACCAGTTCGAATCCATTGCCTATGGGTTGGCCCTCATCGGGCAGACCGAGGCGCGGGACCGTTGGGCCGTCACGAATTAGGCTATATTTAAAATAAAATTACGCTTGCCGTTGGGTGACAAAGGGTTTTATTTCGCGGTGCAGCAAACGCGCCTGGAGCGGGAGCCCTCTGATGTCTCTGATCAATCCCGACGTCACCCCTGAGAAGGACTTTCCCCTTCGCGACGACATCCGGCTTCTGGGACGCCTCCTTGGGGACACGATCCGCGAGCAGGAGGGCGAAGCGGCCTTCGAGATCGTGGAGCGCATCCGCCAGACCTCGATCCGGTTCCATCGGGACGAGGATGAGGTTGCCCGCCGTGAACTCGAGACGATCCTGAACAGCCTCTCACGGGGGCGCACCAACCAGATCATCCGCGCCTACAGTTATTTCTCGCATCTGGCGAACATCGCCGAAGATCAGCATCATGTCCGCCGCTCCCGCGCCCATGCGATGGCGGGTGCCCACGCCATGACGGCTCCGGCGCCGCGCGAGGGAACGCTGGCACGGGCCCTCAAGCTCATCCAGGAGGCCGGCATCAGCCAGACGGCCCTGCAGGCCTTCTTCGCCTCCGCGCTTGTCTGCCCTGTCCTGACCGCGCATCCGACGGAGGTGCGCCGCAAGAGCACCATCGACCGGGAGATGGAGATCTCTCAGATTCTGGCTCAGCGGGATCGGCAGCAGATGACGCCGGACGAGGACACGGCCTGTCAGGAGGCCCTGCGCCGTGCCATCCTCACCCTCTGGCAGACGAGCATCCTGCGGCGCAACAGGCTCAAGGTGATCGACGAGGTCAACAATGGCCTCTCCTACTACGACTACACTTTCTTCAAGGAGTTGCCGCGGGTCTATGCCTCCCTGGAGGACCAGCTCGCGGCCATGGATTCCCTGTGGGAGAGCGTGGAGCTCCCTTCTTTCCTGCGCATGGGGAGCTGGATCGGCGGCGACCGCGACGGCAATCCCTTCGTGACGGCCGATGCCCTGCGGCAGGCCCTGCTGCTGCAGAGCAAGCATGCGCTCACCTTTTACCTGGAAGAACTCCACTGCCTGGGAGCCGAACTGTCCCTCGACGGCCGCTACGTGAATGTGTCCGACGAGGTTCAGGAACTCGCCAAGGCCTCTCCCGATCCTTCGCCCCATCGCCAGGACGAGCCCTATCGCCGGGCGATCACGGGCATCTACGCGCGCCTTGCGACGACCGCGGCCCGGTTGGGGCATGGCGATGCGGCGCGCCATGCGGTGGGCGAGGCGCCTGCCTATGACAGCGTCGATGCGTTCGAAGGCGATCTCGCGATCCTGCACCGCTCCCTGCGCGCGAACGGATCGGGCTCCCTCGCACGGGGCCGCCTGCGAAGACTGCGCCGCGCCGTCAACGTGTTCGGCTTCCATCTGGCCAGCCTCGACATGCGCCAGAACTCCGACGTTCATCAGCGCGTGGTCGCCGAACTCTTCGAGAAGGCGATTCCCGGCACTGATTATGAGGGACTTCCAGAAGACAAGCGTGTCGCCCTGATCCTGGAAGAGCTTCGTACCCCGCGGCTCCTTACGTCACCCTATCTCGAGTACTCGGCGGAAACCGCGTCCGAGCTGGCCATCGTTCATGAAGCCGCCGAAGCTCATCGACGCTATGGCCGTGGGGCCGTGCCGAACTACGTCATCTCCAAGGCGAGCGACCCGTCCGACATTCTGGAAGTGGCCCTTCTCCTGAAGGAAGCAGGTCTGTTGCGTCCGCGCGAAGGCGAGATGGACGTGAACATCATCCCGCTCTTCGAGACCATCGCGGATCTGCGTCATTGCAGCGGCGTGATGGATGCGCTGTTTGCGCTCCCTGACTACATGCGCCTCCTGCGCAGCCGCGGCCAGGTGCAGGAGGTGATGCTCGGCTATTCCGACAGCAACAAGGACGGCGGCTTCCTCACCTCGGGCTGGGAGCTGTACAAGGCCGAGATCGAGCTGATCGACGTGTTCAAGCGCCACGGCGTTGCCCTGCGCCTCTTCCATGGTCGCGGGGGATCCGTGGGCCGCGGCGGGGGGCCGAGCTATCAGGCAATCCTGGCGCAGCCGGGCGGGGCCGTGCAGGGCGCCATCCGCATCACGGAACAGGGCGAGGTCATCGCGGGCAAGTACTCGAATCCGGATCTGGGCCGACGCAATCTCGAAATCCTTGCGGCGGCGACCTTGGAGGCATCCCTGCTCCATTCCGGCCAGCCTGCGCCGCGCGAGGAATATCTGAAGGCCATGGAGGAGCTCTCGAACAGCGCTTTCAAGGCCTACCGCGCCCTCGTCTACGAGACCGAAGGTTTCGAGCGCTATTTCTGGGAATCCACGGTGATCGGCGAGATTGCCAATCTGAACATCGGCAGCCGCCCGGCCTCGCGCACCAATTCGCGGCGCATCGAGGATCTGCGCGCCATTCCCTGGGTGTTCGGCTGGGCGCAGTGCCGCCTCATGTTGCCGGGCTGGTACGGCTTCGGCTCCGCAGTCAACGAATGGCTCGACAAACGGCCCGGCACCGGCTTGGCGCTGCTGCAGGAAATGTATCGGGAGTGGCCGTTCTTCCAGGCGCTGCTTTCGAACATGGACATGGTGCTGGCCAAGAGCAACATCGCCATTGCGTCGCGCTATGCGAATCTCGTCGAGGACGACGGGCTGCGCGAAGCCATTTTCCCGCGCCTGCGCCGCGAATGGGAGGCTTCGATCAGGCAACTGCTTGCCATCATGCAGCAGCAATCCCTGCTCGACGGCAATCCGCTTCTGGCGCGGTCGATCCGCAACCGATTCCCCTATCTGGATCCGTTGAACCATCTGCAGATCGAGCTGTTGAAGCGTCACCGATCCGGCGACGCGGACGAGCAGGTCGTGCAGGGCATTCATCTCTCCATCAACGGCATCGCGGCGGGCCTGCGCAACAGCGGCTAAGATCCTTGAAATATAGTTACGGAACCGAGCCGCGCCGATTCGGTTGAAGCTGAGAGGATGTGCCCGTCTGCGGGCACGATCCTGTGATGCCAATCGAGGAGAGCGTCATGTCCCGTGGTGACAAGTCTGCCTATACCGACAAGCAGAAGCGCAAGGCCGAGCATATCGAGGAATCCTATGAGAGCCGCGGCCTGTCGGAAAAGGAAGCAGAGCGGCGTGCCTGGGCCACCGTCAACAAGCAGGACGGCGGTGGAAAGAAGGGCGGTTCCGGCCACAAGTAAAGATAGCGAGCGGACAGCCGCTAGGGTAGTGCGCCAGGCGGAAAGCGGGTGTAAGGAGGGGGCCTGATCTCTCTTGCCCCGTTTTGTCCAGGAGGAAGCCTTGCTCACGAGTTCCGCCGCCGGCATCTATGTCATCTGTCCCACGCCGTTCGAGAGCGACGGGCGGGTGGATGTCGCCTCGACCGACCGGATGGTCGAGGCCTATCTGAAAGCCGGCGCCACCGGTCTGACGATTCTCGGCATCATGGGCGAAGCGCCCAAGCTCGCGGCGGATGAGGCGCTGGCCTTCGCCCGCCAGGTGATCGCCACGGTGGCGGGCCGCGTTCCGGTCATCGTCGGCGTGTCGGCGGCCGGCTTCGCGGCCATGTCGGGCCTGTCGTCCAAGGTGATGGATGCGGGCGCCGCCGGCGTCATGATCGCCCCGCCCTCGACCCTGAAGACCGACGACCAGATCGTCTCCTATTATGCCGATGCGGTGGAGGCCATTGGCGCGGACGTGCCGTGGGTGATCCAGGATTACCCGCTCACCACCAATGTGGTCATGACTCCGAAGGTGATCATGCGGATCATCGAGCAGAGCCCTTCCTGCGTGATGCTCAAGCACGAGGATTGGCCGGGCCTGGACAAGATCACGACTCTGCGCCGCGCGAGCGATGCCGGTCAGGTACGTCGCGTGTCCATTCTCTGCGGCAATGGCGGCATGTTCCTTCCCTTCGAGATGGAGCGCGGCGCCGATGGCGCGATGACCGGCTATGCCTATCCCGAAATGCTGGTCGGGGTGGTCAACCTCATCAACCAGGGCAAGCGCACGGAAGCGCACGATCTCTTCGACCGGCACTTGCCGCTGGTGCGCTACGAGACGCAGCCGGGCGTGGGGCTCGCCGTGCGCAAGTACGTCCTGAAGCGGCGCGGCATCATCGCATCCGACACGCTGCGCAAGCCCGGGCCGAAGCTGAGCCCGGAAACCATTGCCGATATCGAATGGCTGATGGAGCGCATCGAGCGCTCTTAAATCGAACAAGGGAGTTTTCACGTATGGAAACAGGGTTGAAGGGAAAGCGCGCGCTCGTGCTCGGCGCGAGCAAGGGCTTGGGCTTCGGCATCGCTCAAGGCTTGGCTGAGGAAGGCGCGCGGGTTGCCATCGCCAGCCGCACGATGGAAGGGTCAAAATCGGCCGCCGACAAGATCGGCAGGGATGTCCTGCCCTTCATCTGCGACACCGGCAAGGTCGAGCAGGTCGATGCGCTGGTGAAGGATGTGACGGACGCGCTCGGCGGCGTCGACATCCTCGTGCTCAACAGCGGCGGCCCACCGCCCGGCAAGGCGCAAGGGGTGTCGTCCGATCAGTGGCGCCAGTCGTTTGAAGCCATGTTCGTCAATCTCGTGCGGATTGCCGACCAGCTTCTCCCCGGCATGATGGAGCGCAAGTTCGGCCGCATCATTTCGGTGATCTCCTCCGGGGTGATCCAGCCGATCCCGAACCTTGCGATCTCCAATGCCATCCGGCCTGCGCTCGTGGGCTGGGGCAAGACGCTGGCGAGCGAAGTGGCGTCCTCGGGCGTCACCGTGAATGCCATTGCGCCGGGCCGCATCGCCACCGATCGCCTGAAGCAGCTCGATGCCGCCAATGCGGAGCGCACCGGCCGCTCGGTGGAGGATGTGGCGACAGCGGCCCGGGCGGGCATTCCGGCAGGCCGTTATGGCGAGATCGAGGAATTTGCGGCGGCAGCCGTCTTCCTCGCAAGCGAGAAGGCCTCCTTCATGACAGGTGGGATCCTGCGCGTCGATGGCGGGCAGATTTCGTCCACGACCTGAGTCCGGTTCCACACGAGGGCGAGGCGTGAAGCCGCCTCGCCTCACTCAGGCGATCATTCCCGCCCAATAGAGACCGATCCCAGCGGCGGATGTTGCAGCCAGCGTCGGCAGCATCCCGACGTGCCAGCGGAACATGGCGATGATGGCGGCACCTGCGAGCAGGAGCGCCCATCCATTGACGCTCCCCCATTCCGGGGCATCGAACCTGAACGGTCCCCAGTCCACTGCGTGAACGTTGCCGAAAATCGTGTGAATGCCGAACCAGATGGCAAGATTCAGGATCACGCCGACCACGGCGGCCGTGATGGCCGTGAGTGCACCGCTCAAGGCCCGGTTCCCGCGTAGAACTTCGATGTAGGGTGCGCCCAGAAAGATCCAGAGAAAGCACGGAGCGAAGGTTACCCATGTGGCGAGGAGGCCGCCCAAGGTGCCGGCGAGCAGCGGATGCAGGGCGCCGGCTTCCCGGAAGGCCGCCATGAACCCTACGAACTGCAGCACCATGATCAGTGGTCCCGGCGTCGTCTCGGCCATGCCGAGACCGTCGAGCATCTCGCCAGGCTCCAGCCAGCCATAGGTCTCCACCGCCTGCTGGGCCACATAGGCCAGAACCGCGTAGGCTCCGCCGAAGGTGACCATCGCCATCTTGGAAAAGAAGATCGCGATCTGGCTGAAAACGTCGTCGCGGCCGAGGATCAGCAGGACGGCAAGGACCGGTACGAGCCAGAGCGACAGCCAAGTTGCCGCGACGCGCATGCTTCGTCCGAGGTTCGGAGCGGCATGGGCAGGAAGATCCTCGCCCAGAAGATTGTCGCTGTCCTGGGGGCTGTGACCGTGGCCGCCGGCCCGGAAATGCGGGAGATCCGCGCGTCCGCCGAAAAAACCGATCAGGCCGGCAGCGAGAATGATCAATGGAAACGGAACGCCGAGAAAGAAGATCGCCATGAAGGCGGCCGCGGCGATCCCGATCAGGATGCGGTTCTTCAGCGCCCGTTTGCCGATCCGGATCACGGCCTCGAGCACGATGGCGAGCACGGCGGCCTTCAGGCCGAAGAAGAGGGCCGCAACGATGCCGATCCTGCCATAGAGGGCATAGATCCAGCTCAGACCCATGATGGCGATGATGCCCGGCAGGATGAACAGCCCGCCGGCCATGAGGCCGCCGAGGGTGCGGTGCATGAGCCAGCCCACATAGGTGGCGAGCTGCTGGGCTTCCGGGCCCGGAAGCAGCATGCAGTAGTTGAGGGCATGGAGGAACCGGCCCTCGGAGATCCAGCGCTTTTCCTCCACCAGGATCCGATGCATCACGGCGATTTGTCCGGCCGGCCCGCCAAAGCTCAGGGCAGCGATGCGCAGCCAAACACGGAACGCTTCGCTCATGGGAACACCATGAGTGGGCGTGGTCTGTGCTCTGCGCTCGTTTGAGGGCCGAAGAGTCTCACTCACGTCACGCCCCCAGCTTTTTCGAGGGCCAGTTATGCGTCTCATCGGTCGCATCGCGGCACCAGCGGTAGAATGCATCGTAGAGCAGGAGCCCAGCCTCAAGCTGAGCGAGATCGTCCGCATACATCCGCGACAAGCCCAGCGAGGCGGCGAGCAGACCAGGCACTTCTGGCGCCAGATCGGGCCGGGCCGTATCGGCTCCCCTGACGATGGTGGCGAGGCGCCTCAGGGGCTCGGTGGAAAGACCAAACTCCTCGACCATCACATCGAAGGTGCACAGCTCGCCACGGTGGCTCCAGAAGATGCCGTCGCCTTCGATGTCGAAGGGGGTCGCTGTGAAGCGTTCCGCCACCCCCGGGACCTCGGAGGTCGGGACGAACAGGAAGACGGCACCGGGATCGACGAAGCGACGGATCAGCCAAGGACAAGCAACCCGGTCGATCTTGGGCCGGGAACGCGTGACCCAAACCGTCCGTCCCTGCTGGTCGCGAGGCGGAATTCGGTCTGCCGGGACCATGGGCAATCCGGCCTGTGCCCAGCCCAGCGTTCCGCCATCGAGGGAATCAGCCGATAATCCAGCATGGCGGAGCCAGGCCGCCGCCCCATGGCTGAGCTTTAGGCCTTTCTGGCAGATCACCACAACAGGCTGGCTACCAAGCTCGCCCGACCAGTCCGTGACGGCGTCAAAGGGTCGGCGCTTGGAGCCTGGGATCAGGCGAGGGTCTCCCGCGAAGTCCTCGTCGGTGCGTACATCGATGAGCAAGGGGCATTTGGGGGTGCCGATCAGGCGCGCGAGTTTTTCAGGGGAGATGGTGTTGAATGACGACATGATGCATCCGTAATGGTTCAGAGCGGATGCGATGCTTGGGCATGTCGCCTCGTGGGGAGATCGCAATCCCCATGCCGTCGATCACAATCCAAGCCTGCCGTTTTGTCAACTCTACGGAGATCCGCAGGATCAGAAATCCGGCTCGTTGTCCCTTTCCAGGGTCTGTACGACGAGACCGTTCTCGATGAGTTTGGTCCAAATATCCTCTGCGGTCTCGGCGAAATTCACGAGCGTGCGGTCATGCTCGCTTACCATGCCATGCTCGAGCAGGGCGTCGAACTTGATGACCGATTGCCAATAGGCCTTGTCGAAGAGCACGATCGGCAGGGGAGGGGCCTTGCCGGTCTGGCGAAGGGTCAGGATTTCGAACAATTCGTCCAGGGTGCCGAATCCGCCGGGAAATACCACAAGGGCATTGGCCCGCATCGCCAGGTGCATCTTGCGCATCGCGAAGTAGTGGAAGCGGAACGTGAGGTCCGGGGTTGAATAGGCATTGGGCTCCTGCTCGTGGGGCAGGGTGATGTTGAAGCCGATTGAGGGGGCGCCGACATCGAAGGCGCCCCTGTTGGCGGCCTCCATGATGCCGGGACCGCCGCCCGTGGCAATCACGTTGTCCCGGGTTCCGCTGGTGACGGTCAGGGCACCGCCCCGTTGCGACGCGAGGGCTCCGAAGGCACGGGCCTGCTCGTACCAGAACGGGTGCTTCCCAGGCCCATTCTCATGGACGCGAGCGCTGCCGAAGACGACGATCGTGGAGCGCACCCCCCAGGTTCGCAGACTCTCCTCCGCCTTGGCGTATTCCAGCATGAACCGGACGCCCCGCATGGAATCGCCCAGAAGGAAATCCTGATCCATCGCGGCCAGCCGATAGGAGGGCGAGTTGAGGCTTGCTGCATTCGAAGGTTTGCCGTCGGCCATGGAATAGGACTCCTTTCACTCGGTCTGCACAAAGCACATTTTCGACGCCGGGTTAACCCGGCGCTGGAGCGTCACTTTCAGAGGTCTGCCGACTGGAATACCCAAGCTCTCACGGAAGGGCTTTCGTTGCCGTGCGGCGCAATGGAGCATGAGCCGGCTTTGCTCCGACTTTCCCCGATTGATGCCGGGGAAAGTCATTTTCCCTATAGCCGCTCGCGCTCTGGTGGCTATATCAAGGGCGCACAAGTTGAAGGGGCGGAAAACGGCCCCTAAAAGGAAGCGAGCGCCAGCCGATGGACCATCTGTCTTCGACGAATCTAGCCCGAATTCTGCCAGCCGATGGTTTCCAAGGAGCCCTCGTCGGGCGAATCTGGCGCCCCGGCATCGGACCGTCCGTGGTTGCGGCGCGGGAGGATGGCCTCTTCGATATTTCCACGACCTGTTCCACCGTGAGCGGCCTTGCGGCGATGGACGATCCGGCGCGCGTGGTGAAGACCGCGCAAGGCGAGAGGGTCGGCTCCATCGAGGACATCCTGGGCAACACCGCGCCGGATGGTCGCGACTCGTCGAAACCATGGCTGCTCGCGCCCATCGATCTCCAGGTCATCAAGGCAGCCGGCGTCACCTTCGCGGTTTCCATGCTGGAGCGTGTCATCGAGGAGCGGGCGCGGGGCGATGCGAGTGCCGCTGCCGCCATCCGGGCCGAAGTTCTGCGCCTCGTCGGTGACGATCTCAGCCGCCTCAAGCCGGGATCGCCTGAGGCCATGGCTCTGAAGGAGGTTCTCGTCGCGCAAGGCGCCTGGAGCCAGTATCTCGAAGTCGGCATCGGCCCCGATGCGGAGGTTTTCACCAAGGCTCCGACCCTGTCGGCCGTCGGCGCCTTCATGGATGCGGGCCTGCACCCTAAATCGACCTGGAACAATCCCGAACCCGAGGTGGTGGTCATCGTCACCGCTGAGGGCAGGATCGTCGGCGCCACCCTCGGCAACGACGTCAACCTGCGCGATTTCGAAGGACGCTCTGCTCTGCTCCTGTCGAAGGCGAAGGACAATAATGCATCATGTTCCGTTGGGCCGTTCATCCGGTTCTTCGACGACACCTTCTCCCTCGACGACGTGCGCCAGACCACGGTGACCCTGACGGTGGAAGGCGAGGACGGTTTCAGGCTCGAAGGCTCTTCGTCGATCACGAAGATCAGCCGCGACCCCGAGGACCTTATCGCTCAAACCATCGGTCCCCACCATCAATACCCGGATGGGTTCGCTCTCTTCCTCGGAACGATGTTCGCCCCCACGCAGGATCGGGACGAGGCCGGCATGGGCTTCACGCACAAGCGGGGCGACATCGTCACCATCGCGGCGCCCAAGCTTGGAGCGCTTGTGAACCGCATGAAGCCGAGCTCCGAGTGCGAGCCATGGACCTTCGGTATCGGCGCTTTCATGTCCAACCTGGCCCAAAGGGGCCTCATCAACACCAGACAGGCAGGTTAACGATGACGAAGAACTATATCGCGGGCGAGTGGCTCTCGGCCACGGAAGCATCGGCGAACATCAACC
>DASZBB010000203.1:0-5165 GCA_035944695.1 Microvirga sp. | reverse complement strand
ATGGCGACCATGGGCGAAGGCCGGAGCGAGACGGAGTTGTTTCAGCGCGTGCGGGCAAGGCTCAGAGCTCAGGTCGGAGAGGACGTGTTCAACTCCTGGTTCGCCCGTCTCGAACTGGAAGAGATCGTCGAGGACAAGGCGCATCTGAGCGTTCCCACCCGCTTCCTGTGCTCGTGGATTCAGTCCAACTATTCCGACAAGATTCTCGAAACCTTCCGCGCCGAATACCCGACCATCGGGCGGATGCACTTCACCGTTCGCGTCAACGGGCAGGCCCGTCCGCGCCTCGACAAGCTCCCCGAGATCACCCTCGAAGCCGAGGCTGAACCGGCGCCCCTGCCCAAGACGCAGCGCGAGGTTCCCGCTCCCAAAGGCGACGCCCTGTCGGGATCTGTCCTCGACCCTAAAATGACGTTCGACAATTTCGTTGCCGGCTCTTCGAACGAGATCGCCCTGGGCATCGCGAAGCAGGTCGCCAGTGCGGCGCTCAACGGCACCGTGAGCTTCAATCCGGTCTATATCCATTCGACTGTCGGGCTGGGCAAATCGCACCTCCTCAACGCGATCGCATGGGCAGCCGGAGCGGCCGAGCCGGGACGCAACATCGTCTACCTCACCGCCGACCACTTCATGTACCACTTCATCACGGCGGTGCAGCGGCAGTCGGCAATTGCCCTCAAGGATTGGCTGCGGCGGGTCGACCTCCTCCTGATCGACGACATGCAGTTCCTCCAGGGCAAGTCGGCCACCGAATTCGGCCATACGCTCGGCACCCTGCTGACCGGCGCCAAGCAGGTGGTCGTCGCCGGCGATGCGCCGCCACGAGACCTCGAGATGCTGGACGAGCGCGTGCGCTCCCGCCTCAGCGGCGGGCTCGTGGTGCCGATCACGGGCTTTGACCTCGATCTCAGGAAGTCGATCGTCATGCGCCGCGCGGAGCTTGCGCAATCTCGCTTCGGCGTCCACTTCCCGCCTGCCGTACTCGATTACATTTCGCGCATCGTCGTGAGCCATGGCCGGGACCTCGACGGCGCGGTCAACCGCCTGGTTGCGGCCAACCAGCTGACCAAGGAGCCGGTCAGCGTCGCACTTGCGGAGCGGACACTCGCCGACCTGGTCAGGGCCCGGGAAGCGCGGAGGGTACGAATAGAAGACATCCTCCGCATCGTTTCCCGCCACTACAAGGTCCCGCGCAATGAACTGCTGAGTTCGCGCCGGTCACGTGACGTGGTGCGGCCACGACAGATCGCGATGTACCTCGCCAAGTCGCTGACTTCGCGCTCCCTGCCCGAGATTGGCCGGCGCTTCGGTGGCCGCGATCACACCACCGTCCTCCACTCGGTACGCAAGGTGGAGCAGATGATGAAGGACGATGCCGATCTCACCCAGGAGATCGAGCTGCTGAAGCGCATGCTGGAGGAATAGCGGGCGGGGCCGCCCGGCCCCTCCTCCGTCGGTACGTTGTTGCGTTGTGGAGTGAGTTCGAGATGCTACCGCGTCTGGTGTTGCGGGTGAAAAAGGCGGTGCGGCGCTGGTCGCGGCCGGAAGAGTCGTCGGTCAGCGGACCCGAGACCGAAGCCAGTTGGCACCGCATGATGGACAGCGTTCGCAAGCCCGAGCGCGAAGCCGAGCGGCGGCTTGCCGCGGTGGAGCGCGAGCTCAACCGTTTGGGCCTCTGAAACTCCGCAAATCTCGCGGGAAACAAGCGCCCTCCGGCCGGCGCGGCCTTGCCTTTCAGCCCCGCAATTGCAAAGGTCTCGGCCCGGATTTTTGGTTTGCGGCGGCCGGGCCGCCGGGGGTTTAGCGTAGGATGAAAGTCACACTCGAGCGCAACGCACTGCTGAAGTCGCTGAGCCATGTCCACCGGGTGGTCGAACGCCGCAACACCTACCCCATCCTCGCCAACGTCCTCCTCAAGGCCGGAGACGGCCGCATCGAGTTGCGCGCGACCGACCTCGACATCGAGGTGACGGAGGCGGTACCGGCAATGGTCGCAACGGCAGGCACCACCACCGTCCCTGCCCACACGCTCTACGAAATCATCCGCAAGCTCGCCGACGGTTCGGAGGTGCGGCTCGAGACGGAAGGCGGCGAGCAGATGCTGCTCACTTCGGGTCGCTCCCGTTTCCACCTCGCCTGCCTGTCGCCCGACAGTTTCCCCGACCTGAAGTCAGGCACGTTCACGCACGACTTCACCATCCCCGCAGCGACCTTCCGCGGACTGATCGAGCGGACGCAGTTCGCCATCTCCAACGAAGAAACGCGGTACTACCTCAATGGCATCTATCTCCACACCCTCGAGGTGAAGGGCGAGACGGTGCTGCGCGCCGTTGCCACCGACGGGCACCGCATGGCCCGCGCCGAGGCTGCGGCGCCGGCCGGTGCCCAGGGCATGCCGGGCATCATCATTCCCAAAAAGACCGTCGGCGAAGTGCAGAAGCTTCTCGACGGCGCTGATGGCGACGTCCAGGTCGAGATCTCGGATACCAAGATCCGTTACACGCTCGGCAGCGTGGTGCTTCTCAGCAAGCTGATCGAGGGCACCTTCCCCGACTATGAGCGGGTGACTCCCAAGAACAATGACAAGCAGCTCAACGTGGATCGGACGAGCTTCGCCGTCGCCGTCGATCGCGTCTCGACCATAGCCTCCGATCGGGGCGGCAAGGCCGTCAAGCTCAGCGTCAAGGACGGCAATCTTGAGCTCAGCGTCACCAACCCGGATCACGGCACGGCCACCGAGGAGATCGCCGTGGAGTTCGAGCCCGAGAGCTTCGAGATCGGCTTCAATGCTCGCTACCTGCTCGATATCATCGGACAGATCAAATCGGACAATGCCGTGTTCCTGTTCAACGATGCCGGCTCGCCGACTCTGGTCAAGGAAGATGGCGAGGCCCAGGCGCTCTACGTCCTGATGCCGATGCGCGTCTGAGCCGCTCAGGCGATCAGCAGCCGCTCCTCGTGCTCGCCAAATGGGTGCGCCGAGTGGACCCCGAAGGGTTCGTGCTCCTGCTCCTGAACGGCGAGCACGAGCCGGTCGACCAGCACGCGGATCGGCGCCGCGCCGAAACAACGGGCAAGGACCAGCGCCACGTGTTCCCGTTCGTCGCGGTCCACCGGCCCGGTCAGCGTCATATGGAAGGTGAACTGCCCGAACACGTAGGGGCTGCCCCATTTCGCCAGGTTGCTGAGTTGCGCCTGGCTGAGACGCGCCGCGCTCCGCCGCTCGAGATCGTCGGGGCTCATTGGCCGGCGGAAACGATCGAACTCCGCCACCACATTGGCGGCCAAGCGATCGAGCTCCGGCTGCGGCGTCGTGGGTACCAGCGCGAAGAACGTATCAAGCAGTGCAATCCGCAGCTCGAGGGCGACCGGCGCCAGTTCCGCCGAATAGGCTCCGATCCGCCGCTCGAGCTCGCGGAGGGTATGCCCCTCCTCCAGGGCAAATGGCGGCTTCAGCGTCGCGTGAAAGCCGGCGCGCCGCGGCAGCGCTGTAAGGAATGAGTGGTCGGACGCGGTCAGCCCCTCCACCGTGGTGCTGCGCGGCATCCCCGAATAGGAATCGCGGCCGAGCCATGCCGCTGCCTTGACGGTCAGCGGATCGTCAGGCGGCGGAACATAGTGTATCGCGCAACGCATCGACGGCCCGGGCTTGATCCCCGCCCCGTACCTGATTTTCGTGACGGTCTTGCGAAGCGCACCGTCGGATAGTCCGCCGGTGAAGCCTAGTCGTCGGCGCGGTTCTTGATCGCAAAATCCTGCAACAGCACCGCCTTCTCGGCGTCACAATCGGCAGCCGCTATAACGGTGCGAAAAGCCGCGCGCACAATGTCCCTCTTGCTTGCTTCCGGATGCGCCTTGCGCGCTTCGCGCAACAACTCCTTCGGCTTCACGAGCGAAAGGAGCGTCGCTTCGATGGGCTGCCCATCGTCCCGCTTTTCGTTCTTGCCCTTCGGCATTGGCACACCCCGTCTTCCGTTTGTTGCCGGAGAGTCATCACAACAAACCGTCACAATCCAGCAGCGCGATGTCTCGGATGAAGTGCCGTGCTCAGGGCGTGTCTTCGCATGGGAAAGGCCGGCGGCTCTGGTTCACAGGATCAAGCAACCCTGACGGTCATCGACCCGACGCCCTCTACCGACGCCTCGATCGTGTCGCCGCGTGTGACGGCCCCCACACCGGCTGGCGTGCCGCTCATGATGATGTCGCCAGGCTGCAGCTCGAAGTACTGCGAAAGAATGGCGATCATCTCGGGCACCTTCCACAGCATCTGATTAAGGTCCCCCTCCTGGCGCACCTCACCATTCACCTTGAGCTCGACGCGGCCCTGGTCGGGGTGACCGATCTTGGCGGCGGGAACGAGTGGTCCACACGGGCCGGACTTATCGAAGCTCTTCCCTACTTCCCAGGGCCGGCCCAGCTTCTTGGCCTCGCCCTGAAGGTCGCGCCGGGTCATATCCAGGCCAACGCCATAGCCGTAAACGTGCTCGAGCGCGTCTGCGACGGAGATGTCCTTGCCGCCCCACTTCAGCGCAACCACCATTTCGACCTCGTGATGCACGTCCGCCGTACGGCTCGGATAGGGAAAGACGCCGTCAGTGACGATGTTGGATGGGTGCTTGAAGAAGAAAAAGGGCGGCTCCTTGCCGGGATCGTGCCCCATCTCCACGGCATGGGCGGCGTAGTTCCGCCCGATACAGAAGACGCGATGGACAGGGAACAGCTCAGCACTGCCCTCGATCAGCAAGGTAGTGATTGGCGGCGGCTCGATGGCGAATGCGGGGGAAGTCGAGGTGGTCAAATCGGTCCTCTTGGTTTGATCAGTTTGCCCCCGGCTTAGTGCAACATGCCACACCGCAAGGAGACCCATAACTCTTCTGGTGTGACAAGGTCAGCCTCGATCCCTGGCAGCCGTGCCGGCACCCGTCGAACATGTTCGAAACGAGTTCAGCAGGGCCAGCACCAAAGAGAACGGGCTCCAAGGCTAGACACGTGGGCGGCTCCAGCCGCCCTACTGGCTGAGGCGCGATACTTGCTGGACCGCTCGCATGGAGCTAAGCTCGGTGAGCCAGCCCTCCAAAGTTTGGCAAGACTGATCGAGACAACCCCGCAGCGCCTGGCACTGCGGGGTTTTCGTTTGCTGCAGGTGAAGCCGGCTAAGCCAGCTC
>DASZBB010000202.1:0-5684 GCA_035944695.1 Microvirga sp. | reverse complement strand
CCTGGCGCGAATCGCCCCTCTACAGCGACCGGGAGCGCGCCGCCCTCGCCTGGACCGAGGCCTTGACTCTCGTGTCCGACACCCACGCGCCCGACGAGGATTACGCGGAGCTGAGCCGGCACTTCACCCCGGCCGAGCAGGTCAACCTGACCCTGCTGATCGGCGCCATCAACGCCTGGAACCGTCTGGCGATCGGGTTCCGGTCGGTCCATCCGGTCGAGACGAACCGTGCGGCTGCCTGAGGGTGACGCGGCGGACCAGTTCCAGCCCCTCAGGCCGGGGCTGGTCCGCCTGGCCTACCGCATGCTCGGCTCCATCGCCGAAGCCGAGGACGTGGTGCAGGAGGCCTATATCCGCTGGCACCAGACGGACCGCACCGCGATCCGCGAACCCGGTGCCTTCCTGTCGAAGACGGTCACGCGCCTGTGCCTCGACATTCTCAAATCGGCGCGGGTCAAGCGCGAGACCTATATCGGACCCTGGCTGCCCGAGCCGGTCCTGGACACGGACCAGGAGGAGGACATGAGCGAGGATCTGTCTCTCACCCTGATGATGGCGCTGGAGCGGCTCTCGCCCCTGGAGCGTGCGGCCTTCCTCCTGCACGACGTGTTCGGCCTCGGCTTCGACGAGGTCGCCGCGACCCTCGACCGGGATCCCGCCGCCTGCCGCCAGCTCGCCGCCCGCGCCCGGAAGAACGTGCGCGCCGAGCGTTCCCGTTACCCCATCGACCGGGAGGAGGGCGAGCGCATGACCGATGCATTCTTCGCCGCCTCGCGCAGCGGCGACGTGACGGCCTTGCGCAATCTCCTGGCGGAGAACGTCGTCTCCTACACGGATGGCGGCGGCATTCGCAACGCGGCCCTCAACCCGCTCTTCGGCTTCCGCCGGGTGGCAGGCCTGTTCCTGGGCGTGGCGCGCAAGAGCGGAGGCCAATTGCCCCCGGTGCTCTACAAGGGACTGATCAACGGTCTGCCCGGCTTCGTCACACTCGAACCGGACGGCATCGTGCAGACCACGAGCCTCGACATCGAGGAGGGCCGCATCGTCGGGGTCTACATCGTGCGCAATCCGGAAAAGCTCCGGCACCTGTCCGGCCTGATCGGCTCCGACACCCCTTCCTGACGTGGATGGCGGCGAAGCAGCGGTTGTTCCCTCGCCAGCCGCCCGCTACCTTGCCCCGAAAGGGGTGGGCTCATGGCTGGGACGGTCGAGACGGCACGGCTGACAATGTTTCGGGATCTTCTCGGTGATGCGCACCGGGCGCTTGATCTCCAGTTCGGCTTCGAATTGTGGGACGGCTCGACGATCCCGGCGGATCTGCCGTCCTATGCCCTGCGGATCGTCATCAAGCGCGAGAGCGTGGTCGCCGCTCTCCTGCGCCGCCCGACCCTCGACACGGCGCTCAACGCCTATGTGGCGGGACTGCTCGATCTCAAGAACGGCACCATCTTCGATCTCGCCTCCCAGCGCCCGCAGAAGGCCGGCAAGCGTCTGCGGACCCTGAACAAGCTGAAGGCCCTGAAGGTCGCCTATCATTTCCTGCGGGCGCCCGCCGACATGCCGCGTCCCCTCGTCCGGCCCGCCGAGGACACCGGCGCCCGCGACGGCAGGCCGTCCACCAACAAGGCCAACATCGCCTATCACTACGACGTGTCGAACGCCTTCTACCGGCTCTTCCTCGATCCGGAGATGGTCTATACCTGCGCCTACTTTCAGCCGGACTGGCACGACGATCTCGCCCGCGCTCAGCGGGACAAGCTCGACATGATCTGCCGCAAGCTGCGGCTCAAACCCGGCGAACGCCTGCTCGACATCGGCTGCGGCTGGGGCGCCCTCATCTGCCACGCGGCGCAGCATTACGGCGTCAAGGCCACCGGCGTGACGCTCGCGGAAGCACAGGCGGCGCTCGCGCGGGATAAGATCGCCGAGCTCGGCCTGCAGGATCGGGTCGAGGTGATTCTCAAGGACTTCACGCAGATGGAGGGCGAGTTCGACAAGATCTCCTCCATCGGCATGTTCGAGCATGTGGGGATCGCCAACCATCCGGTCTACTTCCAGACCGTCCACCGGCTGCTGAAACCCCGCGGGCTCTATCTGCATCACACCATCGCCCGGCGGGCGAAGCGTTCGGACAGGGCGTTCGGCCGGCTGCGGCCCGAGGCCAAGGCGGTCATGCGCTATATCTTTCCCGGCGCGGAGCTCGATCACCTCGGCATGTCGGTGGCCAATCTGGAGCGCTTCGGCTTCGAGGTGCACGACGTGGAGGCCTGGCGCGAGCACTACCAGCGCACGACCCGCCTGTGGTGGGAGAACCTGAACGCGCGCCGGCAAGAAGCCGAGGCCGAGGTGGGCGCCGAGAAGACCCGCGCCTGGCTGCTCTACCTGTCGGGCGTGTCGCTGGGCTTCGAGCGCGGCGTCATCGGCGTGAACCAGACGCTCGCCTCGAAGCGCACCCGCGGCCCCTCGGGCCTGCCGCCGTCGCGGGCGGATCTTTATGCATGACGAACTGAAACGACCTTTCCGTCATGGCCGTCCCCGGACTTGATCCCGGGATCAAGACCCGGTCATCCCGCTGCTGCGAGGCGCTAGGCCTTTCTGATTGGGATTACGGGCACGAGGCCGGTGATGCCAGGTGCCTAAGGCACAACCACCACCCGCGTGCCGACGCTCACCTGGTCGTAGAGATCGACGATGTCCTCGTTGAGCATCCGAATGCAGCCGTAGGACGCATAAGTGCCGATGGAACCGGGCCGGTTGGTGCCGTGGATGGCGTATTCGTCGAGATTGAGGGTGAGTGCCCGGGCGCCCATGGGGTTGTTCGGCGCGCCGCCGGGGATCACGTCGGGCAGGCGCGGGTTGTCGCGCTTGACCTCGTCCGGGGGCGACCAGGCGGGGCGGACATACTTGCCGTCGATGCGGGCCTCGCCGAACCATTGCTTGCCGGGCTTTCCCACCGCCACCCGGTAGCGAAGGGCCGTGCCGTCGCCGCGCACGTAATAAAGCCGCCGTTCGCCGGTCTTGATCACGATGGTGCCCGGCGAGACGCGCCCCTCGAAGGGCACGACCTCGCGGGCGAACGTGCCAGTGCTGGTGGCGGCGATGCCGAGGATGGCGGCCAGGGTGAAGGCGGCGCGGATGCTCATGTCTCGAACCCTCCTGCGGAAATGCGTGAGGGTGAGACGCGAAAGGAAAGGCTACGGTTCCGGCCCGTCTCGACGGGAGAGGCTCAGATCACCGGGTCCCAGGCCAGCATGCGCTCGCGCGCCTCGTGCGATGCTGGGTGCGGCTGGCGGTTCACCATCCGGGCATGCAGCCGCTTCACCGTGCGGCTGGCGGTGGTGAGGAACAGGAAGGGCAGGAAGGCATGGACCAGGGCCGCGAGACCGGCCGCGAGCAGCGGGCCGGCGAAGCTGAGCGCGACATTCATGTGCTCGAAATAGCTCTCGCCGACGGATTCCGGGTGATCGGTGAACAGACGCTTCAAGGACATCGCATGGGCTCCTCTCAGTCCGAGCCCAAAGCCTACGCTCGGACCAGAGGGAGCTCAACCGCGTTCCTCCGGTCAAGCTGTGCGCCCCGTCACCTGGCGATCATCCGGACAAGAACATGGCCGGGACTGAGCCCGGCCATGGTGACGACGTGTCTGGCGGCGAAGCTCAGGCCGCCTGCGTCCGCTTGTTCTGCCGGTTGGTGATCAGGTCGTCGACCACGGTGGGGTCGGCGAGGGTCGAGGTGTCGCCCAGAGAGCCGAACTCGTCCTCGGCGATCTTGCGCAGGATGCGGCGCATGATCTTGCCCGAGCGGGTCTTGGGCAGGCCCGGGGCGAACTGGATCAGGTCTGGCGAGGCGATCGGGCCGATCTCCTTGCGCACCCAGGCCACCAGTTCCTTGCGCAGCTCTTCGGACGGCTCCTCGCCGGCCATCAGGGTCACGTAGGCGTAGATGCCCTGGCCCTTGATGTCGTGCGGATAGCCCACCACGGCGGCCTCCGACACCTTCGGGTGCGCCACAAGGGCCGACTCGACCTCCGCCGTGCCCATGCGGTGGCCGGACACGTTGATCACGTCGTCGACCCGGCCGGTGATCCAGTAATAACCGTCGGCGTCGCGCCGGCAGCCGTCGCCGGTGAAGTACTTGCCCGGATAGGTCGAGAAATAGGTCTGCACGAAGCGCTCGTGGTCGCCGTAGACCGTGCTCATCTGGCCCGGCCAGGAATCGGCGATCACGAGATTGCCTTCCGTCGCGCCCTCCTGCACGTTGCCCTCGGCATCCACAATCTGCGGCTTCACGCCGAAGAAAGGCCGCGTGGCGGAGCCGGGCTTCAGCTTGGTCGCGCCGGGCAGCGGCGTGATCAGGATGCCGCCGGTCTCCGTCTGCCACCAGGTGTCGACGATCGGGCAGCGGCTGTCGCCGACCACCCGGTGGTACCATTCCCAGGCTTCGGGGTTGATCGGCTCGCCCACGGAACCGAGCAGGCGAAGCGACTTGCGCGCGGTCTTCTTCACCGGCTCCTCGCCGGCCTGCATGAGCGAGCGGATCGCGGTCGGCGCGGTGTAGAAGATGTTGACCTGGTGCTTGTCGATCACCTCCCAGAAGCGGGAGATCGTCGGATAGGTGGGCACGCCCTCGAACATCAGGGTCGTGGCGCCGTTCGCCAGCGGCCCGTAGAGGATGTAGGAATGGCCCGTCACCCAGCCCACATCGGCGGTGCACCAGTAGATGTCGCCGTCGTGGTAGTCGAACACGTATTGGTGCGTCATCGCCGCATAGACGAGATAGCCGCCGGTGGTGTGCAGCACGCCCTTCGGGGTTCCGGTCGAGCCTGAGGTGTAGAGGATGAAGAGCGGATCCTCCGCGTTCATCTCCTCAACGGGGCAGTCGTCGGACACGAGTTCCGCGGCCTCGTGGTAATAGACGTCCCGGCCCGGCACCATGTTGACCGCCGAGCCCGTGCGGCGCACCACCAGCACGTGGTCGACGACGCCCGCGCCGACGCGCTCGATGGCGGCGTCCACGTTCACCTTCAGCGGCACCTTGCGGCCCCCGCGCAGGCCCTCGTCGGCCGTGATGACGAAGGCGGATTTCGCGTCCTGGATGCGGCTTGCGAGCGAATCCGGCGAGAAGCCGCCGAACACCACGGAATGGATGGCGCCGAGCCGCGCGCAGGCCAGCATCGCATAGGCGGCCTCGGGGATCATCGGCATGTAGATCGTCACCCGGTCGCCCTTCTCCACGCCGCGGTTGCGCATGATGTTGGCCATGCGGCAGACCTCCGCGTGAAGCTCGCGGTAGGTGATCTTTTTGGATTCCGAGGGATCGTCGCCCTCCCAGATGATGGCGACCTGGTCGCCGCGGGTGTGGAGATGCCGGTCGATGCAGTTATAGGCCACGTTGGTGACCCCGTCCTCGAACCAGCGGATGGAGACGTTCTCGGGGCCGAAATTGGTGTTCTTGATCCGGGTCGGGGGCGTGAACCAGTGGATCCGCTTGGCCTCCTCGGCCCAGAAGCCCTCCGGGTCCCTGACGGAAGCCTCGTACTTGGCGAGGTAGCCCGCATCGTCCAGATAGGCGCGGTGTGTCCACTCGGCCGGCACGTCGTAGATCTTCTCTTCCATGGCGCTTCTCCCGAACGCATCCCTGACAGATTTAGCGCTAGGTTTACGGAAAGAGAGAGGGGTCGGGCA
>DASZBB010000201.1:0-8061 GCA_035944695.1 Microvirga sp. | reverse complement strand
CGGGCGAGCGCACCCACCTCGTCCTTGCGCTCCGTGCCGGCCACCTCGACCGAAAGGTCGCCGTTTGCCAGCTGCCCCATGGCAGAGGTCATGGCGCTAAGCGGACGCGCGATCCCGAAGATCACGATGGCGCCGATCAAGCCAAGCGCAGCGAGAATACCGATCGCCGCCGAGGCCACGAGAGTTGTAGACGTCTTGTCGGCAAGTTCGGCGCCGTCGTCGGCAGATTCAGCCAGTGTCTTCTTGTTGGCGTCAATCCGGGCGGTCAGCAGTTCGCGAACCTTCTTTCGAAGGTCGCGTCCTTCGCCGTTAGAGATGGTCAAGGCAGCCGGATCATTGTTCTGCATGGCTAGAGCAACGCTCTTATCCATAAGGTCGAAATAGGCGCTCAGGGTAGCCTGAATGTCTTCGTTAACCTTCCGCCGCTCGCTCGTATCGGAGAGCCCCACGAGCTCCTTTGCATGCTGCAGAGCCAGCTTCTTGTACTCCTGGTACACGCCTTCGCCGCTCTTCAGGCGCTCCTGCTGGTCGGCATTGAGGAGAATGAGGTTTTTCTCCTGGATGCTCGCCTCGTTCACCTCGGCATTGATCTGAAGGATCGCCGTCAGGCGAGACACGTCTTTCTCAATCAGATCCTTGGTGTCATCGGCAAGGTTATTCAAACCGAGATCCGCCATGACGATCAGCCCGACGCTGATGGCGACAAAGATAATGGTGGGAATCGCCAACTTAACGATGAAATTCAAATTATTGAGAAAACGCATAGCCCTTCGATGACCTGCCCGCATCGCCGCGGGAGGCGCGCGCCCCCACGACGCGCTTGCAACAGGTATTCCGTTTATAATCGTTCTATTGTGCATCGCACATTACGGGAAATTACTTAGTCGAGCGTAATTTGGAAAGAAAATTATTACCGCGGCTAAGGAGATTTTAGCGGAAAGTTTACTTTTTACTATTTGTTAATCTATCGAGGACCGGAGGAGGCATTTCTCCTTCTGCGCGGCATGCAGGAACATCGTCCACGTGAGCCACGCGATGCATGCGGAGGGCTGCATCGCGTGGCTCACGTGAGATCAAGAACGCCGGATGGCCTGTGTTCTGCACTGGAACGGACGCTCGAACGCGAACAATCCGAGCCCGGAGCGAACGTCGTCCAGAGTTGCCTGCGTGATGTCGCGGGCGGCCTGCGTGCCTGTTCGCAGGACCTCGAGCACATAGCCGGCATCCTGGGCCAAAGCGGCCCGACGCTCCCGGATCGGCGCGACGAGAGCCTGCAGGATCTCTTGCAGGCGACGCTTCACGGCGGCATCGCCAAGGCCGCCGCGTCGGTAATGCGCTTTCAGTTCTTCGACCGCCGCTCGATCTTCGTCGAAGGCTTCGAGATAGGTGAAGACGACATTGCCCTCGACCGTGCCGGGATCGGAGGCGCGCAGGTGGCCGGGATCCGTGTACATGCGGCGCACGGCCTCCCGGATTTCGTCGGGCGTGGCGGACAAAGGGATGGCGTTGCCCTGCGATTTGCTCATCTTCGCCTTGCCGTCGACGCCCGGCAGGCGCCCGACGGACGGGATCAGGGCCCGGGCCTCGGGGAGGATGTCCCGGCCGATCTGCCGGTTGAGGCGGCGCACGATCTCGTTGGTCTGCTCGATCAGCGGGGCCTGATCCTCGCCGACCGGCACGACCGTCGCCCGGAAGCCCGTGATGTCTGCTGCCTGAGCGGCCGGATAGCAGAGGAAGCCTGCAGGAATGTCGCGCCCGAAGCCGCGCGCCTGGATTTCGTCCTTGATCGTCGGGTTGCGCTCGAGCCGCGCGACGGTGACGAAGTTGAGATAGAGGAGCGTGAGTTCCGCCAATGCCGGCAGGCCCGACTGGACGCAGATCGTGGTCATCGCCGGATCGATGCCGACCGCCAGGTAATCGAGGGCGACCTCCAGGACGTTGCGGCGCACCTTGGCGGGATCCGAGGCATTGTCGGTGAGCGCCTGCGTGTCGGCGAGCAGCAGATATTGCCGGTGGCTGTGCTGAAGGGCGACGCGGTTCTTCAGGGACCCGGCGTAATGGCCGAGATGAAGCGGACCGGTGGTGCGGTCTCCGGTCAGGATGACGGGGCGCTGGTCGATGGTGACGGGCATGGGGCTTCTCCGGATGGGAGCCGCCATGACGAAGGATTCCGGTCGAGAAGAACGAACGATGCCTGCCGTCCATGGCGGCTGCGTTCGCTGCAAAAAACATGACGACGTGCCGCTCCTGTCAGGAGCGCCACCAAAGGATTTGGGTGGGGTTCGCACGGTCGTTCATGGGCGCATGAAATGCCACGAGCGCTGCGCTCGCGCAAGAACAAGACTTCGAATAACCTAGAGGACCACGATGCCTGCGTGCTTGGCCTTGTCGTCGGGCTCCACATGGATCGTGATCAGCGCGTCCTCCACGGCGGCCTTGAGGGCCCGCTCCAGGCGATCGCAGATGTCGTGGGCGTCGGTGACGCTCATCTGGCCCGGCACCACGAGATGGAAGTCGATGAAGGTCATCCGGCCCGCGTGGCGCGTGCGCAGATCGTGCGCCTCGATGGCGCCTTCCGCATTGACCGCGATGATCTCGCGGACGCGGCTCAAGGTCGCCTCGGGAAGCGCCTCGTCCATGAGGCCGCCGATGCTCTCCTTCATCAATCCCCAGCCGGACCAGAGGATGTTGAGCGCCACCATGGCCGCAAGGGCGGAGTCGAGCCAGTGCCAGCCCGTGAGAGGCACGAGCAGAAGGCCCACGATGACCCCCGCCGAGGTCACCACGTCGGTCAGGAGATGGCGCCCGTCGGCGACGAGCGCGGGTGAGCGCAGGCGCCGTCCCCGGCTGATCAGGAGCCAGGACCAGACGGCGTTGACCACGCCGGCGAGCGCGTTGATGGCGAGGCCTTGTGCGGGTGCGTCGATGACCTTGGGCGACAGGATGCCGAAATAGGCCTCCCGCAGGATCGCCAAAGCCGCCACGATAATCAGCACGCCCTCGAGGACGGCGGAGAAATATTCCACCTTGTGGTGGCCGTAAGGGTGGTTGGCGTCCGCCGGGGCGGCGCTCAGGCGCACCGCCATGAAGGCCGCGACGGCCGTCACCACGTTGATGACGCTCTCCAGAGCATCCGAATAAAGCGCAATGCTGCCGGTGATGTAGTAGGCGGCATATTTCAGGACGAAAACAACGGTTCCGACGAATATGCTGCCCAGGGCAAGCTTTTGAATCTTGTCCATGGCGCGCTGCGTATCGAGAGAGCTCTGCGGGAAACGACGCGACCTTATAGGCCGTGATTTCTCAAGCGCAAGACATTGTTTTTACTTGCAATTCGTTTGCAAAATCACATCAGGGCGAAGTCGTTTCATCTACACGTCAAGCCGGATCGCCGCCTCATGCACAGGTCGGTCTTGCCGAGGCAGGGCGCCGGTCACTCCGGGATCGCCGTCGCCTTGAGAAGAAGCTTTCCGTAATATTTCGACAGGGACGGGGCGAGCGTCCGGCAATGCCGGACAAGTTCGAGCGCTTCCACCCGCCGCCCCGCGCCGATGCTGTCGAGCACCGTGGGATGCAACTCCATCAGCTCCGCGAGCGCCGGGTCCTGATGCTGCGTCGCAGGCGCCAGGATGGTGAAGATGGCGGTCTTCTCGGCACGCCCTTTCACGGCGATGCGGTCGAGTTCGATCAGGACGAAATGCTCCTGCAGGGCTTTCGCCGTCGCCGGGCCGAGAACGATCGAGACGCCGTATTCCTTCGACAGGCTCTCCAGCCGCGAGGCGAGGTTCACCGTGTCGCCCAAAACCGAGTAATCGTAGCGCCAGCGGGAGCCCACGTTCCCGACCACGCAGTCGCCGGTGTTGATGCCGACCCCGATGGCGAAGCGGGGGGCGTCCTCGCCCTGCTCCTGCCGCAGCTCCGCGTTCAGGGTTTCGACCGCTTCCAGCATCCGCATGGCCGCCCGGGCCGCGCGCAGGGGATGGTCCGGGCTCGGCAGCGGCGCGTTCCAGAACGCCATCACGCAATCGCCGATATACTTGTCGATGGTGCCGCCTTCCGCGAGCACCGCTTCGGACAGCGGATCGAGCAGGCGGTTGATGAGCGTGGTCAGGCGCTCGGGCTCGTCCTTCAGCCTCTCCGACAGGGTCGTGAAGCCGCGCACGTCGCAGAACAGGATCGAGAGCTCGCGGCGCTCGCCCCCGAGCTTCAGGGCGCTCGGATCGCGTGCGAGCTGCGCCACGAGATCCGGCGAGAGATAGCGCGAGAAGGCTTCCGAGACGGTTCGGCGCAGATGCCGCTCGCGGGCGTAATCGAGCCCGAACCGCGTCCCGAAGACGGCAAGCGCCGCGGCGGCCGGCAGGGCCGGCGGCGCCCAGACGCGGCCGAGGCGCAGCACGGCCCAGGCTCCGACGAAGAAGAAGGCCACCAGGAAGGCGGCCGCCAGCCCGGTCCGCCAGGAGACGCCGCGGGTGGAGAAGGCCGCGGCCAGAAAGGCTCCGGCGATCACCAGAAGCGCCATGACGAGACGGGGCACCGGCAGCACGTAGAGATTGTGCCGGAAATTGTCGAGGATCGTCGCCTGAACCTCCACGCCTGCCGTGAGCGTGCCTTCGGTCAGCGTGTAGGGCGTCGGGAAGGTATCGGGGGCGCCGATGTCGGCGGAGGTCGCCTGCTTCAGGCTCAGGCCCACCAGCACGATCTGGTCCTTGAAGAATCCGGGCGGCAGGAACTCTTGCGGATCGAGAGCCTGGTAGTACGAAACGGTCGGGTAGGAGCGGGCCGGCCCGAAGTACTGGATCAAGGCGCCGTCGGGAGCGGGTCCCTGGGGTTCGCCGGTCAGGCGAAGCGCCTCGGCGGCCAAACTGTCCGGCACCGGCGGCATGCGTCGCAGATAGGCGTCCCCGTCGAGATCCACGGACGCCACGCCGACGACCGCCCCGGCATCGAGGAAGGGATCGAGAGGAGTGACGCGGGTGACCTGGATCCCCTGCGCCAGCGGGGTGGTCACGTCGTCGGCCGCCAGCACCACATCGGGGCCGAGCACCTTTGCGAAGGCCATGTCGGCTTCCTCCGTGGTGGGATCGGCGAAGATGATGTCGAAGGCGATCACCTTCGCGCCGGCCGCCCTCAGGCTCTCGACCAGTTTGGCGTGAAGCTCCCGAGACCAGGGCCAGCGCTGGCCGATCTCCCCGATGGACGGCTCGTCGATGGCCACCACCACGGCGCCCGGCCGGGCCGGAAGCGGCGGCGCGATGACCGAGAGAAGATCGTAGAGCCGCGCTTCGATGAGGCGGAAGGGCGGAAGGAACAGAACCGGGATCAGCAGAGCGGCCAGGAGCCCGGCCATGGCGAAATGCCGCCAGAGGGGCTCCCCCGCGTGATCCCGTGCTGTCGACTTCCCGCCGCCCACCTCAGAACCGGGCCTTGACGCTGGCCGCGACGGTGCGGCCCGGCGCTGGGATGTCAGCCCCGAAGATGTCGAATCCGAAACTATATCTCTGGTCGAACAGGTTGAGCGCCGTCAGGCCCACCTGGAAGCGCCGGTCCGGGGTTTCCCAGGTCAGTGCGGCATCGGTCGTCCAGTAGGATTCCAGCCGGTCGTTGTCGTAATTGCCGGAACGCTCGCCGATGAAATTCTGGGTCAGGGTAAACCGCAGGCGGCTCGGATGGACGAAGGTCATTCCGAACCGGGCAAAGCGTTCCGGGATGTAGGGCACCGGCTCGCCGATGCCCGCTCCTTCCAGGTCGTCGGATGTCGCCAGAATTTTCGACGTGGCTCCGCCGACGGTGCCGAAGACGCCGATGCCGTGGCCGAGCCAGACATTGACCGTGGCGGCGAGCCATTCGGCCCTGGCCTTCTCGATACCGCTGAAGCTGTCCACCGTGTTGATGATGGGCACGCTGAGATCATTCAGCGTCTGCCGCTGATATTCCAGGGCCGTGAAGATCTGCGGCGTCCATTCCGCGTCCCAACGCAGCACGAGGCTCTTCGTCGGTCCGCTCGCAGGCGCATCGTTCGGGATCAGCCCGACGGTCGTGGTCGGCGCGAGGGAATAGCTCAGATAGCTGTCGGCGTTCTCGATGTAGGCAGCGCGGAGCCATTGACCTTCCAGCGGCGAGATGCCGATGCCGAAGCGGGGCGACGCCCACACGTCGGGCTCGGCATTCTTGATATCGAGGAAGGTGCGATGGATGCCTGCCTGAGCCTCGAACCAATCGTTCGGGCGCCACAGAACATCCGCATAGGCACGGCCGCCGCGGAACGGGCTGTCGAAGGCCGACGCCTCCGGCGGCAGTTCCTCCCGGTTCGGAAAATAGTACCTGTAGGTCTCAAGGAGACCGTTGTAGCGGACTGTGCCGGCCTGAGCCTCAAGGCCATAGCGCAGATTGAAGTCGCCAAAGCCGACAGCATGGCTCACCGCTCCGACGACGCCGTCCACGCGCTGCTTCTCCTGCCACAGGGTCTGCGTCGAGGGAAACACCTGATAATCCCAACGCTCCCCGCGGTCGAGCGTATCGTTCCGGGTCGCGAACACGGCGGCCGTGAGGACATTCCGGTAGCCGAAGGTGTGGCTCCATCCCGCCACCCCGAAGAGACTGGTCGTGTCCTGCTCGACCTGTCTGGTGTAGTCAATTCGGTCGATATCCGTCAGGCCTGGCTGCCCCTCGTTCGCCCAGCCCATGAACATGAACCGGTCGGCGGCATTGGGGGCCGTGCCGAGGCTGAACGTGATCCCCCGTCCCCTCTCGTTGTCGGCGCTCAGGTCGCCGCGGGCCTCGTTGGCGCTCGCGGACAGGCTGAAGCTCGTCGGCAGCGGCTCGTTCGAGAAGCCGTTGACCAGCACGCCCGACTGCCAGCCGACCTTGCCGCCGCGCACGATTGCGCCGCCGCCGATTTCCGTGTCGAGGAAGGGACGGCGGATGGGATCGTAACGTCCGATGCGGCCGGCAACGGCGAGTGGGTCCAGCAGCAATCCCTGGATCGAGAGGTTCACGGCCGCGCTGTTGAGCTCCGTCCCTTCCGCGGCGTCGAGCGTCGGTTCCGTGGGAAACAGGCCCGGCCGGCTGACGATCGCCTGGTCGAAATAGCCTTGCGCCTCGAACGGATCGAAGGTGCGGTCTGCGTAGAAGCGCGCCCAATCATGCAGGTTGATGAAGCGATAGGCCTCCACCGGATAGGAGCCGGTCTGCTTGCTGACCGAGATCCCGGCATAATCGCCGCCCCGATCCCGGTAGCGCTTCAGGGCCTCGCGCGCGGCCAGGATCGCCTCGTCGGCGAGGTACAGATCGAGCGCGAAGGCGGTGCGCAGGATCGGCACGATAGGTGCCCTGGGATCGAGCCGGTCGGCGTTGTCGAGGGTCTGCCAGGCGAGTTCGTAGTCGCCGTTCTGGAAGTAGGCGTCCGCCAGGGTGACCTGGTCGTTGGACAGGGCCGGATTGACCGCGGAGCCGGCTAGCATGGCCTCGAGCGCCTGAGCCATGTTGCCCTTCTGCAGGAGGTAGCGTCCGCGCGCCGTGTAGGCGGTGGGCGGATCAAGCGCCAGGGCCTTGTCGATGAGAGCGCCGGCCTCGGCCACCCGGCTCTGATCGAGGAGGAGAATAGCCAGGTTAGTATAGGGAATCGGGTTCTGCGGCTCCATGTCGAGCGCGCGGCGGAAGGCGGCCTCGGCTTCGACGAAAGCGCCCCGGCTCTGTTCGAGCAGGCCGATCTGGTTGAGCAGCGAAAAGTTCGGATCGGTCTTCACGACCCTGTAGAGATCCGCAAGAGCCCCGTCGATGTCGCGGGCGTAATCCGCCTTGATCGTCGCCCCGAAGGCGACCACGTTCGGATCAGTCGGATCGATGGCCCGGGCTCGTTCATAGGCCGCATACATGTCCTCGCGGCGGTCGAGGTCCCGAGCGAAAGACGCCGTGAGAATGGCGAGCCCGGCATCGTTCGGAAATTGCTTTTCCGCTGCGGCAGCCTCGGCCGCAGCCGCTGTGAGATCCTCACGGAACCCGGTGAGATAGGCGCTGATCTCCGCCGTTCTGGGGTCCCTGATCGGGACCTTTGGGGCCGGC
>DASZBB010000200.1:0-16670 GCA_035944695.1 Microvirga sp. | reverse complement strand
GGCGGCTCCGGCGGGGCTTCACGCGCCGCCTTGTCGTAGGCGGTCACGATGCGGCGCACGAGGTCGTGGCGCACCACGTCGGCCTCCTTGAAGGTGACGCGGGCAATGCCCTCGACGCCGTTGAGGATGCGCACGGCCTCGACGAGCCCCGATTTCTGGCCCGGCGGCAGGTCGATCTGGGTCGGGTCGCCGGTGATGATCATCCGCGATCCCTCGCCGAGGCGGGTCAGGAACATCTTCATCTGCATGGACGTGGTATTCTGCGCCTCGTCGAGGAGCACCAGGGCGTTGGTGAGCGTGCGCCCGCGCATGAAGGCGAGCGGCGCGATCTCGATCATGCCGGTCTGCAGGCCCCGGTCCACGTGCCGGGCCTCCATGAAATCGTAGAGCGCGTCGTAGATCGGGCGAAGATAGGGATCGACCTTCTCGCGCATGTCGCCGGGCAGGAAGCCGAGGCGCTCGCCCGCTTCCACGGCCGGACGGGAGATGATCAGGCGGTCCACCTGCCCGGCTTCGAGCAGCGAGACCGCATAGCCCACCGCAAGCCAGGTCTTGCCGGTGCCGGCCGGGCCCTCGGCGAAGACGAGTTCGTTCGTCTTGAGCGCCTTGATATAGGCGTTCTGGGAGGCGTTGCGGGCGCGCACCGGCCCCCGCCTGCGGGTGGAGATCTGGTCGAAGGCGGTCAGGCCCGGAACAGGGGGCTCCTCGGCGGCCGGGAAGAGGCTGCCCTGCAGCGTGCTCTCCTCGATGGCGCCGTCCACGTCGCCCGGACCGAGCGCCCCGCCCTGGCGGGCGCGCTCATAGAGCCCTTCCAGGACCCGGCGGGCCATCTCGGAGGCCTCCGGCGTGCCCTTCACGGTGACGCGGTTGCCGTTGGCGATGGCGGTCACGTTCAGGCGCCGCTCGAGATGGGCGAGGTTCTGGTCGTATTGTCCGAAGACGAGGCTGGCGAGGCGGTTGTCGTCGAAGGTGAGGATGATCTCGGCCTCTTCGACGACGCCGGGATGCAAGCTGTTGGCGGCTCGTCCCTTTTGGGCGCGTGCGGTCACGTTGTCCGCTGGGCTCAAATGCCTCTCCTCTGAAGTTTCGCCGTAGGTTCTGCGGCGAAGGAATATGGGGTCCGGCCGGACAAGGACTAGGCCGCGGCCTGGCTGCCGGGCCCGACCCATTCTCCGAACAGACTGTTGGAGCCGGCCTGCGTGATCCGCACCGTCACGATCTCGCCGACGGCATGGCGGTCGGTTTCAATCTGCACGGCCTGCAGATAGGGCGACTTGCCTGCCATCTGGCCCGGATGACGACCCGGCTTCTCCAAGAGAACGTCGAGGGTCTGCCCCACGGTTCCGTGATTGAAGGCCTGCCGCTGCATTTCCAGCAGATTCTGCAGCCGCGCCAGACGCTCGGCCTTCACGGCCTCGGATACCTGCGCGTCGATCTCCGCCGCCGGCGTGCCCGGCCGGGGGCTGTACTTGAACGAGAAGGAACTGGCAAAGCCCACATCCGCCACGAGCCGCATGGTGTCTTCGAATTCCGCGTCCGTCTCGCCCGGGAAGCCCACGATGAAGTCGGACGAGAGGGCGAGGTCGGGCTGGACCTCGCGGATGCGCTCGATCAGGCGGCGGTATTCGTCGCCCGTGTGCTTGCGGTTCATCGCGTCGAGGATGCGGTCGGAGCCGGACTGCACCGGCAGGTGCAGATAGGGCATCACGGCGGGCAGATCACGATGGGCGGCAATCAGCTCGTCGTCCATGTCGCGCGGATGGCTCGTGGTGTAGCGCAGCCGGGCGATGCCCGGCACCTCCGCCAGACGATGGAGCAGGCGGCCGAGCGACCAGACGGAGCCGTCGGGCCCCTCGCCGTGATAGGCGTTCACGTTCTGCCCGATGAGCGTCAGCTCGCGCACGCCCGCATCCGCCAGACGCAGGGCCTCGTCGAGGATCTTGGCCACGGGCCGCGAGACCTCGGCGCCTCGGGTGTAGGGCACCACGCAGAAGGTGCAGAACTTGTCGCACCCTTCCTGGATCGTGAGGAAGGCCGACACGCCCCGGTTTCGGATCATCGCCTTCGAGGGCTTGGGCAGATGGTCGAACTTGTCCTCGATGGGAAACTCAGTGTCGACGACGCGCTCCGCACGGGCCTTCTTCAGAAGGTCGGGGAGGTTGTGGTAGTTCTGCGGCCCCACAACCACGTCGACGGCCGGCGCCCGGCGCAGGATCTCCTTGCCCTCGGCCTGGGCGACGCAGCCGGCCACGACGACCTTGGTCTCCTGGCCCTGACCGGCGCGTTCCTTCTTCAGCTCGCGCACGCGGCCGAGCTCGGAATAGACCTTCTCGGCGGCTTTTTCGCGGATGTGGCAGGTGTTGAGGATGACGAGATCCGCCTCCTCCATCGCCTTGGTTTCGCTGTAACCCTCGGACGCCAGCATGTCCGCCATGCGCTCGGCATCGTAGACGTTCATCTGGCAGCCATAGGATTTGACGAAGACTTTTTTCACGAGGTCGGCCTGTTGTGAAAGGTTGAAGCTCCGTCTTTAAGCGCTTTGGGCCTCCAAGAGAAGAGAGTTGCCTCTGTGACAGAGACAACACTGGATGCAGTGCTCTTGCTACGCTTGGACTTCCGGCTTCGGCCGAACGGCCTGGCAGGCGATGATCGAGTCGAGAAAGCCCGGAAAACGCCGGTCGAGATCAGCCCGCCGCAAGCTGATCATGCGCTTCGTGCCTTCGGGGCGAACACTGACCAGTCCGGCTTCGCGCAGCTTCGCCAGATGATAGCTGAGACCTGTCTTGGAACCGAGATGCAGGAACTGGCTGCAGGTCATCGCGTCCTGTTCGCCCTGGGCCAGAAGCCCGACGATGGCCAGACGCGTCTCGTCGCCGAGGGCTGCCAGCACATGGGCCAGTTCGATCTGATCGGCATGGGGCTGAGGCAAGGACGTCATGAGTCCTTAATAGGGATTTTCCGCCAATAGTTCAACATCTCTTGAACTAATCCTTGACAGGAGATGGTCGAAGTTCAATTGTTCAATAAATATTGAACAACGGATGTTGACCATGGACAAGTGCCTCTTCTGGCTGGCTCTCGGTACCTTCGCCATCGGAGCGGAAGGATTCGTCATCGCCTCGCTCCTCCCGCAGATCTCCGAGGACACGGGCGTGACCCTTATTGAAGCGGGCTATCTCGTTGTGGCGTTTGCCTTGGTTTACGCGACCGCCTCGCCTTTCCTGACCGCGCTCACGGGCGACCGGGACCGCCGCACGATCCTCACGGCCAGCGCCCTCACATTCGCCGTCGGCGCCCTCGGGGCCGCTTTGGCGCACAGCTATGCGGTTCTCCTCGTGGCTCGAATCGTCATTGCCGGTGCGGCGGGCCTCTATGCCGCGACCGCTCAGGCAACGGCCGTTGCCATCTCACACACCAGTCACCGTGCCCGAGCAATCTCCATCGTTGTCGGCGGCACGTCGCTCGCCGTTGCATTCGGGGCCCCTTTGGGAGCCTTCGTGGCATCCTGGGCAGGGTGGAGAGGAACCTATGTGAGCATTGCCGTTGCTGGTGTGATCGCCGCCATCGCGATCCGCGTCATGCTGCCGGGAGGATTACGGGGAACGAAGATGTCGCTCAAGAGTCGCTTCGAGGTCCTGTCACAGCCCGGAATTCGTCCGACACTCGCGACGACGCTGCTCTACATGACCGCAGGCTTCATGGTTTTCACCTATATCGCACCCATGACCCATCAGGCTGCCGGGCTCAGCCGGTCCCTGTTGCCGACGGTGCTGCTCATCTATGGCAGTGGTGCCGCCTTGGGAAATTATCTCGGCGGTCAGATGGCGGATCGCTGGGGCGCGCAGCGCATGGTGACCATCGCGGTCGTTCTCAACACGGGCATGATGCTGTTCTTCGCGCTCGTCGGATATCTGCCGGATGGATGGGCAGGACCGGCTTTCCTGGGTGCTTTGTTCCCCTGGGGCGTGATGTCGTGGTCGTTTCCACCGGCTCAGGCGAGCCGGATCCTGGCGATCGCGCCCGGCAGCGCGCCCCTCGCGCTCTCGCTCAACGGGTCAGCGCTCTATTTCGGCGTGGCCCTCGGCTCGTTCATCGGGGGTCTTGTGCTGCGATACGCGACCGTCCGGGATCTCGGCTGGGTGGCGGCTCTGTTCCTGATCGCGTCTCTCGTCCTGATCGGCGTGGGACGATCGCGCGAGGCAGGTCTTCCGGTAGCCTAGCCGGCAAAGGACTGAACCGCCTCCGGCTCAGTCCCGGAACGCACCCTCGACCGGCGCCGACAGTTCCGCATCGGCGGCAAGGATCTCGCCGATCACCCGTGCGAAAGCCGGACGGGCGCTGAGCCTCGCATACCAGCCGGCCAGGGCCTCGCGCCCCGTCAGCGACGGACCGCCGAGGCGCCGGGTCCAGAACACCGCCATGAAGACCGAAATATCGGCAGCCGAGAAGGCGCCGCAGAGGTAGTCCCGGCCCTGGAGTGCGCGGTCCAGCTCAGCGAAATGGCCGGCGAGAACGGGCTCGGCCTCTCGCGCCTTGGCTTCCTTCGCGTGCCAGCGCTCCAGGTCGTCGGACTTCGGCTCGGTGCGATGCATCAGGAAGCGCAGCGGCGCCAGCATGACCTCGTCGCCGAACAGGTCGAAGAGACGGCATCGGGCCCGCTCCCGAGGCGATGTCGGATAGAGCGCCGGATCGGGATAGGCGTCCTCCAGATATTCGAGGATCACGGTCGAATCGTAGAGGGGCAGGTCCCCGTCGATCAGGACCGGAACCTGCCCCTTGGGATTGATGGCCATCACGTCCGGGTTCCTGGGGCTGTAGCCCTTGGTCTGCGTGAACGGCACCAGGATCTGCTCGAAAGCGAGCCCCTTCTCGCGAAGGGCGATCTCGACCTTGCGCGAGAAGAGGCTGACGGGACCGTAATAGAGCTTCATCAGGGTGCCTTTCGGGATGTCATCGGCTGAAGGTGGAGGGCAGGTGATCCTGCCAGGATGCGGGATTCAAGCCTTCCACATCAGCCCGCGACAACCCGATATCGGCAAGCTCCCTGTCGTCCATCCGGTACAGGACCCTGGCGTTCCTGCGCCCGTCGAGCCAAGCCTCGTAGCGGAGCAGGAGCTGAAGCAGGGTGCTCTTGCGCTCGCGGCGGGCGGTGTGAAGCCCAAGATTTGCTGTGGCATATCCGATCGCCATGGCGGGTCTCCTTCAATGGCGTTTCATTGAAGAGAAATGTGCTCCTGTGATAGGTTATAGGCAAACGAGAAGTTCTTGATCTGTGCTCAAGAAAAACTTGGGCATGAAACCGGATTTGCCATGTCCCGCCGACGCCTGCCGCCCCTGAATGCCCTGCGCGCCTTCGAGGCCGCCGCCCGCCACCTGAACTTCGAGAAAGCGGGCGACGAGATCGCCGTCACGGCGAGCGCCGTCGGCCAGCAGGTCAAAGCGTTGGAAGCCTGGCTCGGGCGTCCTCTGTTCGTGCGCCAGCCGAGCCGGGGCGTGGCGCTGACGCCGCTGGGAGAGCATTATGCCGCCTCCCTGTCGGACATCCTCGACCGGCTGGACAACGCGACGGCGCAGGCCCTGCGCTCCGACCGCTCCAACGTGATCACGGTGAGCTCCATGCCGAGCTTCGCCGCCGGATGGCTGATCCCCCGGCTCGGCTCCCTCAAGGCGCAGCATCCCGATCTGGAGGTACGGGTCTCAGTGGATACGCGGCTGACGGATTTCGCCCGGGAAGACGTGGACGTGGCGATCCGCTTCGGCCGGGGAAACTATTCCGGCCTGCGCTCGGACCTGCTGATGGAGGAATTCTTCTTTGCCGTCTGCAGCGCATCCCTGCTGGGTGATCCCACCCGTCCCTTGAAGGAGCCTGCGGATCTGCGCCACCACACCCTGCTGCATGAGAGCGTCGAGACCATTCCCGACTACACCACCTGGGACCGCTGGCTCGCGGCCGTGGGCGTGACCGGGGTCGACACCTCCCGCGGCCCGCGTTTCACCCATACCTATCTCTGCCTCCAGGCCGCGGCCTCCGGCCAGGGCGTGGCGCTCGCGACCAATGTGCTGATCGGCGACTATTTGCAGGCGGGCCGCCTAGTCCAGCCCTTCCCGCAGCAGGTGAAGGGCTCCTACCAATATTACGTGGTCTGCCCGGAAGCCACCGCCGACCGGCCGGCGCTGGCGGCTTTCCGCGCCTGGCTTCTGGAGGAGGCCAAGGCACATGGTGCGGAGGCCGGGCGGGTGTGAAACGGCACTGGGCTCGTCCGGGCCATCTCGATTCGGAAGGGCGCCATCCTCACCCCCGTCCTCACGCCGCCTTCAGCGCCCGGCGGATCTCGGCCTCGGCGGAAGCGGTGGCCTGCTTGCGGTTGCCGTTGAACGGAATCGGCTCGCCCCAGGTCACGACCACGTCGAGCGGAATGCCCCGGGTGAACAGCTTCAGGTGAGGGGCCAGATCCATGTCGCCGTACCAGGCGATGAAGGGACGCTCGCGCCGGGTCACCGGCAGACCGTTGCGGTGGGTGTAGGAAATGGCGAGCGGCTGGAGAAAGACCCGCTCGACGCTGTCATGCATGAGGGCCGTCTGGGCCGCGCCCACGAGGGACGAGCGGAAGGGCAGGAGGCGGTTGCCGTCGCTGGTGGTGCCTTCGGCAAACAGCACGATCACCTCGCCCTTCACCAAACGGTGGGCGAGCGCGTCGTTCACCTCGGCGGTGGCCTTGCGGCGCTGGCGGTCGATGAAGACCGAGCGCTGGAGCTTTGCGCACAGGCCGACCACGGGCCAGTTCTCGATCTCCGACTTGGCGATGAACGAGAGCGGGTGCAGCGAGCCGATGACCGGAATGTCGAGCCAGGAGACGTGATTCGACAGGACGATGGTGGGCGCATCGCCCGGGGGCGTGCCTCGCTCGATCACGCGCACGTTGAAGATTTTGAGCAGCGCCCGATGAAACCACACCGGCAGCACATGCAGCATCGACGACCAGCCGAGGCGCAGGGCCAGCATCTGCAGGGGAAAGAGCACGAGGCTGCACAGCCCGAGCAGCAGAAGCCGGAAGACGACGCCTGGTCCCGTCACGCGTCGTCCTTGTCCAACGGAACCGCGTAGAGTTCGAGGCGGTGATAGACGACCCGATAGCCCAGCCGCTTGGCGATCTCGTTCTGCAGCGCCTCGATCTCCTCGGAGCGGAACTCGATCACGTCGCCGGTCTCGAGATTGATGAGGTGATCGTGGTGTTCCCGCGCGGCCTGCTCGTAGCGCGAGCGGCCGTCGCGGAAATCGAGACGCTCGAGAATGCCCTCGGTCTCGAACAGTTTCACCGTGCGGTAGACCGTGGAGAGAGAAATGCGGTCGTCCACCTCGGCCGCGCGCCGATGCAATTCCACCACATCGGGATGGTCCTCGGCGGAGTCGAGAACCTGCGCGATGATCCGGCGCTGTCCGGTCATGCGCAGGCCCTTGTCGCGGCAGGCGCGCTCGATGGCGTCCGACCGGCGGATTTTGGCGGATGTGCTGTTCCGAATGGCCAAGGCTTCAGTGACTCCTTGCGGAGGCTTATAAGCGAGGGACGCGAAGCGGGCTATAGGTCCAAAGCCATGGTGAGGGCCGCAGCCTTCGTTCCGTCGGCTTTCTGATAATAGCCCTCCCGGCGTCCGATGTCCTGAAAACGCAGGCGACGGTAGAGGGCGATGGCCGGCGCGTTGCCCTCCTCGACCTCCAGATGCACCCGGGCCACGCTCCGGCGCGAGAGCGCGTCGAGATGATGGGAGAGCAGCGGTCGGGCATGACCCTTGCCGCGCGCCTCGGGGGCGATGGCCACCGTGATGATCTCCGCCTCGTCCAGCACGATCCGCGACAGGACGAAGCCGGCAGGCTTGGCGGCGCGTCCGAGGAAAAGGCCGTCGGCCACGACGCCGCGCTCGCCCAGGAGGCGCTCGAAATCAAGCGTGCTCCAGGCCCGCGCGAAGGCGGAGGCATGAAGCGCCGCCAGACGGGCGGCGGCCTCGGTCCCGAGGGATTCGATTCGTGGGGCCGGCGGGTGGATGAAGCGGTCGAGTATGCTCATTGCCTGGCGATTCGGGCCCCGTCCTGCGGCTTGGCGTCGGGCTCGCGCAGGTAGAGCGGCTTGGGCAGGGCTTGGCCCGGATCCGCCAGCACTCCGAGCCGCGCCACCCAGCCGATATCGGGAAAGGCCGACACGTCGCTGATATGGGCCTCGACCCCTTGGGCGCGCGCCTCCGCGGCGAGCATGGCCGAGGCCGATCCGGCGATCAGGATCGGGCCGGAGCCGAGAAGGCGGATGGCATCCCGGTACGTCATGAGACCAGGCGGGATGATGGTGCGCCCGCCCGGCGCAATGGCCTGGATGTAGATGTGCCCGTGCTTGGCGTCGATGGCCGCGGTGAAGAGCCCGCGCCGGTCGCCGACCATCAGGGGGGCGAGGAAGGCCGACAGGGTGGCGACGCCCACCACGGGAATGCCGGCGGCCAGGCCGATGCCGCGGGCGGCGCTGATGCCGACGCGCAGGCCCGTATAGCTCCCGGGTCCGACCGTGACGGCGACCCGGTCCAGGCTCTCGAAGCCGCCCTCCACCTGGGCCGAAAGCCGGTCGAGGAGCGGCATCAGGGCCTCGGCATGGCCCCGGTCCATGGGAATGGTCTCGGTGGCCAGCGGCACGGGCTCTCCGGCCTCGACGATGCAGGCCGAGCAGGCGCCGAGGGCGGTATCGATGGCAAGGACGCGCAACATTCGTCTCCGTCAGGTCTGCGAGTGTCTTTAGAGCATGACACAAAGATCTGGGAACCCGGAATCGGCGGACCTGTGCCGTCGCGACGCGGTCGGGTGGCCGCCTCAAGCCTGCGGCAGGGCGCCCGCGTTGTATTGCGCGGCAAACTCGGCACTCGGCGGGATCGGCTTGATCACGTCGATGAGCACGCCATTGGGATCTTTCGTGATGAAGTGCCGCTGGCCGAAGGGCTCGTCCCTCAGGGGAACCAGGATCGGCAGGCCTGCCGCCTGAAGGTCGCGGTAGAGCGCGTCGGGATCCTCGACCTCGACGTTCAGGATCATCCCGGCGACGGGGCGGCGGGCTTCCGGAGGGATGGTCTCATGCCCGCTGTCGAGAACAGCGAGATTGACGGACGGGTCACCAACGAACTGCAGATGCAGGTACCAGTCGCTGCTGAAGACGGGCTGAAATCCGAAATGCGCGGCATAGAAAGCGGCGGTGCCGGCCACATCGCGGGTCAGGATCACCGGATAGTAGCTCGTGATCTTCATCTCTGGTCAACCTCCCGCAAGTCACATACAGTCTGCATGTTTTATCCAAATAACATACAGGCTGTATGTATGCAAGCAAGGCGGACCAACCCAGAACGGGCCGAGGCCACGAAGACCGCGCTGCTCGACGCGGCCCGCGCGCTGTTCGTCCGCGACGGCTATGCCGAGACCTCGACTCCCATGATTGCGGAGGCCGCCAAGGTCACCCGCGGCGCGCTCTACCACCACTATGCCGACAAGCGGGATCTCTTCCGGTCCGTGCTGGAGCGGGAGGCCCGGGCCGTTGCCGAAGAGGTCGAAATGCGGACGTCCGCCGCGCCGCTGACGCCCCGGGAGGCGCTACTGGAAGGCAGCCTCGCCTATCTCGACGCCATGGCCGTGCCGGGACGCACGCGCCTGCTCCTCGTCGACGGCCCCGCCGTCCTCGGCGCGCAGGAGAGCGCGGCGCTGGACGAAGCCCATGCGGCGCGCACCCTGCGCGAGGGGCTGGAGGCGGCACTCGGCCGCAACCCGCAAGGGTTCACCCTCCCGGCCGTGACGGCCCTGCTCTCGGCGGCCTTCGACCGGGCGGCGCTCGCCATCGAGGCCGGCTCGGATCCGGCGGAGTTCCGGTCGGCCGTCACGGCTCTCGTCGAGCGAATCGTGGCAGAGTGAACGCCCGCGTCACACGATGGTGCAGAATTCCTCGAAGGCGAGACGGGGCTGGCGCGGATGGAGCTTCTCGGGCAGGCCGTAGCCGAGATTGACGAGGAAGTTCGACTTGTACGCCCCATCGGGAAAGAACGCCTCGTCCACGCCCCTGCGGTCGAACCCTCCCATGGGTCCGCAATCGAGCCCGAGCGCGCGGGCCGCCATGATGAGATAGGCACCCTGGAGGCAGGAGCCCTGAAAGCCCGTTCTCTCGATCGCCTCGGGCTTGCCGACGAACCAGCTGCGTGCATCGGGGCTGTTCGGCGCGAGGCGGTGGAGCTTTTCGTAGAACTGCGTGTCGTAGGCCACGATCACGGTGGCGGGCGCGCTCATGGTCTGGCGCACATTGCCCTCGTCGAGATGGGGCTTCAGCCTCTCCTTGGCTTTTTGCGACACCACGAAGACGAACCGGCCGGGCGAGGAATTGGCGCTGGTCGGCCCCAGCTTGGCGAGATCGGCAATTCTCTGCAGGGTCTCTTCCGGGATCGGGCGGTCCTCCCACCAGCGATGGGTGCGGGCTTGGCGAAAGAGCTGGTCGAGAGCGGGATCGGGCAGGGCAGGCAACGCGACACTCCGAAACAAAAAGCGCGGCTCGGAAGAGCCGCGCGTCGATAACTGAATTCAGGTTCGAGGCAAACCGCCTGTCAGACCGCCTGCACCTCGCGCACGTCCGGCAGGAAGTGGCGCAGCAGATTCTGGATGCCGTGGCGCAGGGTGGCGGTCGAAGACGGGCAGCCCGAGCAGGCGCCCTTCATGACCAGGTACACGGTGCCGTCCTTGAAGCCCCGGAAGGTGATGTCGCCGCCGTCGCCCGCCACCGCCGGGCGGATGCGGGTCTCGAGCAGCTCCTTGATGGTCTCGACGGTCGCGGCATCCTGTTCGTCGAAGAACTCCTCGCCATCGTCCTCCGTGGCGCCATAGCCGTTGGCGAAGAGCGGCGCGCCGGTCATGAAATGCTCCATGATCGCGCCGAGGATCGCCGGCTTCAGGTGCTGCCACTCGCCGTCGGCCTTCGTGACGGTGACGAAGTCGTAGCCGAAGAACACGCCGGTCACGCCCGGTACGGCAAAGAGGCGCTGGGCAAGGGGCGAGACCTCGCCCTGCTCGGGGGTCTTCGCCTCGAAGGTGCCTTCCGGCATCACCACGCGGCCGGGCAGGAATTTCAGGGTGGCGGGATTCGGGGTCGCTTCGGTCTGAATGAACATCGTTTCGTCGTCCTCTGGCGCCGGTTCAAGGCCGGCCGAGTAGGGTGTTAGAATCGTTCTAACAGGTTCCAGCCCCAATGTGGAATGGATCGCGGCCGATTCCAAGGGGAGAATAGATGCCTTCACCGCATGCCGGGGCTGCAGGCTTGAACCGAGAAGGGAAGCTCCCGTTCAACCCGCCAGTGCGTCGATCTCCTCGTCCGTCAGGCCGCCCGGCACGATCACGATGGGGACCGGGAAGGAGGCGGCCGAGCGGCCGGCGAGGGTCGAGACCAGGGGGCCGGGGCCCTCCTTGGCGCTGCCCGCGGCGAGCACCAGGAAGGAGATGTCTTCGTCCTCGTGGATGAGCTTCATGATCTCGTCCGCCCGGGTGCCCACGCGAATGATCTGTTCGGGCTCCACGCCCGCCGCGCTGCGCGCCTCGCGGGCGGCGGCATCCAGGTGCTTCTGGGCTTCCTCGCTCGCTTCCTCGATCATGGCCTCGCCGACGCCGAGCCATTCGAAATTGTCGGGCGGATCCACGACGGCGAGCATGACCATGCTGGCGCCGGTGCGGGCCGCGCGCCGTGAGGCGAAGTGCACCGCCCGGGCGCACTCCGGAGTCTGGTCGATCACCACCATGAACTTCGGACGGTGACCCGATTCGTAGGATCGACGTTTGCCGCTCAAAGCCCGCTCTCCTGCATCAGGAAGGATGCTGCCCTGCCGTCACGGCAAGAGCAAGCCCGCTCATCGTCGGCCCATCCCTCAGCGGGAGCGCACGAAGCCGACAATGTCCTTGACCGCATCCATGGTCACGGAAGCCAGGGCCCGCGCCCGCTCGGAGCCGTCCGCCAGCACCGCATCGATATGGCCGGGATCGGCCATGAGGCGGCGCATCTCGTCGGCCACGGGGGAGAGCTTCGTCACCGCCACGTCCACGAGGGCTGCCTTGAAGCCGGAGAACTGTGCGCCGCCGTGCTGGCGCAGCACTTCTTCCGGTGTGGTGTCCATGAGGGCCGCATAGATCGCCACGAGGTTCTCGGCCTCGGGACGGGCCTTCAGGCCCTCGACCTCGCTCGGCAGCGGCTCGGGATCCGTCTTCGCCTTGCGGACCTTCTGGGCGATGGTGTCGGCGTCGTCCGTCAGGTTGATGCGGGAATAGTCTGACGGGTCCGATTTCGACATCTTCTTCGAGCCGTCGCGGAGCGACATGACGCGGGTCGCAGGACCTTGGATCATCGGCTCGGTCAGCGGGAAGAAGGCGTCGCCGAAGCCGTGCGCGGCAATCGATTCGGCCCAGTCGTTGTTGAACTTCTGGGCGATGTCGCGGGTCAGCTCCAGGTGCTGCTTCTGATCCTCGCCCACCGGCACGTGGGTGGCGCGGTAGACCAGGATGTCGGCCGCCATCAGGCTCGGATAGGCGTAGAGGCCGACGGAGGCGTTCTCCCGGTCCTTGCCGGCCTTGTCCTTGAACTGGGTCATGCGGTTGAGCCAGCCGAGGCGGGCGACGCAGTTGAACACCCAGGCGAGTTCCGCGTGCTGCGGCACCTGGGACTGGTTGAAGACGATGTGGCGCTTGGGGTCGATGCCGGCGGCGAGGAACGCGGCCGTCACCTCGCGGATCTGGCGGGTCAGGTCGGCCGGGTTCTGCGGCACGGTGATGGCGTGCATGTCGACGACGCAATAGATGCAGTCGAAGTTCTCCTGCATGGCGACGAAGCGCTTGATGGCGCCGAGATAATTCCCGAGATGGAGATTGCCGGTGGGCTGAACGCCCGAGAACACCAGCTCCTTGAACTGCGCCATGGTCTTGAACTCCGACTGAGGGTCGGTGCAGTTTCAGGTTCGACCGCCAACCGCCCCAGATATGGTCTGACTGCTTGTCCTGGGGCGAACCGAAGGCTGATCGCCCGCAATCGCTCCATCGAGGCGCGCCTTATGACAGGGCCGTACCACGATGCAAGGGTTCTCACGTTTTTTTCGTCAGGGCGGCCCAATCGCCACGGGTCACGGCACCGGCGGCAAGGGCCGCAAGCCCGTAAACCGCCAGACCGCCCAGACAGATCATCGCGAGGGAAAAGGGGCCGGCCTGCGGGGCGGCACGCAAGGCTGCCCCGAGCGCGAGGCTCATCGCGAGGACCGCCACGAGGATGCGCATCACCCGAACCGTCAGAGCCCGGTCCGGCAGCCACAGACCGAATCGGCGAAGGCCGGACGCCACGGCGACCGCATGGCCGAGGCATCCGACACTGACGCCGAGGGCGATCCCCGTCGGGCCGAAGGGCCAGGCGAGCGCCAGGGAGGCGGCGGTCGTGAGGACAAGGCCCAGGATCGTCGCCGCCAGGGCCGCCTTCAGGGAGCCGCAGGCGAACAGCGTCTGACTCAGGACCTTGGCGGCGGTGGCGAAAGGCAACCCCAGGCTCAGGGCCATGAGCACGAGGGCGGTGCCCTCCGCGTCGGAGGATTGAAAGGCGCCGCGCTCGAAGAGTACGCTGCTCATGGGCCGGGCGAGGATGATCAGGGCCGAGCTCGCCGGCAGGGCGAGCAGCAGCGCCACTTCCAGCGCCCGGTTCTGCGCCGCCACAATGGCCGGTCCGTCTCCGGCCTGATGACGGCGGGCGAGCTCGGGCAGCAGCAGGCTCGAGCCCAAAGCCGCCATCAGGCCGAGCGGCAGCTGCATCACCCGCTCGGCATAGTAGAGCCAGGAGATTCCCGAGGGCCAGAACGAGGCGATCTGGGTGGCGGCCAGGATGAAGAGCTGCACGGCGCCGCTCGCCGCGAGCACGGGAAAACCGGCGAGCAGAAGGCTCTTCAGCACCGGCGACCAGCGCGGCATTCCGAAACCGACGAGCCGGGCCTTGCCGGTCAGCAGGGCCGCGGCCACGAGGGCGAGCTGGACCACGCCCGCCAGGCTCGATGCTGCCGCCAGCCACGCGGCCTTCTGCGCGAGCGGCAGGGGAAGACCGAGCTCGACCACGACGAGCGTCAGGATCAATCCGCCATTGACGGCCAGCGGCGCCAGCGCCGTCGCGGCGAAGCGGCCGTGCAGGTTCAGGATCGCGGCGCCCATGGAGGCGAGCACCACGCACGGCACGATGGGAAAGGACAGACGCGTATAGAGCGCCACCAGGGCCAGCGTCCCGCCATCGTCGGCAAGACCCGGGGCGAGGAGGAAGGCGATCAGCCCCGCGCCGATCTCCACGAGAGCCGTGAGTCCGAGCAGGGCAAGCCCGAAGACGCTCAGCACATCGCCCCCCGTGACGGCGGCCTCATCGGGGTCCAGGCGGCCGAGGGTCGGGATCAGGGCCGGGTTGAGGCCGCCTTCGCCGACGATGCGGCGCAGCAGGTTGGGCAGGCGGAAGGCGGCCAGGAATGCATCCGCCACGGGGCCCGCTCCCAGGGCCTGCGCGAACAGCACGTCCCGGACGAAGCCGAGAACGCGCGAAGCCACGGAGCCGAGGCCGACCAGGAGCGAGGAGCGGATGAGCGACATGCCCTCGCGGCTTAGCGGGTCTCGGTGGGAATGTCTAAGGGAGAGCCTGCCGGATATCTTCACTGTCGTTCCGAGGCACCGCAGGCGAGCTCGGAATGACAGCGAGGAGCTACCCCCTCGCCCGCGCAATCGCCTCGCGCTTCTGCTCCAGGCTCATGCCGCCGATATAGGCTTCCGTGCCGATCAGGAAGGACGGGGTCGCCACGAGGCCGAGGTCGTTGCCGGTGGTGAACGCATCCTTCATCCAGCCGGTGGTCTTGTCGCTGTCGGCGAGCTCGGTCATGCGCTTGGGATCGCCGCCGAGCCGCTCGGCCTTGGCCAGCGCCCGCGGTCCGTCGACCGTGCCGCGCAGGGAGAACAGCGCAAGATGCAGCGGCAGGTAGCGCTCGGGCCCGTAGAGCTGCAGATAGGCCAGGGCCGCGCGCGTCGCCGCCACCGATTGCGGGCTGAGCACGGCGAAATTCACCAGGACATACGAGAGTTCGGGCTCAGCCTTGAGCAGTTCGGGCAGGGCTTGAGCCGAGCGTTTGCACCAGGGGCAGTTATAGTCGAAATACTCCACCATGATCACGTCGCCATGCTTGTGGCCGAGGCGCACGATCGAGGGCAGGTTGAGGGCGTTCTCGATCAGCTCCACCGGGATGAGCTGCGGCTCCGGTGCGGATTGCGCGAAGGCGGGAGCTTTCGTGCCGGACAGGGCAAGACCGGCGAGAACAGCGCGGCGGGACAGGATCATGAACGAAACTCTCGTAAGGAAATCTCCTCGTGCCGCTCGATCATGGCGATGGCAAGGCCAAGGTTCTTTTTCTCGCAGAGACGTGAAGGTGAAACGCCGACGCTCCGGCCAATTGCGCAAGGCTCCGTTTCTGCCGACAATCGTTGCCATGAGCGGGGACAATGCCTGATGGAATCCGTTTTCGACGAGCACGAACTGGCCGTGATCCGGCGGGCCTTCGCCAGGCAGATCCTGGCGGTCGCGGGCATCGAGGCCGATGCCCGGCTCGAAGATGCGATGGCGGCCGTCCCGCGCGAGCGCTTTCTGGGCCCTCCGCCCTGGCAGATCTCCCGCCCGCCGAGGGGCTACGAGACCGTGCCGTCGCACGATCCCGCCATCGTCTATCAGGACGTGCTGTTCGCCCTCCTGTCCCGGCGCGGCGTCAACAACGGCAGCCCCTCGCTTCATGCGCGCTGGCTCCATGCTCTGTCTGTCGGGGAAGGCGAGCGCGTCGCCCATATCGGAGCCGGCAGCGGCTACTACACGGCGATCCTGGCCCATCTCGTCGGCAGCCGCGGTCATGTCTTCGCCGTCGAGTTCGATCCTGCTCTTGCCGAACTCGCCAGAGACAATCTTTCCGACCGATCCAATGTCACGGTGATCGAAGGCGATGGCGCCGAATGGCCGCGCGAAGCCGTGGATGCGGTCTACGTGAATGTGGCGGTCGGGCGGCCGGCCGACGGGTGGATCGAGCATCTGCGGCCGAACGGTCGCCTCGTCCTGCCGCTCGGGGTTCCCCGACCGAAGCCGAGCCCATGGGGCGGCATCCATTCCCTACATGGCGCCGGGTTGTGCGTGACGCGCAACACCGGCGGTTTCGCCGCGCGCTGGCTCGGTCCGGTCTCCTTCGTCTGCGCGGAAGGCCGGTTGTCGCCGGCAGGGGCCGAGAGGGAGGCCCTGCAGGCCGCCTTCGAGCGCGGCGGCATCGAGTTCGTGCGCAGCCTGATCTGGAAGGAGAGCGCCGCGCCGGGGCGGTGCTGGTTCACCGGATCCGGATGGGCCCTGTGCTACGACGAGGTGCCGGAATGACGGATGTCAGACGCCGGTCCAGGACGTGACGAAGGACGGCACGTCCTCGGCCGGCATGGGGCGGCCGAAGTGATAGCCCTGCACCAGGTCGCAGCTCATGCGCTGCAGGAGGGTCGCCTGGAAAGCGCTTTCGACGCCTTCGGCCACCACCTCGATGCCGAGATTGTGGCCGAGGCTCAGGAGAGCCCTGACGATGGCGGCATCGTCCGCATCCGTCTC
>DASZBB010000199.1:0-20836 GCA_035944695.1 Microvirga sp. | reverse complement strand
GGACGGACCGCTCCAACTGCGCCTCGCGTCGATGGGTATGTCTGTGTTCCGCCACACGGGCCGATTGTCCACCTCGAACGCTGCGCTACCTTCTCCCCGTCTCCATCTGCACGGGAGCGCTCGATGGGTAACGCATCCTGGCCTCAGCTGCCCTATCCCGCTTGGCGCGACACGGCGGCGACCCTGCAGCTCTGGACGCAGATTGTCGGCAAGATCCGGCTGTCGCTCTCGCCTTGGCTCAATCACGGCTGGCAGGTGCCGCTCTATGTCACTGCGCGGGGATTGGGTACGTCGCCCATGCCCGTCGGCCACGAGATCCTGGAAATCGAGTTCGACTTTATCGCCCATCTGCTGCTCGTGCGCACGAGCCGCGGGGAGGAGCGGCAGTTGCCGCTGCAGCCGCAGAGCGTCGCGGACTTCCATTCGCGGCTTCTGACGATCCTGAGCGATATCGGCATCGAGGTCGTCATCAACGAGATGCCGAACGAGGTGGCGGATCCCATCCGCTTCTCCGAGGATCGGATCCATGCCTCTTACGACCGCGATGCCGCGCACCGATTCTGGCGAGTGCTCGTGCAGGTGGATCGGGTGTTCAAGCTCTTCCGCAGCGGGTTTGTGGGCAAGGTGTCGCCGGTGCATTTCTTCTGGGGCAGCTTCGATCTTGCGGTGACGCGCTTTTCCGGGCGGCCCGCGCCGCTGCATCCCGGCGGCGTGCCCGGATTGCCGGATCCGGTCACCCGGGAGGCCTATTCGCACGAGGTTTCGAGCGCGGGCTTCTGGCCCGGCAGCGACGCCTTCCCGCACCCGGCCTTCTATTCCTACGCCTATCCCGAGCCGCGGGGCTTTCGCGATGCCCAAGTGACATCCGCCGCTTCCTTCGATTCGGCTCTCGGCGAGTTCATCCTGCCCTACGACGCCGTGCGCCAATCGGCGGATCCCGACGCCATGCTGCTCGACTTCCTCACGACGACCTACAATGCTGCCGCCGATGCGGGCCGCTGGGATCGTACCGCGCTCGAATGCCTCATCGGCGCGCCCGCGCGGGTACGGGCGGTTTAGAGCGCTGTCTTCGAAAGGTGATGACGTTGCCGTTCCTCTTTGGCAGGTCTCGAAAGAGATAGGCACCTATCCCGAATTGCCGTTGAAGCCGCATTGCGTGCGCTGATTGCCACGCCGGCGCCACATACCCTCTCTAGCCCTAAGCCAGAGCAAGGCTCCGTCGACAAGCGAATGTACGAGGATCTCATGCAGGTTGGCGAGTTGTCCCGAACCCAGGCACCGCGCGAACCGCGCGACAACGTGGCCCTTCAGGCCATGCGCATTCTTTTGGTGATCGGTCTCATGAGCGCCGGCTGGTTGGCGCTCTGGCGGTCCCAGGGAAGCAGCTCCACGGCGGAAGGCATGGTGACCGTCGCGCCGCCGCAGACGATCACGGTGGAGCCGAGGACCGCAGCCCCGCCTGATCGGGCCGATCCCGTTCAGGTCGCCGATGCGGCTCCGTCCGCGCCGGCTGCTCTGCCTATGACGCGGGCCGCCGCTCCGACGCCGGAGCAGGACGAGGATGATCCGGAGCTGTCCGCCGTCGAGCCTGCCATCGATCCTGCCTCCATCGGGGCCTCCCGCGATCAGTCCTTGGCCGTCCTGAAACAGTTCGAGGCCGTCGTGCAGCAATCGTCCGCGGGCAAGCCCGCCAAGCCCTTGCCCGAGGCCCATGCCGACATGAACGTGACGGGCACGGTGAAGCAGCAGGCGAGCCGGACGGATTCCTTCGCTCCTGCCGGCGATCCTGAACCGACTCTCGTCGATCTCAACAAGGGCACCATCGAGCAGCTGAACAGACTGAAAGGCGCCGGCTCGCTCGGACGCGCCATCGTCAGAGGCCGCCCGTACAAGTCGGTGGAGGATCTCGTGACGAAGCGGGTGGTGCGCCGCGCCGCCTTTGAGCGCATCAAGGATCAGGTCACCGTGCAGTAGGACTCCCGACCCGTCGCCGACGCGCGCGTGACCCGCTTGCCAGGCTGTGACGAAAGGTGCTAAGCAGAGCCATCTGACAGGGGTGCTCCGTATTGCCGGGGCTGAGATGGCGGCGCACAGCCGCTGGACCCTCAAGCTGATCTGGGTAATGCCAGCGGAGCGAGGTGACGATGTTTTCCGGTGCACAGATTTCCCTCTACCCGATGGCCGACGATTTCGTCGACGTCATCCTCGGCGCTATCGGGGCGCTCGAACCGTACCGTCCCAGCTTCAGGATCGAGACCGACGATATCTCGACGCTGATCGTCGGCCCGCCCGAGCAGCTTTTTCCGGCCATGCGCGACCTGTTCCTCGCCGCATCGCACCGCGGCGTGCACTGCGTGCTGGCCGCAACCGTCTCGCGCGGCTGCCCGGGCGAGCCCGACGATCCGATCTGCACGCCGATTGCCGGATCGAACCATGATCGGCCGCTCGCAGAACGTATCGCAGCTGCCGTCCGACACGTGGAAGCAGCGCCTCAGACCGGCCAGATCGTGGCCGCGCAGTTCTCGCTCTATCCGCTCGGCAGCGGGCATCACATGGACGAGATCTACGGCTGCATCGATTTCCTGAAGGCATCCGGCGTCTTCGATCGCTCGAAGAATTTCTGCACCAAGCTGCGCGGCGATGCGGGCCCGGTCTTCGCCACCCTGAGCGAAGCCTTCCTGCGCTTCGGCGCGCCGGAGGGCCATGTGGCGCTCGATCTCAAGGTCTCGGCGAACAGTCCGAGCAAAGCGTAATTCTTCGCAAAGTCTACCATCTCACAACAAGGAGTTCGTCATGTCCGTGACTCGTGGCTGGACATTGAGGGAAACGCTCATCGTCACCGTGATCGGCGCCGTGTTCGCCGTGCTCTATCTCGGCTGGGTGCAGGTGTGGCTGATCGCGCAGGCGGCCTTCGGCCCGCTGACGATGGACGTGTTCATGGGCTTCTGGTTCGTCGCCTCGATGGTGGCGGCCGCCACCATCCGCAAGCCCGGCGCCGCCTTCGCGGCCGAGGTGCTCGCGGCCGCCGTGCAGGTACTTCTGGGAAGCCCGGCCGGCTTGCTGCTCGTGGTCAGCGGCATCGTCCAGGGTGCGGGCGCAGAAGCGGTCTTTGCTGCCACGCGCTGGCGCAACTACTCGCTGCCGGTGCTCATGGCCGCAGGCGTCGGCGCTGCGATCTTCTCCTATATCTACACCTGGATCCGGTTCGATTACGGCGCGCTGCAGCCGACGCTGCTCATCGCCATGTTCGCGCTGCGCTCCTTGAGCGGCGCGCTGCTCGGCGGATGGCTCGCCCATGTCATCGTGCAGGCGCTCTACAGGACGGGCGCGCTCGCGGGACTTGCGATCGATGTCGAAAAGCGCTCCGCCGCCGCCTGATCCTGCAGCGGAGTGGAGCAGGGTCGAGGTCCTCTATCCATTCGCGAGGAGTCCTGCGGTCGGGCCTGTTGACCTTCAGGTCCGGCAAGGCGAGCGGGTTCTCCTGCTCGGCCCGTCGGGCTCCGGCAAGTCCACGCTGCTGCTGACGCTGACGGGCCTCATCCCCGACAGCATTCCGGCGGAGCTGAAAGGACACATCCGCCTGTTCGGCCAGGATATCGGCGCGCAAAAGCCGTGGGGCTGGGCGCGTGAAGTGGCGCAGTATTTCCAGGACGCGGACCAGACGCTCTGCGGCATGCGCGTGGAGGACGAGATTGCCTTCGCGCTCGAGAACCGGGCGCTGCCGCCGGAGCGCATCACGCGGGCGATCGCGGAGGTGATGCGGAAGGTGGGCGTGCCGGAGGAATGGCGCCAGCGCCGTTCGGCGCAGCTCTCGGGCGGCGAACGCCAGCTCGTCGCTCTGGCGGCGACCCTGGTGCAGGACGCGCCGCTCTTCGTGGCCGACGAACCGACCGCGCATCTGGCGCCCGAAGCCGCACGACGCCTGCACGCGCTGCTGACGAGCCGCGAGGGCGGACATACCATCCTCATCGTCGATCACAGGCTCGATGGGCTGATCGAGTCCATCGACCGCATGGTCGTACTGGGCCGCGACGGCGCCGTCATTGCCGAAGGCGATCCGCGCACGATCTTCCGCGAGGAGCGGGCGCTGCTGCAATCGCATGGCATCTGGTGTCCTGCCGCAAGCGCGCTCGACGCGGAACTCGCGCAGGTCGGGATCGCGGCACCTGTGGCGCCGTTGTCAGTCGAGGAGGCGCTCGCGCATCTCGACCCGGACAACACATCTCCCGAATGTCTCGGAAAGGCACGTCCAGCCGTCGAGGCCTTCATCGCCTCCGCCAATCCATCCGTCACGAGAGGCGATGCGCCTGAGCTCGTGCGGATGACGCGGGCCGATTGCGCACCGTTCCTCGGGCCGACCGTGCTGCGCGGCGTCGATCTCGCCATTCACGAGGGCGAGATCCTCGGCGTTCTGGGCAGGAACGGCGCCGGCAAGTCCACGCTGGGATTATGCCTTGCCGGCCTCCTGCGGCTGCGGTCCGGCCAGCGCCAAGGCCCGCCGGGCGGCTATGCCTTCCAGCGTCCCGAGAACCAGTTCACCGCCGGCACCGTGCGCGAGGAGCTGCTCACCGCGCTCCCGATGCGCATGAGCGCGGGGCAGAAGGCCGCGCAGGCAGATGCCGCGCTCGAATCCTGGGGTCTGACGGAGTTGGCGCGGAACCATCCGTTCGAGCTGTCGCAGGGCCAGAAGCGCAAGCTCGCGCTGGCTTCGCTCACATTGTCCGATCGCTGGCCGCTGCTCGTGCTCGACGAGCCCATGGCCGGACTGGATGCCCATGGCGCGTCCCTGCTCACGCGGGAAATCGTCGCATTGCGCGAGAGAGGTCGGACCATCGCACTGATCACCCACGACATGGATCTCGCCCTGAGGCTCTGCCCGCGATCCATCGTGATCGGGGAGGGAGGCGTCCTGGCGGATGGTCCCACGCAGGAGCTGATGAGCGATGCCGCTCTTCTTGCCCGCGCCGGGCTCACGGAGCCTGCTTCGGCTCCGGCGGCGCGCTGGCTCGAGGCCGCCGCCCTCCGGTTGGAGGCAGCCGCCGCATGCTGACATCCCTCAATCCGCTCGCGAAGCTTGCCGTCTGCTGCATCTGGCTCGTCGCCGCCGTGCTGGTCTTCGATCCACGATTCCAGCTCGCAGCCATTCTGGTGCCGGCACTTGCGCTCGTCGTCCTTCAGCGGACCTCGCCGCTGGTGCTGCTTGCCCTTATGGTGCCGTTCGCCCTGTTCGGCTTCGGCTTTCTCACCACGAGCCTGCTGTTTCGCCAGGAGAGCGACTTCGCCGTCCGCATGGCAGGGGAATCCCTTTTCTCGTCGCCGGAATTCTCGGCGGGCATCACCCTGTTCTTGCGCGCGCTGGCCTGCGGGATGATCTCCGTGTTCTTTGCGCTCACCACCGATCCCGGCCTGTTCGTGCGCGCCCTCATGCAGCACGCGAGACTGCCGCCGCGCATCGGCTATTCGTTGTTCGCCGCAATGCAGCTCGTGCCCGATCTGGCCGGCGAGGCGCAGCAGATGCGCCTGGCCCGCGCCATGAAATCCGGCGGCCGCCTGCGTCGGATCCCGAGCCCCTTCGAGCTCATGAGCCTCGTCATCCCGCTGCTCGCCTTCGCCATCCGCCGCGCCGGCCGCACGGCGATCGCCATGGAAGCCCGGGGGCTCAGTCCCGATGCTCCTCGCACCGTCATGAACGCGCCGGAGTTTCACGGGCGCGATGCAGTGTTCGTGGCTGTGGCGATCGCCGCATTGGGTCTGTGTGGGGTCGTGATGTTTGGCGACATCTGAGCGGCTGCATTCACAGACGTCGGCAGCTGTTCTGGCGAACAGAAAGATCGATGCCGAGCAACAAGTAGTTCGAGTTTCGAACCGAATCAGAACATTATAAGCAGCGCTCATCATTTGCTATTGTCGGTCCAGCGGCAGTTTCCTCACGTCTGACAACGGTGCAATGATGAACGCGCAACCGACCACAGTTTCATCTTTTGGCAGTCTCGGCTCGGACATCGTCCTCGGCGGTGGCGGCGCCGACCGGCTGACGGGCAGTGATGGCAGCGACTGGCTGATCGGTCGCGAAGGTGGCGACTGGATCGAAGCCGACGCAGGCGATGACGGCCTCGACGGAGGCGCAGGCAGCGACTGGCTCGATGGCGGGGACGGGGATGACGTCCTCGTGGGCGGGGACGGTAACGACATCCTGTCGCCCGGTGCAGGAAGCAACACGATCCAGGGCGGCGGCGGGTCCGATCAGATCGACCTGCAAGGTCAAAACATCGTCTCCGGCGGCGAGGGTGCCGATCGCTACCGCCTGTATGATTTCGCGGACGCGGTCGCCAACCCGAACATCATCAGGGATTTCGAAGTCGGCTATGGCGGCGACATCCTCGATCTCGCCTCCGCGATCGAGCGTGTCGATCCGCGCAACGACACCGAGTACCCCTGGCTCCTGGACCCCGTCCAACCGTTCACGAGCGGCCTCGTTCGCGTCGTAGCCTCCGGGAGCCACACGCTCGTGCAGGTCAATCTCGAGTGGATCGGCAAGGGACAGGGATACGGCACCGTCCTGTGGCTGGAGAATGTCGCGCCGGAGCAGTTGAGCGCGTACAACTTCAGGCCGGCCCACCATCCGCTCGGACAGGGATCGAGCGCGATCGGAACTGATGGGAACGATACGCTGACCGGCTCGCTGGACGACGATATGCTCTCGGGTCTTGGCGGACACGACAGCATCCAGGGCAGCGACGGCGAGGATTGGATCAGCGGCGGCGATGGCGACGACACGCTATTCGGCGGTCTTGGCGCCGACACCATCCTGGGCGGCGCAGGCGACGATTCGATTCACGGGGACCCATTCTTCTGGGGCGGCGACCATTGGTCCCCGGCGCCCAAGCCGGGCGGCGCCGACGTGATCGACGGCGGCGACGGCAACGACACGTTCTACGAATGGCGCGGCGGTTCCAACACCATCAACGGCGGTGCGGGGGACGATGTCTTTCACTATGTGTCGAGCCAGTCCGACTGGACGGGCCATGAATTCTACCCGGACGAGGCCGTCGACCGCCTCACGGGCGGCCAGGGCCGCGACACCTATCTGATCGGCTATTCGGCCAATTCCCCTGCCGACGTGATCACCGATTTCGCAACGGGCGCCGGAGGCGACATCCTCGATGTTTCGGGCTTGCTCGCCGGCCTCCCGGACTATGTGAAAGGCACCAACCCGTTCCTGACCGGACAGCTTGTTCTGGAACAATCCGGTACGAGCACCGTCGTCAAGGCGCTGATCCGCCCCTATTTCGGCGCGGAGGCGCAACTGCAGCCCATCCTCACGCTGGAGAACACCCGCGTCGGCGACCTCACGCCGGACAATATCGTGCCGCCCTACGATCCGAGTGGAACATTCGGCGCCGTCAAGGGAACGGCGCTTGCGGACATCCTCGACGGGTCCATGTACCCCGAACTCCTCGAAGGTCTCGACGGCGACGATACCGTGCGCGGTCACAACGGAGACGATCGAGTCGAGGGCGGCGCGGGCAACGACCGTCTGGAAGGCGGAGCAGGGGCCGATACGGTCTATGGCGGCATCGGCGAAGATCGCGCCAGCGGCGGCGGCGGCAACGACACCCTCTACGGCGGAGACGGGAACGACCGGCTGCAAGGCGACAACGGCAACGACATGTTGGACGGCGGATGGGGCGACGATCTCATCATGGAGGTCGAGGGCCATCATGCTCTCGGGGTCAACGACGACTATGTCTGGGGCGGCGCCGGCAGCGACACCATTTATGCCGGAGCAGGCAACGACTACGTCGACGGCGGCCAGTCCGACGACATCCTGGTCGGCGGGACCGGCGACGATCTGCTCTTCGACAGCTGGGGCTCGAACCGGATCGACGCCGGTTCCGGAAACGATACGATCTCGTCGGTGTCCGACAACAATCCCGGCAGCTATACGGATGCCTCGATGCAGCCCGGCGTCGACACGATCGTGGGAGGCGCAGGAGCGGATCGCTACATCCTGTTCTTCACCCCGACACGGGCCATGGTGGCCGATCGCGTCCTGGACTTCGAGGCGGGAGCGGGAGGCGACGTGATCGACGTCTCGATCATCACACCGCGCCTGCCAGGCTATGAGGCGGGCAGCGATCCGTTCGCGGCGGGCCTTCTGCGGCTGACGCAGGGCGACGGGGACGTTCTGCTCCAGGCCAAACTCGCGGCAGGATTCTCGACCATCCTCGTGCTGGAGAATAGCTCGCCGGAATTGATCCTGCCCGGGAACTTCGACTGGATGGCGTGAGGTACGGCGAGGCGATCCAGGGAAGGCTGCCGTCGGTGTCATAGGGAGAATGGGCTCTCGGATCAAAATTCGCGGGGAGCCCATTCACGGGGCGCTCCCGGCCCGCTACAACTCCGTTCCATCTCCTCGCAATCCGGATCATGAGCCATGGCCAGCGTCACCGACCGTTTCCTCCGTTACGTCGTCATCGACACCCAGTCCGACGCCACGTCTCAGACCCAGCCGTCCACCGAGAAGCAGAAGAATCTCGGCCGTCTGCTGGTCGAGGAGCTCCATGAGATCGGGATCTCCGACGCGCATCTCGACGAGCACGGCTACGTCTACGCGACCATTCCGGCGACGACGAGCAAGAACAACGTGCCGGTCATCTGCTTCTGCGCCCACATGGATACGGCGCCGGATTTCTCCGGCACCGACGTCAAGCCGCAGATCGTCCGGAACTACCAAGGCGGCGACATTCGGCTGCCGGGCGATCCGAACCAGGTCATCCGGGTGTCCGACCATCCGGTCCTGAAGGATCTGATCGGCCACGACATCGTCACCTCGGACGGAACGACGCTTCTGGGTGCCGACGACAAGGCCGGCATCGCCGAGATCATGGCGGCGGCCGAGTTCCTGATCAACAATCCGGACATCCGGCACGGCACGATCCGCATCCTCTTCACCACCGACGAGGAGATCGGCCGCGGGGTCGACAAGGTGGATCTGAAAAAGCTCGGCGCCGATTTCGGCTACACGCTGGACGGCGAGACGGCGGGCACCATCGAGGACGAGACGTTTTCGGCCGATGCGGTGGAGATCGCCGTCAAGGGCGTGGCGATCCATCCGGGCTTCGCCTACGGCAAGATGGAAAACGCCATTCGGATCGCGGGCGACATCATCGCGCGCCTGCCGAAGGACATGGCGCCGGAAACCACGAAGGGCCGCGACGGCTTCATCCATCCGACCGGCGTCACCGGCGTGATGGAGAAGGCGAATGTGAGCTTCATCATCCGCGACTTCACGGAGGAGGGCCTCAAGACCAAGGAGGCGCTGCTGGAGGACATCACCAGGGACGTGATGCAGGCCTATCCGGGTTCCAGCTACACCTTCACGGTCAAGGAGCAGTACCGCAACATGAAGGTCGTGCTCGACCAGAACCCCGAGATCGTCGAGTACGCCGTGGAGGCGATCCGGCGGGCCGGCATGGATCCGGTGCGCGGCAGCATCCGTGGCGGCACGGACGGTTCGCGCCTGTCCTTCATGGGGCTGCCGTGCCCTAACATCTTCGCCGGCGGCCATGCCTTCCATTCCCCGCTGGAATTCGTCAGCAGCCAGGACATGGAAAAGGCGGTGACGACCATCGTCGAGCTCGCCAAGCTCTGGGAAGAGCGCGCTTGAGGCGCGCTCCCGCCCGATCGCACTCATCCGTCGCTCGACCGAGGGCTGTTCCATGCACCGGCGGGCTTGCCGTCCCTGAGATGGGAGCCGAACTCCGCCGGTGATGCCAGCCAGGCTGGGCTTAGTCTTGGAATGCCATCTCTCGTCGAACCTGGATGGTCATGGCATTGCCGCGCCAGACCACGTTCTTGCCCACCCAGGCATAGGCCCAGATCGCGGGAAGGACACAGTCCCTCACCAGGCAAACCAGCGGATAGCGCCATGACATGTGCCAGCCCTTGCTGCGTGCCAGCATGAACTCGGCGCCATACCAGAGCACGGCCAAACCTGCGAGAGTTGCGGGCAGGTTGTAGCCGCTGTTGTGCGCCGCATAGGCTCCAGCCAGCAATGGGAGCGCACCCCCGATCAGGATCTCGGGCGCGAAGAACAGCGGGAACGTGACACGCCGCAGCCTTGCCCAGCGGATCTGACGAATCCAGACCTGTCGTGCCGTTCGGGTTCCCAGGGGCTGCTCGAAAGGAGACGACACCAGATGAACATGCAGGCCCGCCTCGCGGACGAGTTTCGTCGCCGCCGCGTCTTCCGCGATTTCGGCTGCAAGCCTCCGTATGCCGCCTTGAGCCTCGAGAAAGCTTCGTCGCCAAAGCATGCTCTTGCCTTGTGCGAATCCGAGACCGAGACTCTCCCCTGCATATTGCCAACGGGCCTGCAGGCTGTTCAGGAAGGCGCATTCGACCTCGGCCCAGAACCCGCCGGGTTGAGACCCGATGGGCGTTGAGCAGACGAGCCCGGTATCAGGCCTCCAGCTCGTCAGCAGCTGCTGGATATAGTCCGGGGGCATGAGAACGTTGGAATCGGCAAGGATGACCCATTCCGACCGGGCCGCTTCCCAGCCTTTGACGCAGTTGTTCAGCTTGGGATTGGGGCTGATCCTGTCATCGCCGACGAGAAGGCGGGATGCCACGCCGGGATGGTCCGCCATCAGCTTGCGAATGAGCGGCACGACCGGATCGTCCGAACGCGCGACGCAGAAGATTTGCTCGTAGCGCGGATAATCCAGGACGAAGCCTGACGCCAATGTCTGCTCGATGCAGGGCTCCAGACCGCAAACCGGCCGGACGACGGTCACAGGCTCGACCGGCCCCTCGGGCGGAGGGAGCCTCGATGGAGTGCGGATCCGCAGGGCTGCGAGGATGATGCTGATCAGATTGACGAGCGACAGGACGAGGCACAAGAGCGCTGCTGCTTCGGTCACTAAGCCTCTCCTGGAGAGCCGGCATTGGCCGATCATGACGATCCGTGCTGGATAGATAGTCGCCTCGACAGTTGTGTGACTGTTATCTGACAGATTTGTTGCAATGCGATCTGGGGCCGCCTCCGCAGGAGAGCCCCCGGCAAAGCCGGGGGCCTTTGGTGTCAGAGCACGAAGTCGGCGGCCGCGAAGGTGTGGGCGCCGAGGGCCTTGATGGTGAAGTCGGCATACCCATCGCCATTGACGTCGCCGGCCACGTAAGTGTTGCCGCTCGACTGATAGGCCTTCAGCTCGCCGGCGACCTTGTGGAAGCCCTGCGCGCCGATGAACGCGAACGCCTGGTTCCCGGACACGCGCGTGTTGGCGTCGATGCCCGACAGGCTGATCTTGTCGGCGCCGTGAACGAAGTCGCTGACGGTGTCGCCGTTGGCTTCCGATGCCGTGTCGAACACGAAGGTATCGTTGCCGGAGCTGCCCCAGAGCACGTCCCGTCCGCCATTGCCGTTGAGCGTGTCGTTGCCGGACGTGCCGTACAGTGTGTTGCTGTAGCTGTTGCCGACAATGGATTGTCCCGTGGGCGTGGTCGGCGTCGTGGGAGTGGTCGGCGCGGTGGTGCCGACGTCATCCGCCTCGGCCCGCTCGGTGGCGTTCGGCGTGCCGAAATTCTGCGTCACGAACACGACCTTGTAGCCGTTGATCGTGCCTTCCTTCAGGCCGATCCCGATCTCCTCGAACGAGCCGTTGACGATGTTGGCGTAGTGGCCCGGCGAGTTCATCAGGTTGGTGTGCAATTGACGGACGGTCGCCTCCGTCATCCCGCCGCTCACATAGGCGATGTTCTCGCCCCAGCCCTGCCATCCATAGCCGGCCGACGTCATGCGTGCGCCGGCGCTGGAACCGTTCACGCCGGTGTGGGAGAACGTGTCGGTCTGGTCCATCCATGCGCTGTGCGAGTCGGACGAATCCAGAAGTTCGCCGTCGAAGGTGAGCGGCTTCACGCCGGCATTGGCGCGAGCCTCGTTGACGAGCTGCAAAAAGAGAGTTTCCAAATTGGTTGGTGTCGCCATTCTTGAAATGCCCCTTGGAAGAATGTCTTAGGCTAACATTCCGTCGCCGTGGATTGATCTTCTCGAACGCCGGAATGCACGTTGGCGCATGGCCCGGCAATGTGTTGACAATGTGATCGGCGGCGCAGCACCTAGGGGCTCGGGCCGCGGTTGGCGGCGAATTAAGAGTTCATTCACCATAAAAGCGAGAAACGGGACTTGCCGCATGCGATGAGGGGGATCCTGCGTTAGGTTAAGGAGTTCCCAGGACAAACCATTCCTTACGCACGATATCGCGCGGGCACGATCCATTATGTTGCGTTTCCTCATTCTTCTCACTCTTGTGGCGGTTTTTCTCCATCTGTATGGGCCGGTGCTCTTCGGCCGGGGGCCGCTTCTGAGCAAGCTGAAACGCATTCCGATCCAGATCGGCGTCTTCGTCGTTCTGGCGCTCACGACCATCAACGGGTTCCGCGGCGATCCGCAGGCTGCCGAGCCGCAAGCCTCAACGGCGACGCAGGTGCCCGAGGTCGAGACGACCGCCGCCATCACGCAGCCCGTCGCCGTGGAACCCCTGCAGCCGAAGGATGCGGCGGCGGCCTGCGTCGAGCAGGCTCTGAACGAGGCCCGTGCCACGGAGGACCTCGTCGGCCAGACCTGGCTGTCGTCCGTCGAGGGCTTTCTCGAGACGGCGCCCGGCGAGGTGACGGTGCAATTCGCCGTCGGCCCGAGGGTAGGGCCGCCGAAGGGGCCTCAATGCCGATCCGAGGCGCGCCTCACCTGCGCGGTCGCCGGCCGCGATGTCAGGCCCATCACGCCGGTTCACATGACGGGCGCGCAGATTTCCTGCTGATGCGAACCACGAGGCGATCCTCGACCTAGTGCATCGGACCAAGAGTGGACACCACTCTTAGGGTCGGCCTGATGTGCTAGTGAAGCGCGGACATCATGCGCCGGATGGTCGCCTGGAGGAGCTCCAGGGCGGAGTCTCTCTGATCGTGGCCGACGAGCACGGCAAGGGAAGCATCGTCCCGTCCCATCATGGCCGTCTCGAGCACGGCATAATAGGCAAGATCCCGGGTCCGGCCGCTGGCCTGATCCTGGAGGGAGCTGATCGCCTCGATGATCCCGAAAGACTGGCCGTTGCCGATGAGGTCGCAGGCCTTCCTCAACACGCCGAGGACCGTGGTTTCCATGACAGGTGCCCCTTTACGGCCGGGTGCGCCCCGGCCTCATTCCGTTACGACTGCGGTCGCCCGGGCGAGCCCAAGCGCCGGCAATGAGAATATCATAACAGTCCGGCAACGGTAATCCCCCATTGTCGCGCCGGGCGGGACACGCAAATTGAAACGCCCCGGCCTGTGAGGGAGCCGGGGCGCTTGCGCAGGGTTCGATGGAGCGTCAGCGCGCCTTCACCGCATGGTCGGGGAAATCGCTGAAGAGGCCGTCGACGCCGAGCGCATAGAAGGCCTTATATTCCGCCGCCGGCTCGCCCTTGAAGTCGGACGTCAGGCGCTTCGGCTCGCTGCGGAACGTCCAGGTGAACACCTGGAGGCCAGCCGCATGGGCGTCCTTGACGACGTTCGAGGGCTCCACGAGCATGCGGTCGCGCTCGTCGATCGTGCCGTCGTTGTTGAGATCGTCGGGCTTGCCGTCGTTGTTCCGGTCGACCTGCCGGCTCGCCAGGATGTACGGCTTCCAGGGAGCGACGATGTCCGCATAGGTCTTCACCTCGGCCAGGCCCTCCTTCGTCAGCAGGTCCTTGTTGGTGCGCTTGTCGCCGATCACCACGAAGTCGTAAGGCTGCGCATAAGGCGCCTCCATCACCATGTTGCCGTCCTTGTCGACATCGGCTCCGTCGACGAGCTGCGCCAGGCGCACGTCGATCCTGGTGTTCAGATACTTGAGGTTCGCGGTCTCGAAGCTCTGGATCACCACGGGTGAGTCCTTTGCCGTCCAGCCGGCTTTCGTGAGCACGGCAACGAGGCGGTCCTCGATGGGAAGGCCGAGCGCCGCGTGGAAGGTGGGGTGCTTGGTCTCGGGCGCGATACCGATGGTGCGTCCGCGGGCGGCCGATTCCTTCTTCACCAGGTCGATCACTTCCTCCAGGGTCGGGATCTGGAACTGGCCGTTCTTGGACTGGTCGCGGTCCCCCATGGCCTGCTTGGCCCGCAGCTGCTTGATCTCGGCGAGGGTGAAGTCGCCCGCGAACCAATCCGTCGTGTCGACGCCGTCGACCTTGCGGGTCGTCTTGCGGGATGCGAATTCGGAACGGTTGGCGACATCGGTCGTGCCGCTCAGCATCGGCTCGTGACGGGCGATGAGCACGCCGTCCTTGGTGACCACGAGATCGGGCTCGACGAAGTCGGCGCCCATCTCGATGCCGAGCTTGTAGGCCTCCAGGGTGTGTTCCGGGAGGTAGCCGCTGGCGCCGCGATGGGCGACGACGATCGTCGGCTGGCCGCTCAGCGTCTTCTCCTGCGCCATGGCCGGCTCGAGCAGGGCGGGCAGCGCAACGGCGAGGGCGCTCAATAGTGCAATGTGCTTCATGGATCCTGTTCCTCCTGGATCGGTCACCTGCCATCGGCCCATGACATCCCGATGACGGAACGGCTCGATGGTGAAGCAGGCTTGCGGACTATATGAGCACACCTCGCCGTCGGTCATCAGCCGCATTCCGTGCTTCTTCGCGTGGGCCGATCACCTTGAAGCCGCCACCAGACAACCCGGTGGCGGCTTCGTCTCATGTCAGGCGTGAACGTCAGATGATCGTCACGTCGTTGATGCTGGTGATGCCCTGGACCACCACGATGTCGGCGTCGGCGCCGACAAGGGTCAGCTGAAGGTTGCCGTTGACGACCGTGTTGCTGGCGACGTCTGCGTCGATCACATCCAGCTCGGCTTCGCTGTACCCGATGATGAGATCGGTCTCCGTCACGCCGTTCGCGATCGCGCCACCGAAGACGAACGTGTCGCCGCCAAGGCCGCCCGTCAGGGTGTCGTTTCCGGCGCCGCCATCGAGAGTGTCGTTGCCCGCACCACCGGTGACTGTGTCGGTTCCATCCCCGCCGTTGATGTCTAAGGCGACGGAGGCGCTCGTCTGAGCTGAGCCGTCGATGGAATCGTTGCCGCCGAGGCCATCGACATCGATGCGCTCCACGTTCGTGGCGTCCACCGTGATGCTGCCGAGATCGCGGAAGAACTGGAACCCGCCGCCGGCCTGGGTGGTGACCGTCATGACCTCGTTGCCGTTCGAGCCGTTGAAGATCAGCGTGTCCGTGCCGGCGCCGCCGTCGAAGGTGTCGTCACCGTCGCCGGGATCCCATTGGAAGCTGTCGTTGCCGAGGCCGCCGGACGCGGTGTCGTTGCCGGTGTTGCCGAGCATCGTGTCATTGCCGTCGCCGCCGTCGAGAGAGTCGTTGCCGGCCCCGCCTTCCAGGCTGTCGTCGCCGGCGCCGCCGCTGATGTCCAGCACGACGGCCGCATCGGTCTGACCGGAGCCGTCGATGGTGTCGTTGCCGCCGAGGCCGTCGACCTCGACGCGCTCCACATTGGTCGTGTTGACCGTGATGTCGCCGACATCGCGGAAGAACAGGAAGCCGCCGCCCGCCAGGGTGGTGATCGTCATCCGCTCGTTGCCGTCTGAGCCGTTGAAGATCAGGGTGTCCGTGCCGCCACCGCCGTCGAAGGTGTCGTCACCGTCGCCGGGGTTCCAGGTGAAGCTGTCGTTGCCCTCTCCGCCGGACGCGACGTCGTCGCCGGTTCCGCCGCGCAGAACGTCGTCGCCGTCGCCGCCTTCCAGGGTGTCGTTGCCGGCACCGCCCAGCAGGGTGTCGTTGTCGCTGCCGCCGAACAGACGGTCGTTGCCGTTGCCGCCGTCGAGAGAATCGTTGCCTCTGCGACCGAGCAGGCGATCGTGACCGTTGTTGCCGAACAGCCGGTCGTTGCCGTTGCCGCCATCGAGCGTGTCCTGGCCGGAGCCGCCGAGGAGCCAGTCGCGGCCGTCATTCCCGAACAGGCGGTCGTTGCCGCTGCCGCCCTCCAGGGTGTCGTTGCCGCGGCCGCCGAGCAGGCGGTCGTGGCCGTTGTTGCCGAACAAACGATCGTTGCCGCTGCCGCCGTCGAGGGTGTCATTGGCGCCCAGGCCGGACAGGCGGTCGTTGCCGCCTCTGCCGAAAATTCGGTCCGAGCCGTTGGTGCCAATCAGAGTCTCGCGTCGTCCGGTGCCAATAATGCGTGCCATTCGATCCTCCCGGTCATGGGAACTTTGCTTATGCGGAACTCAGACGCTCACTACACCTTTTGCGGTACACCTTTTTCAGTATGTGATCCCGTGGAGACAAGCATTCATTCCTTTCGATAAGTCCATATTGAACGAAGCGATCGCTCCGCGACCGTTATCTGTTAAGGAATTCCTGATCTCTATTAAGGAACGCGCTTCTCTTCATAACTCTTTGGGTCAATGCGAAGCGTGATTATCTCGACGTTACATGCGGGTACGCATCGAGATTGCGGAAAGACATAGCGCGAGAATAAGTCCATTTAGCGTCAAAGGCCGGACGCCTTTCCTGCGCGCCGTCGGGGCGTGGGGTTCACGGGATTGACAGCGGAGCGGTCCGCGCCGCACAGGGTGACGGCGCACCGGGAGGAACGGTTTTGGTCAAGCGGATTGGTTCACAAGCCTGGCGGGTCCAGGTCTCGGACGACGGCGCCATCGTGGCGCTGGGGATCCGTGCCGACACGGGCCGGGAATACGAGGTCCTTCTCGGCACGGTGGATTCCACGCCCATCGTGACGGACCTGCTCAACGAGATGGTGCGCACCCATCGGAACAAGCCGCCCCGGACCTTTGCCGCGGATGCAGGCCCCAACCATGCCAGGAGCGTGCCCGTGCAGCCGCTGAGCACGCGGGTCGAGCAAGGCGGCGACAGGCCCGTCCTGGTGCTGGATTTCGGCGGAACGGTCCTCAAGGTGGCGATCGATCCCGCCCAGCTTCGGCAGGCCCTGCTCGCGCCCGGGACATAGGGCTGGACGGCGAACGCCACGGAGGCGGAACGAAGCGTCGCCGGCGCATGGCCGACGACGCTCCGATCCTTCGGCGCGCCTACCCCAGGGGGAAGAGGCCTTCTGCGTCGATGGCGGTGTTGACCGCCGTCTGATTGATCAGGTTGGTGGAGATCTGGAAGTTGAAGTCCGGCCCGCCGGAGCCGGAATCGACGAGGGCATCGGGATCGTTGATGCCGGCCGCCTGCGCCGAGGTCGCGTCGCCGTCCAGCGCCGTGTTGACGGCCGTCTGGTTAACGACGTTCGTGTCGAGCTGGACGTTGACCTCCGGTCCGCCGGAATACCAGTCCCAGCTGTCCCCGGTATCGAAGATCGTATCGGGATCGTTGATGCTGGCCGCCTGGCCGGACGTCGCGTTGGCGCCGACTCCGGTATTGGCGGCTGTCTGGTTGATGTCGTTAATCGAAATCTGAAAATTTGGCATGAATGACCTCATCACGTCGGCGTTGCACTCAGTACCGCCCGAGACATCCTCTCAGTTGGCGATCGTCCAAGTTTGAACGACTTGCGTCGCGATGGCTGTGAACCGCGTCACAGCCGTCGATCGTTCCGGCGAGGGCGGCAGGCGGCTCAGGGTTTCGGTGTGCCCGCGCTCAGCAAAAAGCCCTCCCAGAGGGCTGGGAGGGCGGGGGGCGGAGCGCCGTCGGCTGGTGCTTGCGGCGCTCCGGGAAACGGCGGTCCTTAGAACACCGGGTAGTAGTCGTGGCCCATGTCGACCAGCGTGTCGCCGTCGCTGATGGTGGCCACCTGGGCCGAGGTGGCGCTGCCGCCGACGGCGGTGTTGACCGCATGCTGATCGATGTTGTTGTAGGACAGCTGCTCGTTGTAGCCGCCGCCGAACCAGCCGCCGCCGGCATCGAGGAGCTGGTCCGGGTCGGCGATGCCAGCCACCTGGGCCGACGTCGCGTTGCCGAAGAAAGCGGTGTTGAAGACGTCCTGGTCGATGTTGTTGTCGGACAGCTGGAAGTTTTCCATGGTAGTTTCCTCTTCGGTTAAGCGTTGCTCTCAGTACCGCCTGAGATCTTCTCTCCGTTGGCGATGATTGGAATTTGCCTCACTTCCGAGGATCGGGCTGTGAACTGCTTCACACCTGCGTTTTTTCTGAAAATTTTTTCGACTGAAGGCCGGAGCAGGGGGCTGGCCCGAGGGTTTGCATCGCAGAAGGCCGCACCGCGCCGGCGGTGGAATGAGGCCTGGCCGGAGGAACCAGCACCTCCCGTTTGAGTTCAGACCCTAGAGCATCGCGCGGAAAAGTGGACCCGGTTTTCCGCGCTGAGCGATGCTCTCATTTATGGAGGAAGCATCGGATGGGCCCCAAAAGTGCAAATCCACTTTTGGGTCCGATGCTTTAGCGCATCGTGCGGGCCCTCCGGCTTCGCGAAGAACGATGCCCATTCACTATGCCGGCGCATCGGTCGGCGCGGACCCGAAGGACCGTGCCGGTGTCAGGCCAGGAGAGCACGATGGGAACTCGCAGTTGGACGGTACTGGCACTGGTTGCGCTTGCCGTCGTGGTGATCTTCTTCGCCTTGCGCGAAACGCATTCCGACCAGCAGAGCGCGCCGGGACGGGCCGCGAGCCAGGAGACGATCAAGCCGATCCCGTCCAATCCGGATCTCGTCGCGCCGCGCCATCCTGCCACTCCGACCCCCGGGCAGCCCTGATCCATTCGGGAGGGCGAGCCTCAAGGATCACGCTCCGAACCGGTTCGCGCGGGTGAGACGTCGGCTGAGCCAGTCCTGGGCCCCGTCGAGATCGGCGAAGGTCGGGTGCTCGATGCCGTCCACCGGTCCGAAGCCGGCCTCCAGGTACCATCGCCCGGGGGCCACTTCGTTGTCGTCGGCCAGATGGGTCAGCACCGCCACGAGCCGTTGCGCCTCGTCGAACACCAGCACGCCTTCCTCATCCCAACGGGTCGCGATGCGCACGGGCTGAAAGGCGAGGGTCATCGAGCGGCTCTGTCGTCCTTGAGGTGCAGGTACGTGGGATCGAAGTCCCCCGCTTGCCTCAACCTTTCCCAATCGAGAATGTTCAGCCGATCACCTTTCAGCGCGATGAGCCCCTCGGCCCTGAGCCCCTGCAGGACCCGGTTGACGTGCACGGTCGAGATGCCGAGGGCATCGCCGAACTCGGCCTGGGTGATCGGGAGCTCGCAGGAATGGTCCTCGGCCAGGCCGACGGCGCGCAGGCGCATCAGCAGCTCGCACAGCATATGGGCCATGCGGCGATAGGCTTCGCGCCGGCCGACATTCACCATCCATTCCCGGAAGAGCGCCGCATCGACCAGGGTCTCGCGCCAGAACGCAGCGGCAAAGCGGTAATGGCCCCGGCAGAGATCGTGCAGGGCCTCGTGCTGGATGAACCCGACCCAGCAGGAGGTGAGGGTGCCGACGCTGGTATCGAGCACCCTCAGGTGCAGGCTCTGCAGGTCGGGGATGTCGCCCGGGACCGTGAAGGACACGATCTGGCGCCGGCCGTCTCCGGTGACCTTGTAGGCGCAGGCCAGGCCGCTCAGGAGGAGGCAGCACCGGGAGGGCCGGTCGCCCTCGCGCACGATGTCCTGATCCTCCTTGAGCACAGCCACCTGCATGGGAAGGCTCAGAAGCGCCTGGCGCTCCTCCTCGGCAAGCGGGAAGATGCTCTCCAGCTTGCTGATGAGCGGATTGTAGTCGAGCTGGAAAGAGGCGTGCATCGCGGTGCTCCTCCTGTTGCAGGCGGGAGCACATGTCTCTCAGTCGTCAGCGCCCAAGAACGATTGCCGACAATGAAGGCACCATAGCACGAATGTTAATCTTTGTCTTTAAACCATGTTGGTTTCGCGAAAAGCGAGGCTGTCCGGCGCAAGCATCGTCTTTCGTCTGTCCGCGGCGGGAGCGCCCTGAACGGTCACGCTCCCGATCTCGCTGGTCTCAGCCGATCTGCTCGAGGATGATGGCGCGGATTTCTTCGCGCGTGAGACTGCTTTGGTGGGGCTGCCACGTCGTGCCGGCCTTGTGCGGCTGCTTCGGAGTCGAGGGCTGGAAGTGTGCCTTGACGGGCTTCGTATGAGTGATCGTCTTCATGATGTCCTTAAGACAGCTCCGGCATCGGCCGAGCTGACGGTGTCGATTGTCGATGGAGTCGCTTGCGGTGCAAAACGACGGATCTGCCGCGTCGTTCCACGCGGCAACCAAACTTCAAAGATGCGGAAAGCAGGCTCGGCGCTCGATCGTGAGCTTCAGAGAGCAGGCCGAACATGTCGGTTGGATGGTCGCAATATGGATCATGTTTCGCATAAAGGCAAGGTGTAGAAGATAGAAAGAACAGAAAAAGAAAGAAAAATTTGACCCGGAAAACCTTGATCGCCCGATGTTCGACTGTCTGCGCGTTTGTCGATTCCAGGTATGCCGGAGAAATTACTGCGCTGTCCTGCCTTGTATTTGCCGTAAGGTGGCACTAGATAATCTGTATCGACATTTGGCCGGACAATCGGGCCGTTACGCCTTGGTCTTCCAGGCGCACGTTCAGACCCTCTTCCCAAACATCGACGAACCCGAGCGAGAGGTCGTGCTTTGGCACGCCCTCGGCTCACGTGCACTTCAAGCCTCACCAAGGACACTTCCCATGATTACGGGCACCGTCAAGTTCTACAACGATCAAAAAGGCTTCGGCTTCATCCAGCCGGACGATGGCAGCAAGGACGTGTTCGTCCACGCCACCGCGCTCGAGCGCGCCGGCATCCGCGGCCTGCGCGAGGGCCAGAAGGTCTCCTTCGACACCGCAGAGGACCGCCGCTCCGGCAAGGTCGCCGTCAACAACATCCAG
>DASZBB010000198.1:0-8212 GCA_035944695.1 Microvirga sp. | reverse complement strand
AATCATACTCCAACAACATAAATCTAAACAACTTATCACACTCTAACCCAACAAAAAACTCATACTATAAGAAGGACGTGAACGCATTCTCCTGACCGCCGAGACCAGAGACCACCTTCGAGAACTCGCCGGCGGGATGCTTCTCGGTGCCCTTGAACATCAGATGTTCGAGGAAGTGCGCGATGCCCGACTGTCCAAGCGGATCATCCGCGGAGCCGTTGCGGTACCAGATCATATGCGTGACGACGGGAACCCGGCGATCCGGAATGACCACGACATCGAGGCCGTTGTCGAGCGTGAAGGAAGATAAGTTCGGACCACTGCCCTCCGTCCGCCCGAAGGAGGCGGCGTCGGCGCGAAGAAGAGGCTTTGAGGCAGTGTCCATGACGTTTCAACCTTGGCGACATCAAATCGTTTCGCAGGATGATTCCTACGGGATAGTCAAATTAGGAGGCTATGCAAGCGAAGCCGCTGATCTTTCCTGTGCGGCACCGTCTGCCCGGATCGCCAGGACAGACTTGGCTTTTGCGAGCCCCATAACGTTTTCAGGCGAAGCGGGTAAACCCGTTCGCCTGAAGAAGGAGGGAAGAGACAATGCTTACTGCCTGCTCTGCTGCTGGCGGAGATAGGCCGAGGGGCTGTCGGGATCGCCCGACACGACCGGATCGGCAGAGGCCTTGAGCCGTCCGCCGCCCTGGGCCCTGAGCAGGTCGCCCGGAGGATCGCTAAGGTAGCGGCGGTCGAGGCCGTTGCCCTGCAGCTCGGGCTTCTCCTCCTTCGAGAAGGCGCGCAGTTCGTCGGGGCTCATGCGACCGATATCAGCCTGACGACCGATGGGCATCTGAGGGCCGGCCGAGGCATTGGGATTGCGTCCGGCACGCATCTCCTCGATGGAGAGGCGCTTGCCTTCCGCGTTCTTGTAATATTCGGAGCTCGTATAGGGCGTGCGGGCCTCTGCCGCAGCCTTGCGGCGCGCGGCCACGTCCGGATCCTTGGGCCAGTTGCCGTTGCGGGCCTCGGCACCGCCGCCGGCGGCCGGAGCAGGCAGGTCCATCTTGGGCGGGAGCACGAGCGGAGCGCGCTCGTTGTAGGTGATGGGCGCTTTTTCCTTGGGAATGATGCCGATGGCGCCGAGGATGCTCTTCACCGCCTCGCCTTCCTGGGCCGACGCGCCGGTGGCGACGATCAGAAGCGCCAAGGCCCCCGCGCGGCCTATGATTTTCATTCCCTTCATGGCACCCACCATTCGTTTCTCATTGTGGCCGGAAGGCCTGATCGCTCATTCTGGCGAACATATGGCAGAAGCCGCCACACAATATCATTATTTCGCCTGACGCCCCTCCAGGACGAAGGAGTCATAAAGCAAACCAACCACCCCCGCAACGATGGCGGCATCCGCCACGTTGAAGACGTACCAGGACCAGGATCCGACATGGATCTGGATGAAATCGAAAACGGCCCCATAGGCCAGCCGGTCGATGACGTTGCCGATCGCCCCGCCCGCGATCAGGCCCAGGGAAACGGCGAGCAGCTTGGCCGAGGTCCGGCGGATCCAAAGGAACAAGCCGATGGCGGCCAGGATGGAGATGACGATCAGCCCCCAGCGGCCGAGCTCGGAATTCTGCTGGAACAGGCCGTAGGAAATGCCCCGGTTCCACACCACGATCAGGTTGACGAAGGGAGCGAACGCGACGGGCTCCTTCACGGGCAGGTCGTAGACGAACAGGGTGTAGAGCTTGGTGGCCTGATCCAGGACGAGGGTGATCAGGGCAGCCGAGAAGCCGAGAATTGATGCGACCGACAAGCCTTTTCGAGCCGCGCGCCCCCTGCCTGCCCCTTTCGAGCTTCTCGGCCGGTTCGCCGCGCGCGGACGCGGCGAACCGGGTTGAGACGTCGTCCCTGGATCGGTCAGCGGGGCACCGGTGTCCTCGGGCTTGCTCATTCGGCCGCCGCCTTAAGCTGATCCCATTCGCGCAGGGCCGCCGCATCGCGGGGCGTCACGTCCGGATAATCGGGATCGGTGCCCACATCCGGCGTGACCTTCCAGGAGCGGGCGCATTTGCGCCCTTGCGCGAGCGCCGGCACGACGGCCACGCCCTTCACGTCCTCGAGCCGGAAGGCCTCGGCCGGTCCCTCGCCCTGCACCACCTGGATGCCGGACGTGATGCAGATCTCGGCGAGGTCGAGGCCCTGGACGGCTTCGAACAGGCTGCGGTCGGCGATGTGGACAACAGGCGCCGCTTCGAGGCTCGCGCCGATGCGCTTCTGCGCACGCTCGATCTCCAGCGCACCGGTGACCACGCGCCGCACGCGGCGGAGTTTCGCCCAACGCTCGGCAAGCGCCTCGTCGCGCCATTCCGCCGGCACCTGCGGGAAGGTTTCGAGATGCACCGACTCGGCCTGCGGATAACGCGCGAGCCACGCCTCCTCGGCCGTGAAGGCGAGGATCGGCGCAATCCAGGTCGCCACACAGCGGAAGGTCTGGTCGATCACGGTGAGCGCGCTCTTGCGAACGGTGCTCGAGATCGGATCGCAATAGAGCGCGTCCTTGCGGATGTCGAAATAGAAGGCCGACAGATCCGTGGTCATGAAGGAGTTCAGAAGCGCGATCACCCGCTTGTAGTCGAAGGTGGAGTAGGACTCGCGCATCTCGCCGTCGAGTTCGGCAAGGCGATGCAGCACGAAGCGCTCGAGCTCCGGCATCTCGTTCACCGCAACCTTGTCGGCCTCGCGGAAATGCGCCAGCGAGCCCAGCATCCAGCGGATCGTGTTGCGCAGCTTGCGATAGGTCTCGACGAAGGTCTTGAGGATCTCCGGACCGATGCGCAGATCGTCCGAGTAATCGGACGCCGCTACCCAGAGGCGCAGGATGTCGGCGCCGGAATCCTGGATCACCTTCTGCGGCGCGACCACGTTGCCGAGGGACTTCGACATCTTCTGGCCCTTCTCGTCGAGGACGAAGCCGTGGGTCAAAACGATGTCGTAGGGCGCGCGGCCGCGCGTGCCGCAGCTCTCGAGCAGGGACGAGTGGAACCAGCCGCGATGCTGGTCCGAGCCTTCGAGGTACATGACCTGATCGGGCCCGCCATCCACCTTGCGAGTCACCTTCAGGTCCTCGCGCTTTTCGAGCGCGAAGGCATGGGTGCAGCCGGAATCGAACCACACGTCCAGGATGTCGTTGATCTTGTCGAAATCGGCAAGGTCGTAGCCGCCGGCCTTCAGGAAGCGCGATCCGTCATCCGCATACCATGCATCGGCGCCCTCCTTCTCGAAGGCTTCCGCGATGGCGTCGTTCACGCGCTCGTCCTTGAGGATCTCGTTGGTGCCCTTCCTCACGAACACCGCGATCGGAACGCCCCAGGCGCGCTGGCGCGACACGACCCAGTCGGGCCTGTTCTCGATCATGCCGTTGATGCGGTTCTCGCCCGTCCCCGGCACCCATTCGACGGTCTTGATGCCATGGAGCGCGCGCTGCCGAAGGGTGTCGCCCTTGTTGTCGAGCGGCTTGTCCATGGAGATGAACCATTGCGGCGTGTTGCGGAAGATCAGCGGTCCCTTCGAGCGCCAGGAATGCGGATACTGGTGCTTGAGACGCCCGCGCGCGATGAGCGCACCGACCTCGACGAGCTTCTTGATCACCGCCTCGTTGGCGCCCGCATCCTTGCCCTTGTCGTCGTAGATGCGCTCGCCGGCGAAGAACGGCACGTCGGGAAAATAGGACGAATCCGGAGAGACCGTATGCGGCACCTCCTTCGTCCCGCAGGCGGCGAACACGTCGCGGTGCTTCACGTAGGTGTTGTAGTCGTCCGCCCCGTGGCCGGGAGCCGTGTGCACGAAGCCCGTGCCCGCATCGTCGGTCACGTAATCGGCCGGCAGAACCGGCACGCCGAAGTCCCAGTAGCCGTTCGCTCCCTCGAGCCCGCGGAACGGATGCGCGCAGCGCTCGAGCATCACCGGCAGCACGTCCTTCACGCGCCGGTATTCGGCAACGCGCGCGGCGGCGAAGACATCGGCGGCGAGCTTGTCGGCGATGACGAGCCGGTCGCCCACCTTGGCCCAATTGTCTTCGGCCGCTTCCGTGACCTCGTAGAGGCCATAGGCGATGTTCTCGCCGTACGCGATGGCGCGGTTGGCCGGGATCGTCCAGGGAGTGGTCGTCCAGATCACCACGGACGCGCCGTCGAGATCGCCGTCGAGCGTGTTGGTGATCCTGAACTTCACCCAGATCGTCGTGGAGGTCTTCTCGTGATACTCGACCTCAGCCTCGGCGAGCGCGGTCTTCTCAACCGAGGACCACATCACGGGCTTGGAGCCGCGATAGAGCTGGTCGCTCACGGCGAACTTCATGATCTCGCGGGCGATCTGCGCTTCCGCATCGTAGCTCATGGTCTGGTACGGATTCGTCCAGTCGCCCTCGACCCCGAGGCGCTTGAACTCCTCGCGCTGCACGTCGATCCACTTTTCCGCGAAGGCCCGGCACTCGCGGCGGAACTCGACGATGTCCACGTCGTCCTTGTTCTTGCCCTTGGCGCGGTATTCCTCCTCGATCTTCCACTCGATCGGCAGGCCGTGGCAGTCCCAGCCGGGCACGTAGTTGGAATCGAAGCCCAGCATGCCCTGGGACCGGACGACCATGTCCTTCAGGATCTTGTTGAGGGCGTGGCCGATGTGGATGTTGCCGTTGGCATAGGGGGGGCCGTCGTGCAGCACGAAGCGCGGACGGCCCTTCTGGACCTCGCGCAGGCGCTCGTAGAGCCGGTTCTCGTTCCAGCGCTGCAGGAGCTGCGGCTCCCGCTGCGGCAGGCCGGCCCGCATGGGGAACTCGGTCTGAGGCAGGAACAGGGTTTCGGAATAGTCGCGGGCGGCGCTTTCGGGCTTGTCGGTCATGACGGTCAATCGGTCTTGTGTGGCCCGTAAATCAGGCGGGCGCATCGGGCTTCTGTCGGGGGCGAACGGCTAGGATCCCGGACCTTCGCAGGTCATGCGAAAGCCGGGCCGATAATTCGCGCAGCGCCTATGCGGGCCGCCAGCGGAGCCTGAGAAGCCATGGACATGACGAGCCTTTTAGCAGCGCCGGGCCGGATAATAAAGCGTGGTGATTGCCGGGACGGCTCCCTATTTAAGGGCAGAAACCAAGCCTATAGTCCCCAAGCAAGACGACAGGCAGGAAGGATTGACCCATGGCAGACTCGACGACCACGGCCGAACGGCGCTCCAAGGCCGGCTTCGACCTCACCCCGCCCAGCTCCGAGCAGCTGCACGCCCTGGTGGCGAATCTCGACGACGAGGAGCGCCGGGTCCTGCTCGAGCACGGCACGGAACGGCCCTTCTGCGGCATCTTCAACGAGGCCAAGGAGAAGGGCACGTACTGCTGCCGCCTCTGCGGGCTTCCGCTGTTCAATGCGGGCACCAAGTTCGAATCCGGCACGGGCTGGCCGAGCTTCTTCGACCCCATCGACCGCTCGCACATCGCCTTCGTGCGCGACACCAGCTACGGCATGGTCCGCACCGAGATCCGCTGCGCCCGCTGCGAGGGCCATCTCGGCCACGTGTTCAACGACGGCCCGCCGCCGACCGGCGAGCGCTACTGCATGAACTCGGTCTCCATGCGCTTCGTCGCCGAAGGCGATCCGCTGCCGGACGAGCTGGGTCGAGGGGCGCCGGAGGGTGAAGTGGTGGGCTGAGGCCACACCATGGACACCACCGGCCGCAAGACGGGCACCCTGGCGGAAGCGGACTTCTATGCCCGCCTGCCCGTCTTCGACCATTTTTCCCAGCTGACCGATCCCACGCTCTACATGCCCGTCCCGGACGACTGGGTGCTCGGCCTCAGCGACATCGTGCGCTCGACCGCCGCCATCCGGGCCGGGCGCTACAAGGAGGTTAACACGGCCGCCGCATCCGTCATCGCGGCCGTGTCCAACAGGCTCGGCACGACCGAGTTTCCCTTCGTGTTCGGCGGCGACGGGGCGAGCTTCGCCCTGCCCGCCTCGCAATCCGACCTCGCCCGAGAGGCGCTTGCCGCCGTGGCAGCCTGGGTGAGGGACTCGTTCGGCTTCGAGCTGCGCATCGCCCTCGTTCCCGTGTCAGAGATCCGGGCCCGAGGCCATGACGTGCGCATCGCCCGCTTCGCGGCCTCTCCCGACGTCTCCTACGCCATGTTCTCCGGCGGCGGCCTCGCCTATGCGGAACGGCGCATGAAGGAGGGCGCCTTCGCCATCCCGGCGGCACAGCCCGGCACCCTGCCCGACCTCACCGGCCTGACCTGCCGCTTCGACGAGATCACGCCCCAGCGCGGGGTCATTCTCTCGCTGATCCTTCTTCCCCACACGAACGCGAATCCGGCGGTCTTCAACGCTCTCGTCGGCGAGGTCCTGTCCCTGGCCGAGGGCCGGGAAGCCGGACGGCCGCTGCCCGAGGGTGGCCCCCCCCTGCCCCCGCCGTTCAAGGGCTTTTCCATCGAGGCCAAGATCTCCGGCAGGGACGCGGCAGGACTCGGGAAGCTCGCGCGGATGGCGATCATGCGCGTGGTCTCGTATGTGATTTTCCGGTTCAGCCTGCCGGTCGGCCGGTTCGACCCCACCCGTTACCGGCATCAGCTCGTCGAGAACACCGACTTCCGCAAATTCGACGATGGCCTGCGCATGACGCTGGACTGCACCCCCGCCCTCGCGGACCGGCTGGAAGCCCTGCTGGCGAAAGCGCGGGAGGACGGCCTGGCCCATTTCGGCCTGCACCGTCAGGAGGCCGCCCTCATGACCTGCTTCGTGCCCTCGCCGACCCGCAGCGACCACATCCATTTCGTCGACGGCGCCATGGGCGGCTACGCCATGGCCGCACAGGCGCTGAAGCCTGCGGTGTGAGACGGTATCGCCTCGGGCGAAGCGAAACGGGTTCAGGATGGCTGCTGACAGATGAAGGCAGGCGACTATGCCTCCTCCCCGTCATCACTGGCCTCGTGCCGGTGATCCCGATTGTTTAAAGCGCCGTGCCTTTCCGATCGGGATGGCCGGGACAAGCCCGGCCATGACGTGGGTGGTTCGTGGCAGGTCGGGAAAAGACCGCCGATCATGGTAGGCCTCCAGCACCACGCCGAAGGATCAGCCGATCATCGAGAGCGTCCTGTCTGCGGCGAGCATCCGCTTCGCGTCGGCCGAATCCCGGTCCATCTGGGCGATCAGCGCCTCGATGCCCTCGAAGCGCTCCTCGCCGCGGATCCAGCCGACGAACTCCACGTCGAGACTCTGGCCGTAAAGATCGCCGGCGAAGTCGAAGAGATGCACCTCGAGCAGCGGAGCGCCGTTGTCGAAGGTCGGACGGCGGCCGAAGCTGGCGACGCCGTCGACGGGTCTGCCGGCCGCCGCAGCCCTGACGGCGTAGATCCCGTGCCGAAGGCGGCAATCGTCGGGAAGGCGCATGTTGGCTGTGGGATAGCCGAGCTCCCGGCCGCGCTTGTCGCCGTGGCGCACCTGGGCCTGCACGAACCAGCGATAGCCGAGGAGCCGGTTGGCCGTGGCGACGTCGCCCGCCTCCAGGGCGGCCCGGATGGCGCTGGAGGAAACGGGCTCCGTTCCCTCGACGACGGCCGGAGCGATCAGGCAGTCGAGCCCCCGCTCGCGGCAGAGCTCCGCCATGCGCGCCGGATTGCCCTCGCGTCCGCGGCCGAAGTGGAAGTCGTGGCCGATCACCACCCCGGAGAGCAGCAGATCCTGCGCCAGCAGGTCCGCGAAACCCGCCGCCGTGAGGGCCGCAAGGTCACTGCTGAAACGCCTCTGGAAGACGCCGTCGAGGCCCAGGCGCGCGAAGATCTTGAGCTTCACGGCCTCCGGGGTCAGGCGGAACAGCGGCCTCTCGGGCTGGAAGAAGGTGCGCGGATGCGGCTCGAAGGTCACGACCGCGGACGGCCGGCCGGAGGCCTTAGCCATCTTCAGGAGATGCTGGTGCCCCCGGTGCACCCCGTCGAAATTGCCGATGGCCGCCATGGCTCCCTCGAGGCTCTCGGGCACGGGCTCGCCATCGCGGCAGATCGCGAACGGGGTGGGCATCGGGAGAGAGACCTCGGAACTCATCGGGCGGATATTCGGTGCGGCGCGACCCTGTCGAAAACCGGCCCCCGGGTCAAGGGAGACGGGACGCACGAACCTGGGCGGTCCTCACCAGGACAGGACTTCCGTGAAAGCGGTCGGCCTCACAGGCTGCCGGTCCACCCAGT
>DASZBB010000197.1:0-9403 GCA_035944695.1 Microvirga sp. | reverse complement strand
CGGAGCGGACATCATCGACCTCGGGATGGGCAATCCGGACCTCCAGGCACCCCAGCACGTCATCGACAAGCTGGTCGAGACCGTCGGCAAGCCGCGCACCGACCGCTATTCGGCCTCCAAGGGCATCGGCGGCCTGCGCCGCGCCCAGGCCGGCTATTACGAGCGCCGCTTTGGCGTGAAGCTCAATCCCGACACGCAGGTGGTGGCGACGCTCGGCTCCAAGGAGGGCTTCGCCAACATGGCCCAGGCCATCACCGAGCCGGGCGACGTGATCCTGGTGCCCAACCCGAGCTACCCGATCCACGCCTTCGGCTTCCTGATGGCGGGCGGGGTCATCCGCTCGGTGCCGGCCGAGCCCACCCCTGAGTTCTTCGTGGCGGCCGAGCGCGCCGTCGCCCACTCGATCCCGAAGCCCGTGGCGCTGGTCGTCTGCTATCCGTCGAATCCGACCGCCTACGTGGCGTCCCTCGACTTCTACCGGGATCTCGTGGCCTTCGCGAAGAAGCATGAGCTGATCCTGCTGTCGGACCTGGCCTATTCGGAAGTCTATTTCGACGAATCGAACCCGCCGCCCTCGATCCTGCAGGTGCCGGGCGCCATTGACGTGGCGGTGGAATTCACCTCCATGTCCAAGACCTTCTCGATGGCCGGCTGGCGCATCGGCTTCGCGGTCGGCAATGAGCGCCTGCTGGCGGCTCTGGCGCGAGTGAAGTCCTATCTCGATTACGGGGCCTTCACGCCGGTTCAGGTGGCCGCCACCGCGGCCCTCAACGGCCCGGACGAATGCATCCGCGAGATGCGCGCCACCTACAAGCGCCGCCGCGACGTGATGGTGGATTCCTTCGCCAAGGCGGGGTGGAACGTTCCGGTGCCCACCGCCTCCATGTTCGCCTGGGTGCAGATACCGGAGAAGTTCCGGTCCATGGGCAGCCTCGAATTCTCGAAGCTCCTGGTGGAGAAGGCCGATGTGGCGGTGGCTCCCGGCATCGGCTTTGGCGAGCACGGCGACGATTATGTCCGAATCGCCCTTGTGGAGAACGAGCAGCGCATCCGCCAGGCTGCCCGGAACATCCGCAGGTTCTTCGACAATGCGGACCAGACGCTCCACAACGTGGTGCCCATGGTCCGCCGGGGCTGACCTCGGGCGAGGAGCGGCAGCCCCGGCGGAATTTCGCGTCCGCATGGACAGGACACCTTGGCGGTCGTAAAAGCAGCCCGAGATTTTCAAGGAGCTGTTGTTCGTGACACGTCCCCTTCGGGTCGGCATCGCCGGCCTCGGCACCGTCGGCACATCGGTCATTCGCATTCTCGACCGCCAGAACGAGGCTGTCGCCCAGCGGGGCGGGCGGCCGGTCGAGGTCGTGGCCATTTCGGCCCGCGACAAGGCGAAGGACCGGGGGGTCGATCTCTCCCGCTTCACCTGGTTCGACAGCCCGACGGACCTCGCCCGCTCCGCTGACGTGGACTGCGTGGTCGAGCTGGTCGGCGGTGCGGACGGGGCCGCCCTCGATACGGTGCGCACGGCCCTTGGGCTCGGCAAGCACGTGGTCACGGCCAACAAGGCGCTGCTGGCCAAGCACGGTCTCGAGCTTGCGAAGCTCGCGGAGGAGAAGGACGTCTCCCTGGCCTTCGAGGCCTCCGTCGCGGGCGGCATCCCGATCATCAAGACCCTGCGCGAGGCGCTGCCGGCCAACCGGATCTCGCGCCTCTATGGCATCCTCAACGGCACCTGCAACTACATCCTCTCGCGCATGGAGCTGGAGGGCCTCACCTTCGCGGAATGCCTGAAGGACGCCCAGCGCCTCGGCTATGCGGAAGCCGATCCGACCTTCGACGTCGAAGGGTTCGATACGGCCCACAAGCTTGCGATTCTGACCAGCCTAGCCTTCGGCACCGAGATCGACGCCGATGCGATCTACGTGGAGGGCATTTCCTCGATCACGCCCCTCGACCTCGCCATGGCCAGGGAACTCGGCTTCCGCATCAAGCTCCTGGGCGTCGCCGAGCGCACCAAGACCGGGATCGAGCAGCGCGTGCACCCCACCATGGTGCCCCGGACGTCCTCCATCGCCCAGGTAATGGGCGTGACGAACGCGGTCACCGTCGATGCCGATGCGGTCAGGGAACTGACGCTCATCGGACCCGGCGCCGGCGGCGATGCCACGGCGTCCGCAGTCGTGGCCGACATCGCCGATGTGGCGACCGGCACCGTGCAGCCGCTCTTCGGTTCGCCTGTCGGCGGTCTGGAGAAGGCGCCGCGGGCCCCCATGCAGCGCCACGAGGGCGGCTATTACGTCCGCCTGACCGTCCATGATCGACCGGGCGTCGCCGCCGGCGTGGCGACCCGCATGGCCGAGGCCGACATCTCGCTGGAGAGCATCCTGCAGAAGCGCTCCGAGATCGCCGCCACCAAGGACCCGCACGGGCGCTCGGGGGCACCGGTCTCGCTGGTGCTCATCACCTATGCGGCCACCGAGGCCTCGATCCGCTCGGCCCTGGAAAAGATCTCGGGGGATGGTCTTATCGCCGAGCCGCCCCAAGTCATCCGCATCGAACGCGAGTAACCGACCGGGCCTTAAGGGCCCCACACGATCACAAGAGGGAGACGACACGTCCATGTCGCAAGGCATTACCGTCCAACCGGGCCAAATCATCGAGCGCATCCTGACCCTGGAGCTCGTCCGCGTCACCGAGCGCGCGGCGGTGGCCTCCGCCAGGCTGCGCGGCCGCGGCAACGAGAAAGCCGCCGACCAGGCCGCCGTGGACGCCATGCGTCGTGAGCTGAACAAGCTTCCCATCGACGGCACCGTGGTGATCGGCGAGGGGGAGCGCGACGAGGCGCCCATGCTGTTCATCGGCGAGAAGGTCGGCAACAAGCAGGGCCCAAAGGTCGACATCGCGGTCGATCCCCTGGAGGGCACCACCCTCTGCGCCAAGGACATGCCGGGCTCCATCGCCGTCATGGCCATGGCCGAGGCCGGAACCCTGCTGGCGGCTCCCGACGTCTACATGCACAAGATCGCGGTCGGCCCCGGCTATCCGGCCGGCGTCGTCGATCTCGACGCCTCTCCGGAAGAGAACCTTCACAATCTCGCCAAGGCGAAGGGCGTGAAGGTAAACGAGCTCACCGCCCTCGTCCTCGACCGTCCGCGCCATGCGGATCTCATCGCGGCGATCCGCAAGACCGGCGCGGGCATCCGCCTGATCTCCGACGGCGATGTGGCGGGTGTGATCTTCACCACGAAGCCCGCGGAAACCGGCATCGACATCTATCTCGGCATCGGCGCCGCGCCCGAAGGCGTTCTGGCGGCCGGCGCGCTGCGCTGCATCGGCGGCCAGATGCAGGGTCGCCTGATCCTCGATACCGAGGAGAAGCGCTCGCGCGCCCTGCAGATGGGGGTGACCGACCCCAACAAGAAATACGACGTGACGGATCTCGCCCGCGGCGACGTGATCGTGGCCGCCACAGGCGTCACCGATGGAGGTCTGCTGAAGGGCGTCCACTTCGGCAAGGACGTGATCACCACCGAGACGGTCGTGTACCGTTCCGCCACCGGTACCGTCCGCCGCATCTATGGCGAGCACCGGGAACTGTCGAAATTCCACCTGGACTAGTTGCACGATCCGCCGTCATGGCCGGCCTTGTGCCGGCCATCCCGATAGTCTGAAGCGCCGCGTCTTGCCGGTCGGGATCACCGGCACTGATCCCCGGATCAAGTCCGGGGAGGTGACGACGGGAGAGGGACCACGTCTCTCAAGATCGGAAGCGAAATGCTGCAAATCCGCCCCTTCAGCGCCGACGACCGGCCTGCCTGGGAGCCGCTCTGGCAGGGTTACCTGACGTTCTACAAGTCGTCCGTGCCGCCCGAGGTCACGGAGACGACATGGCGTCGGTTCCTCGATCCGGCGGAGCCTGTACACGGCCTGGCGGCCGTTCTCGACGGCAGGATCGTCGGCATCGTCCACTACCTCTATCATCGTTCCACCTGGACCACGGGCCATTACTGCTATTTGCAGGATCTGTTCACGGCGGAAGAAGCGAGGGGGCGAGGCGTGGCGCGCGCACTGATCGAGGCCGTGTACGAGAAGGCGAGGGCCGATGGGGCGAGCCGGGTCTACTGGCTGACCCACGAAACCAACACGACGGCCCAGGCGCTCTACGACAAGGTGGCCGCCCGCAGCGGGTTCATTCAATATCGCCACCTGCTCGGCTGAGCGCTCGGACGGGCAGGTGCGATCATTGACGCAGGATGCTTTGACCACAATTCGCGGATAAGACTCCCGCTGTGACCGAATCATCTCCTCTCCACCTGCCGAAGCCCTTTCTCGGCGTCACCAATTCCGCCCTCGGGCGCACCTGGGTCGAGCGCTGCGACGCCGCCCAGGGAACGGTCGCGCTCGCCATCGCCCAGACCCACGGCCTTCCGGACGTGCTGTCCCGTGTCCTGGCCGGGCGTGGGGTCGGGCTTCATGAGACCGAGGGGTTCCTGAACCCGCGCCTGCGCGACCTCATGCCCGATCCGCATAAACTCACCGACATGGAGCCGGCGGCCTCCCGGCTGGCCGATGCGGTGCAGCGCAACGAGAAGGTGGCGATCTTCGGGGATTACGACGTGGACGGGGCCTGCAGCGCGGCGCTGCTCGCCGAATATCTGCGCGCCTGCGGCCTGGATTATGCCATCCATATCCCCGACCGGATCACCGAAGGATACGGCCCGAACGTCGATGCCATCCGAGCGCTGAAGGAGCAGGGCGCCGACGTCCTGGTCACGGTCGATTGCGGCACCGCGAGCATCGAGCCTCTCGCGGAAGCCAGGCGCCTCGGCCTCGATCCCATCGTTCTCGATCACCACCAGGCGCCGGAGCAGCTGCCGGAGGCGCTCGCCATCGTGAACCCGAACCGGCAGGACGATCTCTCGGGCCTCGGCCATCTCTGCGCCGCCGGCGTGGTGTTCCTGTTCCTTGTCGCCCTCAACCGGACCCTGCGGACCCGCGGCTTCTTCCAGGGGCGCCCGGAGCCGGATCTGATGGGCAGCCTCGATCTCGTGGCGCTGGCGACCGTCGCCGACGTGGTGCCGCTCATCGGCCTCAACCGGGCGTTCGTGCGCCAGGGCCTCGCCATCATGAAGAGCCGCCGCCGGGTGGGTCTGGCGGCGCTCCTCGACACGGCCGGACTCGCCGGCGTGCCGGAAAGCTGGCACCTCGGCTATCTCGTGGGACCGCGCATCAATGCGGGCGGCCGCATCGGCGATGCGGCCCTGGGGTCGCGCCTCCTGCTGACGGAGGATCCCGTCCAGGCGGGGAGGCTCGCCGCCGAGCTCGATCGGCTCAACCGCGAGCGCCAGGCCATCGAGGTCGTGGCGGTCGCGGAAGCCGAGGCTCAGGCGATGATGGCGCTGGAGCGCATGCCGGACCTGCCGGTTCTCGTGACCGCTTCGGCAGAGTGGCACCCGGGTGTGGTCGGCCTGATCTCCGCCCGCACCAAGGAGCGGTTCCGCCGCCCGGCCTTCGCCTTCACTCTCAACCCGGACGGAACGGCGACCGGCTCGGGCCGTTCCGTGCCCGGCGTCGACCTTGGGCATGCGGTACGGGCCGCCGTCGAGGCAGGGCTCGCCATCAAGGGCGGCGGGCACACCATGGCGGCCGGCGTCACGATCCAGGCGGTCGACCTGGAGCGCTTCCTCGGCTTCGTCACCGAAAAGCTCACCGAACCGGTGAGCACCATGCGGCTTCGCGACAATTTCGCCATCGACGCCACGCTCACGGCTGCCGGCGCGCAGCCCGCCGTCGTGACGGCCCTGGAGCGGGCCGGGCCGTTCGGTCAGGGGCAGCCGGAGCCGGTCTTCGTCTTCCCGCAGCATCGGCTCGTCGAGGCGCGCGAGGTCGGCAGCGGCGGGCACATGCGTGTGAAGCTTCGCGGCGGCGACGGCAGCGTCATCGGCGGAATTGCCTTCCGGGCCGCCGGCCAGCCGCTCGGAAACGCCCTGTCGCAGGCAACCGGAAACATGCTCCATGTGGCGGGGACGCTCTCCATCGATCGCTGGGGCGGCAACGAGAAGGTCGAGGTCCGCATCATGGATGCGGCGCGGCCGGAATAAATCAAATCTGGCGCTTGCGATGCGTCACGAACCCATCTATAGGTTCGCCCACTTCGGCGGGCACCGCCCCTGAAGGACTGCGCGCCCTTCGTCTATCGGTTAGGACATCTGCCTTTCACGCAGGAAAGAGGGGTTCGACTCCCCTAGGGCGCGCCACTCTCGCATCCCGGAAAATCAGGATTTCTTCGGCATCGTGACTGGTGCGTCGATGCACTCGGAGGTTCGAGGGATCCTCGCTCCGTTCCGCGTTCCGCGCCGGCTGCGATTAGATCGGGTTGCCCTTGATCTTGGTCACCATTTCCCAATTGTCGCCGGCCGCGATCATGCACGCCTTGCCGTCCGGCATGGTCATCACCATGGTCCAGGATCCGTTCGAGGAGGCAAAGACTTCGAGCACCTGGCCAGGCTGGGCGAGACCCATGCCGACCGGATCTTCCTTGTACTGATCGGCCAGCAGCTTCACGAGCTGTTCGCGCGGGCCGCAGGAGGTCTGAGCGCTGGCTGGCGCCAGTCCGAGCGCGACCGTTGCGCCGAGGGCCGCGAGGGGAACGAGAGGGTTACGGATCATAGCATATCCCTGACGGTTGACCCGCGATTACCCTTGGCGTGCCAATCAACGCGCACTGCCTGAAAAAAGCTCCATCGCCGGATATGGACGCCCCTGGATTTGCCGGCGTTCCTGCTTTCGGCAAAATGCGTGTATAGGAGAAGGGCAGGCGCCGGATTGAACCTGCCGCCTGCACGGGCTTTTCCGCCAAACATCTATCGAAGCTGAATCTCCATGCCGCGTTATTTCTTCAACATCCGTGACGGCTACGACGTCGATGAAGACGAGGAGGGAATCGAGCTTCCTGACCTCGAAGCGGCCCGGGCCGAAGCTTTGGCCACGGTCGAGGAGCTTCGGGACGAACTGGCGGACGCGGGCAATATCGAGCTGGAAATCACCGACGAGACGGGACGGCGGCTCCTGACGGTCCCGTTCTTTCGCGGCGGGCAGAGCGGCCGACGCCGCTGAATGACCGCAAAAGAAAGACCCGGCGCGATGCCGGGTCCTGCTCGATCACTGCGAAGGCTTGATTAGCACTCGGTCTTCTTCTGAGTGGTCGTGTCGCCGAACTCGTCCGTCTTCTGCTTGGTCTCCGTGGTGCAGCCCACCGTTCCCGTGGTCGTCGTGACCGAGGTCGAGGACGTCGTGCTCGGCTCGGTCTTGCGCTCGATGGTCGTCTGGCTGCCCAGGATTCCCTCTTCCTTCTTGATGGTCGTGGTGGTGTCCTGAGCGAAGGCGGCCGTGCCGAGAAGCGAAGCCGCAAGAAGCAGTACCGTTTTCTTCATCGTGAACTCCATGAACAAGCATTCTCCCTGAGAACGGCTTTCGCTCTCGCGGGTTCCTGCTCAGGTCGTTCCGAGTGATCGCCAGCTCAGGCGGCCTTGAGATCCCGCCAGGCTCTGGCGAAGTCGCGCGCGCTGCCTGCGATCTCCTCGACCGACATGGCTGGCGTGAAGAGGGCGGAGCCGAGCCCGAACCCGTTGGCGCCGGCATCCACATAGGGCTTCAAGTTGTCCGGCTTGATGCCGCCGACCGGCAGGACGAGCGCGTCTTTCGGCAGGACGGCCCGCCACGCTTTCACGACTGCCGGAGGAATGGCCTCGGCCGGGAAGATCTTGATCGCATCGGCCCCGGCCTTCAGGGCCGCGAAAGCCTCCGTCGGGGTCGCCACGCCGGGGGTGCAGACGAGGCGGGCCTTCTTGGCAGCCCGGATGACGTCGAGATCCGCATGCGGCATGACGATCAGCTTGCCGCCCACATCGTGGACGCCGATCACCTGATCCGGGTCGAGGACGGTTCCGGCGCCGACAAGCACGTTGGCCGGCATGGTCTTCGACAGGATCTCGATGCTGCGGAACGGCTCCGGCGAGTTCAGCGGAACCTCGATGATGCGAAAGCCCGCCTCAACCAGAGCGGTGCCGACGGCTTCGGCATTGTCCGGCCTGAGCCCGCGCAGAATGGCGATCAGAGGAAGGTCGGTCAGATATTCCCGCAGCACAACAGCACCTCCAGTCCCGTCGCGGGACGGGAGCGCCCCTCGAGGGCCGCTACTAGTTGGCAAAGATGAGAGCCGGTTTCAACCTCTCCCGGCTTGGGGAGCAAGATATTGCATCAGATAGGAGACGGCATTGCCAAGGGTGTCCCGGCCGTCCGTGCTGTGCTCGATGAACCAGTCCTCGAGAGCAACCCCTGGATACAGCGCCTCGACGCCGGCGAAGAACTGCATGAGCTTCATGGAATCGAAGGCGAGGCAATGCGTCAGGGACATGTCCAGGATGATCGAAGTCTCGCAATCCTCGCTGAGCGACCGACACAGCGCGACGATACGCTCGCCGACATCCGCCTCCGACAGAAAGTTCACTGATTCTGCCCCCTTATAGATGACGTAGAGTCATATCCATGGACGGCACTGGTTCAACAGTGAAATGATATAAAACTGTGCAAAGCAACGTTGAGTTACCATACACAATTGTAACGAAATGTCATTATATTTTGACGCGCCTCGGAGTGATTTTTCGTCTCTCGTCCGGTTCTCCGACCGTTCTCGGGGGTGGCGCCACCGGATACCCGCCTCCGCCCTTATGTGGAATTGCAAGGCTCCTGCCTCGTAGGATAGAGACCTGACAACCCGTCACCGGACCCACTCCACCTTCACGTGGGTCCCGTTCGAGCTGAATCATGAAGCCGCCCTCGAAGCTGCTGAGCCGCAGCGTCAAACCCTCTCTCGACCGGATCGACCTCCTGATCCTCGATGCGCTTCGTGACAACGGACGCATCACCTACCAGGCTCTGTCCGAACGGGTCGGGCTTTCGGCGCGCCCCTGTCTCGAAAGGGTCAGGCGTCTGGAGCAGAAGGGTGTGATCCGCGGCTACACGGCCGTGATCGAGCCTGCCGCTCTCGGCCACGACATCATCGCGCTCGCCGGGATCAGCATGCGCGATCCTTCGACCGGCACCCGCCAGAGGCTGGAGCGCGCTCTGACAGCCAGTCCTGCTGTCGTCGAGTTGCAGGTCGTCAATGGGGAATACGACTACATCGCCCGGATCGTGGCGCCGACCCTTGCCGCGTACGAGGCCCTGACCGAGGCCTATTTGGCCGATCCAGGGTTCGGAATCGGGCGGATTCACACGACCTTCGTCCTGAAGACCCTGAAGAATTTCGAGGGCTATCCGGTGGCCGACAACCGGGACTGAGTTCGGATGCCGTATCGCACGACAGAATCGGCTGCCGTCGGGCGGGATTTCAGCCCCAACCGGA
>DASZBB010000196.1:0-6580 GCA_035944695.1 Microvirga sp. | reverse complement strand
TGATCAGGCCTCCAGGTTCTTCTTGATGCGCAGGACGGCCAGAGCCGCGTCCACCGCTCCACCGCCCTTATTCAATTCATTCACGCTCGCGCGGGTCCAGGCCTGCTGCTCATTCTCGACCGTGAGAATGCCATTGGCCAGCGGAATGCGGCGCGCGACGGAGAGGTCCATCAGGGCGCGGGCGCTCTCGCCGGCCACGATGTCGTAATGGCCGGTCTCGCCGCGGATCACGCAGCCCAGCGCCACGACGGCATCGTACGGCTTGCCGGCCTTCTCGGCGGCATCGAGCGCGATCGCGATGGTGGCCGGAATTTCCAGTGCGCCGTCCAGGGTCAGCAGGTCCATGGTGGCCTGCGCCGTCTCGACGGCGAGCTGCGCACCGCGCAGAAGCTCGTCGGCGATGGCGTCGTAGAAGCGGGCCTCCACGACCAGGATGCGGGCGCCGGGCACCGGCGGACGGGGGCTTTTCGGCTTGTCGGAAGGCGCGACCATGTCAGACTCTTCAAAGGACTTGCGTGAGCAACCGCCTTCATCCTGAAGGAGACCGGAAATTCAACCCGCCCGTCATCACCGGCCTCGTGCCGGTGATCCCGATGCGAGAAGCGCGGCGCTTCACAGGATCGGGATGGCCGGGACGAGCCCGGCCATGACGTCCGGAGTTTCTCCCTGCGAGGATTGCGAGCCCTTGGCTCTTATTTCCGGCAGACCAGGATGAGGACGGAGCCCTTGCAAATCGGGAAACGTGAGGCGTTCACCTACCCCGCCCGGCGCGCATCCGCAAGCCGCGCCGCATAGCGGGCCATGAGATCGACCTCGAGGTTGAGCTTGTCGCCCACCTGCCGGTCGCCCCAAGTGGTGACGGAAAGCGTATGCGGGATAATGAGGACCGAGAACATGTCGTCGTTCACCGCGTTCACCGTGAGCGACGTGCCGTCGAGGCACACGGAGCCCTTCTCCGCGATGAAGGGCGCCAGCGCGGGCGGCGCCTTGATGGTGAAGCGGGCCGTCGGTCCCCAGGGATCGTCGCCGCCGGTGATCGATTCCTTCGCCACGATGGTGGCGATGCCGTCCACGTGCCCGGTCACGATATGGCCGCCGAGTTCGTCGCCGATCTTCAGGGAGCGCTCCAGGTTGATCCTGGTACCGGCCTCCCATTCGCCCACGGTGGTACGCTCGAGCGTCTCGGCCGCGGCATCCACGTCGAACCAGCAGCCGCCCTCGCGCGGGCCGACCGCGACCACGGTCAGGCACGGGCCGCCGCAGGCGATGGAGGCGCCCAGCGCAATGGTCGCAGGGTCGTAGGACGAATGAACACGCAGGCGCTTCAGGGTTCCCTGAGCCCCTTCGGCGCTTGCAATCTCACCGACATCGGTGACGATACCCGTAAACATCAGGGTCTCTCCCAAAACATGAAAAGATCGGGGCCGATCTGCTCCTCGGCCCAGGCATTCAGAAATTCCATTCGGTCCTGCAGAGCCAGACCAAGCGCCGGCACGTCGCCCTGGCCCCTGGCCGAGCGGCCGGTGATCAGGACCAGTTCATCGACGAGATCGGCCTTCGCCAGTGCATCCGCGAGTTCGGGACCTCCTTCGCAGAAGACGCGGGTGAGCCCGCGCGTGCCGAGAAGCTGCATTGCTTCTTCCAGCGCGACATGTCCGCTCTCGTCGGCCGAAACCCGCAGAACCTCGACGCCAAGCGTGGTCAGCATCCGCTCGGCGTCGACCGGAGCGGCCACGGTCGTGACGATCCAGGTGGGAATCTCCCGTGCCCCGGCGACCACGCGGGCGCTCGGAGGTGTGCGCAGATGAGAATCGACCACGATGCGCACCGGCGAGCGGGCCCCCAGGCCCGGCAGGCGGACGTTCAGGAGCGGGTCGTCGGCCAGCACCGTGCCGATTCCGACCATGATCGCGTCCGCATGGGCGCGCATCAGGTGGACCTTCCCGTTCGTGATCTCGCCCGTGAGCATCAGGCGCGGCCCCTGTCGCGAGCCGGCGAACCCCTCGGTGCTGCGCGCGAGCTTCACCGCGACCGCCGGACGTCCCTTCAAGATGCGGGTGATGTGGCCGCGATGGAGCCTCGCGCCCTCCGCTGCCAGGCAGCCGACCGACATCGGAATTCCCGCGCGGCCGAATCGCTCAGGGCCCTGACCGGCGGCGAAGGGGCTCGGGTCGGCCACGCCGACCACCAGCCGGCCGATCCCGGCGGCCACGATCAGGTCGCTGCATGAGGCCCCATGGCTGCGGCTGCTGCGGGTCGCGCAGGGCTCGAGCGTCACGTAGAGCGTCGCCCCGCGGGCCCGCTCGCCCGCTGCCTCCAGGGCCATGCGCTCCGCATGGGGCCGGCCGCCGGGCTGGGTGATGCCTTGGGCAAGGACGACCGGCGCCGCGCCGCTCTCATCGACCAGCACCGCTCCGACCGACGGGTTGGGCCAGGTCAGGCCGAGGTGGCGCTCGCCCAGCGCCACGGCCAGGTGCATGAAGCGCTCGTCCCGCGTTCTCCGTTCAGGTGACAGCCCCTCGGCGCCGGCGGCGTTCATTGCTCGCTCGGCGCGCGCTTCTTCTTGGGCGGAGGCGGCAGGTCGTCCTCGCCTTCCCCTTCGGCCAGCTTGCCAAGGATTTCCTCGAAGTCCTTGGCCTCGCGGAAGTTCTTGTACACGGAGGCGAAGCGCACATAGGCGACATCGTCGAGGCCCTTGAGCCCCTCCATGACGAGTTCGCCCACCGTCTCGCTCGGCACTTCTCCGTCGCTCATGCTCTCGAGCTGGCGCACGATGCCGTTGATCATCCGCTCCACCCGCTCCGGATCCACCGGGCGCTTGCGGAGCGCGACCTCCACCGATTGCTGCAGCTTGTCCCGGTCGAACGGCACCCGCCGGCCGGAGCGCTTCAGCACCGTCAGCTCACGCAGCTGCACGCGTTCGAAGGTCGTGAAGCGGCCGCCGCAATCCGGGCAGATGCGGCGGCGTCGGATGGACGAGGAATCGTCCGTGGGGCGGGAATCCTTCACCTGGGTGTCCAGGCTCCCGCAATAGGGACAACGCATGGATCGGCCTAAACCTCACCCGTAGATCGGGAACCGGCGGGTCAGCTCGTGGACCCGGCTCTTCACCGATTCCTCGACCGACGCATTCGCCTCCTCGCGGTGCTTGGCGAGCCCGTCCAGGGTCTCGACGATCAGCTCGCCCACCTTCTTGAACTCGGCCACGCCGAAGCCGCGCGAGGTGGCCGCCGGGGTGCCGAGGCGGATGCCGGAGGTGACCATCGGCTTTTCCGGATCGAAGGGGACGCCGTTCTTGTTGCAGGTGATGTGGGCCCGGCCCAGGGCCGCTTCCGCCGCCTTGCCGGTGAGCTTCTTCGGGCGCAGGTCGACCAGCATCAGGTGGTTGTCCGTGCCGCCGGCCACGATGGCATAGCCGCCCGCCAGCATGGTATCGGCCAGCACCTTGGCGTTGTCCACCACCGAGCGGGCATAGAGCTTGAACTCGGGGCGCAGGGCCTCGCCGAACGCCACTGCCTTCGCGGCGATCACGTGCATGAGCGGGCCGCCCTGGAGGCCGGGGAAGATCGCGGAATTGACCTTCTTGGCGATGTCCTCGTCGTTGGTGAGGATCATGCCGCCGCGCGGGCCGCGCAGGGTCTTGTGGGTGGTGGTGGTGACCACGTGCGCATGCGGGAACGGCGACGGATGGGCCCCGCCGGCCACGAGCCCGGCGAAATGCGCGATGTCCACCATGAAGAAGGCGCCGACCTCGTCGGCGATCTCGCGGAAGCGGGCGAAGTCCCAGAATCGGGAATAGGCCGAGCCGCCGGCCACGATCACCTTCGGTCGGTGGGTGCGGGCAAGCTCCGCCACCTCGTCCATGTCGATGATCTGGTCGCTCTCGCGCACCTTGTAGCTTACCACGTTGAACCACTTGCCCGACATGTTGACCGGAGAGCCGTGGGTCAGGTGGCCGCCGCAGGCGAGGTCGAGGCCCATGAAGGTGTCGCCGGGCTTCATGAGGGCCATGAACACGGCCTGGTTGGCCTGGGAGCCGGAATTGGCCTGAACGTTGGCGAACCGACACTCGAAGAGGCGCTTGGCGCGCTCGATGGCGAGCTCCTCGGCCATGTCCACGAACTGGCAGCCGCCGTAGTAGCGGCGGCCCGGATAGCCTTCCGCGTACTTGTTGGTCATCACCGAGCCTTGAGCCTCCAGGACGGCGCGGGACACGATGTTCTCGGAGGCGATCAGCTCGATCTCGTCGCGCTGGCGGCCGAGTTCGAGCCCAATGGCGCGGGCGATCTCGGGATCGCTGTCGGCGAGGCTTGCCGAAAAAAAGCTGTTGGAGAGATGGCTGCGTGCCGCTTCACTCGCGCTCATGGGTCACCCTCGTGTTCCTGTGGGCCCGGCTGGAACCGGCCGCTCGATCCGATATGGCCCAGGCCTTTATCATGGCTGGCTCAGGGGCGCCAACCCGTTCCGGAGACATGACGGCGAGGTTGCGGAAATGCAACGGCTCGGAGGAAAGCCGACGTCCCAGGTCAGGCCCCGTGGCGGGCAATTGCCCTGACGGCGCCGGCCGGTGTAACCATTCCGACCGCTGGCCTTCAGAGGAGATGCAGCATGGACCGGTTCACAGGCGGTTGCCTGTGCGGCAACGTCCGGATCGTGGCGTCGGGTTGTCCGTACCGGGTCGGCCTGTGTCATTGCCTCGACTGCCGCAAGCATCACGGGGCCGTTTTTTCCGCCTCCGCGATCTTCCCGCAGGATGCGGTGACGGTCGAGGGCGAAACACGCGACTATGCCGGGCGGTTTTTCTGCCCCCGCTGCGGCTCGTCCGTTTTCGCACGCACCGGCGACGAGGTCGAAGTGCATCTGGGGTGCCTGGACGCGCCGGACCAATTCGAGCCCACCTACGAAGGCTGGACCGTCCGCCGCGAGTCCTGGCTGCCGTCGTTCCCGGGCGTACGGCGGTACGACCGCGACCGCGACAACCCGGGCCGCTTCGAGGATTAGGTCGCACGGACGGCTTGAGGGCGCCGCCGCTCGTGCCGGTCATCCGGATCGGGGGAACGCCGCGCCTCGCGGAAACGAAATCACCGGCGCGAGGCCGGTGATGACGTGACGATCAGACTTGAAGTCGCGCAAAACCTCAGTTCTGCAGGAACATCTCTTCGTCCGGCTCGGTCGGGGTGCGGCTGGCGACCGGGATGGCGTTGCCGAGGCCGTCCTTGTTGTAGATGTCGTCGCGGAACTGCACGAGGCCGTCCGGGGTCGCCCAGGCGGTCATGTAGATCCAGTGGATCGGCACCGGCTGCGCCAGGCGGGCGTCGATGCGCTCACCCGACTTGAAGGTGGCGTCGATCTGCTCGCGGGTCCAACCGGGGGTGTCCTTGAGGAGCCACTCGATGTAGTCGCGCACGTTCTGGATGCGGATGCAGCCCGAGGAGACGAACCGGAAATCGTCGCCGAAGATGCCCTTGGAGGGCGTGTCGTGCATGTAGACGCCGTGCTGGTTCGGGATGTTGATGCGCACGAAGCCCATGGAGTTCAGGTCGCCGCCCGGATCCTGGCGGAAGCGGTAGCGGGTCGCCTCGTCCGAGAACCAGTTGATCTGGCTGGAGGGGACCTCCTGGCCGGCCGCGTTGAAGATCCGGATCCGGTTCTCGGCCAGGTAATTCGGTTCCTTCTGCATCTTCGGGATGAGGTCCTTCTTCACCACAGAGGCGGGTGCCGTCCAGAACGGGTTGAAGTTGACCTCGACCACCTTGGAGTTCAGCAGCGGCGACTGGCGGTCGATCTTGCCGACGCCGGCGGCGTGGCGGGTGTGGACGACCCCGCCCTCCACCGTCTCCACGAGAGCGGCCGGGATGTTGGCGACAGCGTAGCGGTTGGGAAGCCCGCTGCCCACGAGGGTCCGCAGGCGGGCCACGTTGATCTCGAGCTGGCGGATGCGCATCTCGACCGGCACATTCATGGCGGCCACCGTCGGGGCCGTGATGGTACCGGTGGAGCTGATGCCGTGGCGGGCCTGGAAGCGGCGGACGGCGGCCTCGACGTAGGAATCGAAGATCGGCGATTCGCCCGCGGCCGGATCGAGGTCGCCCGTGATGATGAGGCGCTGGCGCAGGGCCATGACGGCCGGGCTCTTCGAGCCGACGCGCAGGCCCTGGACGCCCTGGACCGGCTGCCAGCTGCCGCGGGCCGCGATGTTGCGGTAGTACTCGATCATCTGCTCGGTGGCGGCGAGCGCCTCCGCCGACAGCATCGGGGTCGAGGTGCGCTGCACGCGGGTGCGGGACACCGCCTCGTAGTTCTGCGACCACTCGGCCTGGCTCTGGGCGAACTGCTGGGCCAGGGCTCCGGTAGCCGGCGTGAAGATCAGGGCGAGCGATCCGGTCAGGAGGGTACGGCGAGAGAACATGAGCGCAGGCTCTTCCCGGTTAGGTGTTGCGATCATGGGAGCGGCGGACGAGCGTCCGCAACAGCCCCCTTCCCAGCGATAAGTGCCGGGATTGAATTAAAGAACGGTATCGAAAACGAGGAACATCGGGGCCGATTTATGGCAAACCCGCCTGCCTGACGCTCCTGGCGC
>DASZBB010000195.1:0-2788 GCA_035944695.1 Microvirga sp. | reverse complement strand
GTGGTGCGCCACGACCTCGTGCGCCGCATCGTGACCGCCTACGACAAGGCGGCGCGTGAAGCCCCGCCGGAGCCGCCGCGCCAGGATTACCGGGACCGCAGGCCGTGATCACGCTCGATATCATGATCGAGGCGGGCGATTGGGACCGCCTCGAGGGCGCAGAGGCCCTGGCCCAGAAGGCGGCTGGGGCTGCCCTTGCCGTGACCTACGAGGCGGACGGCGATTTCGAGGCGAGCGTCATGCTCACCGACGACGCCCAGATCCGGGAATTGAACCGCACCTGGCGGGGCAAGGACAAGCCCACCAACGTGCTCTCCTTCCCGGCCCCCGAGCAGCCCGGTGCGACGGGCCCTCGCCATTTGGGCGATATTGCATTAGCCTACGAAACCCTGGTGCGCGAATCCGAGGAGGAATCCAAGGAGCTCGCGCATCATTTTGCCCATTTGATCGTTCATGGAGTTTTGCATCTCCTCGGCTACGACCACGAGGTCGAAGCGGAGGCGGACATCATGGAAGGTCTCGAGGTCAAGGCGCTTGCCAGTCTTGGCATCGCCGATCCCTATCGCGATATGGCAGCTTGAACGGCTGACAACCCAAAGCAATGAACGAAGATCGAAGTCGTAGCGAACGCCCTGTCCGAACCCTGGCCGAGACAGACGACACACGCGACCATTGGTACGACCGGGTCCTGACCCGCCTCGGCCTGAAACCCCGCGAATCCATCCGCCACGATCTTGAGGACGTCCTCGCCGAAACCGTCGAGGATACCGACTTTTCGCCCCAGGAGCGGGCGATGCTCAAGAACGTGCTCTCCTTCCACCGCATCCGGGTGGAGGACGTGATGGTGCCCCGCGCCGATATCGTGGCGGTGGCGGCCGACACCAATCTCGGCGAACTGCTCAGCCTGTTCCGCACGGCCGGCCATTCCCGCCTGCCGGTCTATGGCGAGACTCTGGACGACCCCAAGGGCATGGTCCACATCCGCGACTTCCTCGATTTCATCGCCATGCGGGCGGATGGCGGGGCGTCCGTGGGATCCGGCGGTGAGGCTCCCCTGCCGAGCCTGGGCCAGATCGACCTGTCGATGGCGCTGTCTTCCGCCAATATCCTGCGTCCGGTCCTGTTCGTGCCGCGCTCCATGCCGGCCATCGACCTTCTGGTGCGCATGCAGGCGACCCGCACGCACATGGCCCTCGTCATCGACGAGTATGGCGGCACCGACGGGCTCGTCTCCATCGAGGATCTGGTCGAGATGGTGGTGGGCGACATCGAGGACGAGCACGACGAGGATTCCACCCTCACCATCGTGCCGGCAGCCGACGGCACCTATATCGCCGATGCCCGCGCCAGCCTCGACGAGGTCAAGGAGGTGCTCGGCCTCGACCTGACCGAGGAGGAAGGCGCCGAGGACATCGACACGATCGGCGGCTTCATCGTCACGCTCGCCGGCCGCGTCCCCTCCCGCAGCGAGGTGATCGAGGGACCGTCGGGCCTGGAATTCGAGGTTTTGGACGCGGATCCCCGGCGCGTGAAGCGCCTGCGCGTCCATCGCCGCAGCCCGGCCTCGACGGAGGTGGAAATCAGCGAGGGAAACCTGGTCGCGTCGCGCCCTGAAAGCGCTGCCGCGGAATGAGGCTCCTGGCGAAGCGCGTCGGCCTCCTGCGAGGCTGGCGCCGATGGCTTGCCGCCTTTGCGGCAGGCGCGGTCGGCGCGCTGAGCATGCCGCCATTCGGCTTTCTGCCGGCTTTGATCGTATCCCTCGCCCCCGCCATCTGGCTTCTCGACGGCACCTCGGCCGGGGATGCCCCCCGATGGGCTCCGCTCAGGGGCGCGGCCATGCTGGGTTGGTTCTGGGGCTTCGGCTATTTCGTCGCCGGGCTCTGGTGGCTCGGTGCGGCCTTTCTCGTGGAAGCGGACCAGTTCGCCTGGGCGATGCCGTTCGGGGTTTTGGGCCTGCCTGCCCTGCTCGCCTTCTTTCCCGCCTTCGGTTTTGTGCTGGCCCGTCTGCTCTGGCTGCCCGATGCGTGGCGGATCCTTGCCTTCGCCCTTGGCCTGACCGTCAGCGAGGTCTTGCGCGGCCATCTCTTCACCGGCTTCCCTTGGAACAATCCCGGCATGGCGCTCGGCCAGAACCTGTGGCTGATGCAATCGGCCTCCCTGGTCGGCCTCTATGGGTTGACCTTCCTGAGTCTCCTCATCGGCGCCGCGCCCGCGGTCCTTCTCACGGGCAAGACCATGCTGGCCCGCTGGACGGCTCCGGGTCTCGCGGCGGGTCTTCTCGTCGCCCTTGCGGCTTTCGGTCTCTGGCGCGTTCCTGCGGAGGCCGTGCCCTCCGTGGCGGATGTGCGCCTGCGCATCATGCAGCCCAACCTACCGCAGGACGCCAAGTTCAACCCGCGCAACCGGGACGCCATCATGCGGCATTACCTTGGCTTGAGCGCGAGCCGGGGCCCGGACGGTGGCGCCACCCCGACACACATCATATGGCCGGAATCGGCCTTTCCCTTCCTGCTCCATCGCGATGCCGGCTCGCTGGCGCAGATCGCCACGCTGCTCGGGCCGGGCTCCGTCCTGATCACAGGGGCGGCCCGCATGGACGACCCGTTGCCCGGCGAGGCGGTCGGCAAGTTCTACAACGCCATCCAGGTGATCGACGAGAAGGGCACGATCCTCGGCGCCTACGACAAGGTTCATCTGGTGCCCTTCGGCGAGTACGTGCCAAAGTTTCTCGATGCCCTGATCCGGGCCGCAGGCCTGCGCCAGTTCGTGCATATTCCCGGCGGGTTCG
>DASZBB010000194.1:0-11083 GCA_035944695.1 Microvirga sp. | reverse complement strand
CGAGCGCCCGGCGGTCGGCCTTGTTCTGGTCGGCGAAGGCGCGGAACATGCGCTGCATCGGGTCGGTCAGAACGTCGAGGGAGGGCGCCTCCATGGCGTCTGCGATGCCGAGCGGCAGGCCGACGCCCTCGACCAGATGGATGCCCAGCCCTCCGAGCAGCATGGAGCGCATGCGGTCCGGCGTGGCGACCGCCATATGGGCGGCAATGCGCGCCCCCATGGAATAGCCCATCACGTCGGCGCGCGCGATGCCCAGATGATCGAGCAGCCGCCGCCCGTCCTCGGCCATGCGGTAGGAATCGTAGGCCTCGGGCTCATAGAGCTTCTCGCTCTCCCCATGGCCGCGATTGTCGAAGGCGACGACGCGGTAGCCGGCCCGCGTCAGGGTCTTGACCCACAGCGTGTTCACCCAGTTCACCGCATGGGTCGAGGCGAAGCCGTGGATGAGAAGGATCGGATCGCCCTCGCCCTCGTGGGGCGGGACGTCGATATAGGCGATGCTCACGCCGTCGGAATTGAAATAGCGCATGGATCCCAAGGGAGGTTGCACGGGAGGTTGCCGGATGCGGCGCACCCTAGAGCATTTTTCGGCGAAGTGGATCCGGTGCGCCGTTAAAAAATGCGGCAAACGAAAACGAGCCTTGCCTGCACGTCTGCGCAGGCAAGGCTCGGTGTCCGCCGGCCCGAATACAATTGCCCGGGCTCAAGTCCTGGCATTCGTGGTGTCTTGCCGTTCGTGGAGCGTACGCGGCGGCGCCTACCCCCCGGCCGAGGATGCCGCCGTCCCAGCTCATACACTCCCACGTCATGGCCGGCCTTGTGCCGGCCATCCCGATCGGAAGAGCGCGGCGCTTTACGCAATCGGGACCACCGGGACAAGCCCGGTGATGACGTCGCGGGGTCTGAAAGGCGCCGCGCCTCACATCTCGGGAACACCGGCACAGGGCTGGTGATGAGGCCGGGTGGCAGGCCGGACGCGATCGGGGCGACCAAGCCCGGCGCCGGAACGGACGCCGGCAAACCGGGTCTGGGTTCCCGAAATTTTGCGCTAGGCGCATGGGCGATCGGCCATTATGGTGCCGGCCGATTTCATCCCTTCAAGAGCGACGTCCATGGCCGACAAAGGCACTCCCCACTTCCACAACGATCCGGGCGTTCCCGTCATTCACGTGGGCTCGAAGGAGTTCATGTGCATCGGGGCGACGCCGCCCTTCGACCACCCGCACATCTTCATCGACATGGGCTACGACAGCGAGACCGTCTGCTCCTATTGCTCGACCCTGTTCAAGTACGATCCCTCCCTCAAGGCCGACGAGGCCCGCCCGGCGGAATGCAAGTGGGAGCCCGATTTCGCGACCTCTCCCGCCTCGCGCTAAAAGCGCCGTGCATTCCCGAACGATGCGCAGCCCGATGACGGCGTGCTTCAAGTCCCGCAGGCGAGCGCCCGCTCCCGGCCCGAGGCTCTAGATGTCCGGCCTGTCGATCGCGGTCGTCGGCGCCGGCATCGGCGGCCTCACAGTGTCCCTGGCGCTCGCCCGGCAGGGCCATGCGGTCACCCTCGTCGAGCGCCGGACCGGCTTCTCCGAGGTCGGGGCCGGGCTCCAGCTCTCGCCCAATGCCAGCCGGATCCTGATCCGGCTCGGGCTCGGGGCCGCCCTGCGCCGGGTCGCCACGGAGCCGCAGCGGGTGGTCGTGCGCGATCTCCGCTCGGGCAAGCCCATCGGCCAGGTGGCCCTCGGGGCCTTCATGCGCGAGCGCTACGAAGCGCCCTATTGGGTCGTGCACCGGGCCGATCTCCAGACCGTCCTGCTCGACGCCGTCCGGTCGGAGCCGGGCATCCGCCTCGTCATGGGCCGGAATGTCGAGAATGTGGAGGACGGGCCGGACGCGGCGCGCCTCGCCTGGATGTCCGCCGGCGGCGCGCGGGAGAGCCATGCGGCCGACCTGATCCTCGGCGCCGACGGAATCTGGTCGAAGGTCCGGCACGCCTTGGGCGACGGGACGCCTCCGGCCTATCGCGGCGTCATCGCCTGGCGCGCCACCCTGGCGCGGGACGCGGCGCCTGCGGAGCTTGCCGGGGACGAGACCGGCCTGTGGCTCGGGCCGAGGGGCCACGTGGTGCATTATCCGATCGCCGGCGGCCGGCTCGTCAACGTGGTGGCGATCGAGCGGAACCCCACGCCTGTCGAAGGCTGGGCCGCCCCGGGCGACCGGGACGCGCTCCTGAAGGTCTACGCCTCCGCCGCCCCTGCCCTGCGGGCCCTCCTGGCGCAGCCCTCCGAATGGCTGCGCTGGTCCCTGTTCGACCATCCGGCCGGGCGCCTCGCCCGGGGCCGCATCGCCCTTCTCGGAGACGCGGGCCACCCGGTCCTGCCCTTCCTGGCCCAGGGGGCGGCGCTCGCCATCGAGGACGCCGCCACCCTCGGCACTCTCCTGGGCCGGGACCGGCCGGACGTCCCCCGGGCTCTCGCGGCCTACGAGAAGGAGCGCCTTGCCCGCGCCGGCCGGGTGCAGCAAGAGGCGCGCCGGAACGGGCGCATCTACCATGCGGGCGGCCTCGTGGGATTCGGGCGCAACCTGGTCATGCGCCGTCTCGGCCCCGAGGGCATGACCCGGAGCTACGACTGGCTCTACGGCTTCCGCACGCCGGAGTGACGGGACAGGCGGGGGTTGGCCCTTGCGCTCCCGGCCCCGGCCCGATAACCCTCAAGTCAGCGCGGACGTGGCGAAACTGGTAGACGCAAGGGACTTAAAATCCCTCGGGCTTGCCCGTGCGGGTTCGATCCCCGCCGTCCGCACCAACCGCCTCGGGATGGCCCGCGCCTCCCGTCAGACCGACACGAAGTCGAGGTCGCGGGTGGCCACGTTGAAGGTGAGCCGGTAATCGCTGGTTCCGCTGAACGGCAATCCCGTGTCGAGGGGAACGTCATCGGTCTCGCCGGAATCGACGGCATCGTTCAGGGCGTTCAACGCGAGGTACTCGACGATCTCCTCGTCGAGCGACGTGGTGGTCACGTCGAAGTCGAACGCGAACACGCCTTCCTCCGCGGTCGGCTCGAACAGCAGGCCGAGGGCGGACACGAGCTCCTGCTGCGGCAGGTTCTCGAGCCCGTACCGGACGTCGCCGACGGCGTCCTCCGTGGCCGCGACCAGGAGAGGCAGAGACAGCGCGTCGAGCTGATCGTTGAGGGCGAGACGGCCGATCATCCCCAAGGTCGCGCCGCCCGCATACAAGCTCGCCTCGGGATCGTAGCGCGCATCCAGGTCGATCAGTTCCTCGACCAACGCCGCATCGGCCTCCGCCTGTTCCGCATCATAAGGCTCGCCGACATCGTTCGACGCGATGTCATGCAGGTAGAAGCGATAATCGAGGGCATCGCGCGGGGCTTGAGATGCCCCCAGCTGCGTGAGCTCGTCCTGGGTGAGCGGCTCGCCTGACGGCGTGGTGAGCGGTTCCCCGCCGAACGCGCCGGCGGAATACCCGCCTCCGCCGTAGTTTCCATAGGTCGGCAGGGGGACGGCTTCCTCCGTCCCGGCCGGGACGATATCTCCCGTCGCAAGATCCACGAAGAACGGCTTCTCCCATTGAATGTAAGCCATCATTCCCTCTTATGAATTGGTCATGTGAACGACCACCGCAGGACAGCGGACCAATATGGCTCGACCATGTCAGCTTGAGCGGGAAAGCTGTCCGACCCTGGCAGGCGCCATTGGGCGAACTCGCTGAGATGGGCGCGGATCCGAGCGTGCGGGATCGCACCGCCGCCCTGGCGGTTCGGAGGCATCCTCTTCCTAGCGCAACCGCGATCTCCGCTTTGGAAGGAGAAGGACAGTGATCACGAGAGGCACTCAGCTTTCCGGCAAGGCCGTCTCCCTCGGTGACGACGGTTCAGAGCTCGAACGGCATCGCATCCCGATCTCCCTGTGTCTGGCAGGAACCGCCGTGGCGATGAATGTCCTCGCGGCCGTCCTGTCGCTGATCGCGCTGTCCGTCTCGTAACCGCGAATGGCAGCGCGATCTGCTGGCGACGGAGTTGGGCTATGAAACAGATGAAACGCATATGTGCCGTCATCGGCTTTATCGGCATCGGGACGGGCGCGTGGGCGCAAAGCCGTCAGCTGACCACTGCGATGGCGTGCAGTCAGGCGCAAAACCTTGTCGCGACACAGGGCTCCATCGTTCTCAGCACGAGCGCCACGACCTACGACCGGTTTGTCGCATCGGGTGCCTATTGCGACATGGGTGAAGCACCGGGGCCCGGATGGGCACCGACCAAGGACGTTGCCCGCTGTCTGGTCGGCTCCCGCTGCGTGTCCGTCGCTCGCGGCAGCGGCCCTTGAGGTCGAGTGACAGCGTGTCCTGGCATGCCGCCCCGCGCTCTCTCCTGAACGTCACGAAAGGCGCGCGGCTGTGAAGCACGTCACAGCGTCATGGCGCTCATCGCGCCATCGTGGGCTCTGCCGGGTGCGGTCGAGAGGAGAATGCCATGAAGGCGATAGATCATCAGAAGGAATACGAACGGCCGACGCCGCCGTTCCCCGTGTCGGTGGCTCTGCTCTTCATCATCGCAGGCATCAATATCGCGGCCACCGCCCTGTCATTCCTTGCCGCGCTGCAAGGATGACGATCGCAATGTAGGGTGCGCCGTCGATGGATTTCGCAGAATGCGTCCAGGCGCGTTCAGCTCAACCGCCGCACCTCGTGGAACTCTCCCGCCGGCCGCCCGGTCTCCTTGAGATTTCCCGTCGCCCACATGGCGGCCTGGGTGCGGTTGGCCACGCCGATCTTGCGCAGGATTGCCTTGACGTGAACCTTGATCGTCGCCTCGGTGATATCGAGCTTCCTCGCAATGACCTTGTTCGGATCGCCACCCATCAGCGACTGCAGGATCACGGTCTCACGGGGCGACAGCTTTTGAGCCTTCGGGTCGGGAGCGCGATGATCCGACAACGGGATGACGTCAGCGGTGCCGGCGTGCGTCGGCTCCTTGTCGAGCAATGTCCGAACGAGCGATCCGGGCAGGATCCTCTCGCCCAGCATCGTGAGTTCGAGGGACTTGATCAGGACCTCACGGCCGCTCGTGGCGAGGCAGAAGCTGTCGACGCCGGCGGACACCGCCGCGTGTACGGACTGCCAGTCGGGCTGATTGCCGATCGCCACGACCCGCGCAGCAGGATGCCGTGCCTTGACGTCCCGGACGAACTCGAGGGCCTGCTCGGAGGAGCCGGTGGCGTCCACGATGTAGAGGGCGGGCTCCGATTGTGTGCGAGGCTGTGAGGTCGAAGGCTCCTTCGAGCTCCCTTCGAGCACCTCGAAGCAGGTACCTGACAAGAGTTGCGCGAGCCCCGCCTGCAGCAGCGCGTTACCGCAAAGCAACTCTGTTTCATACCTATAAGCAACATTATTCATGCAGCGATCAGCCATCTGGTCAGACACTGCAGCATGCTTAGAATGATCTTGGATCATTACTCAGCCCCCTCAAAAACTCTACGCGATCAGCCCATCCACATCTATCAGGAAGCAAAGATCTAAGTTGATCAAGGGAGGGTCCTTGGATCTAATCACTAAGGGGTACGTATTACTCCCTAAGGGCAGCCACGGATAAAGACGCTGTTAAGGATTTTCGGGCTTGGGAAGCGTCATATCTCCTCCCGCGAAGCGATTCGGCATCATGGAGCCGCCGACGGACATATGAGCCTGATGGCGCTCACTCCTTGGGATTACTGACTTGGGGCGAGCGCTTTAATCCGCAAGCTTAGGCTGCCCTCATTGCCCGCCAGTCTGCTTGATGGGTATCATTTCACAGTCGATTCAAGGGGCTTGGGGGGGGAACATGGCAGTCGATAAAGATGCTTTGACGCATCCAGGCTCCGCGACAGATGGCGACGGAGGTATGCTGACGGAGAAAGACTTGAAGATACTATGGGTGGCGCGAACGCTGACGAACATAGACTTCCAGTTTGGCGAGGACATACTTTGTCTTGAACGCAGCGGGATCGAGATCGAACAGAAGCAATACATCGAGAGGCAACTGCTCCTGAAATACCGCGAGCGTCGCGAACCGTACCAGAAGCTTCTGGAGAGCCTCCGGATCTGATGATCTTCCCGAGAAATCCACTCAATAAAAGAGGCCCCTTCCGGGGCCTCAGTTTCTCAGAGGGAGCAACCAATGCTGTCGGCCACGCATCACTCTCCTCCTGCCAGACCCGCCGGTCAATTCACGTATCCTTACGGATCATGACGATTGTGATCGCATGAACCGACGGCGCAATGCTCACGCGATCACCCGGTCGAGCCTCAACGATTGACGGATGCCTGCTCAGGGGACGTCCCCGGACGTTGAATTTTGTTCTCGTGGAAGCGGCGAACCATCTCCGTGCCTATGCTCGTCTTCAGATTGCTCGCAAGCTGGTCGCGGCTCGCCGCATGGCAATCCTGCATGGCAAAACTCTCGTTCGCCCTGGAATTGTAGAACATCTTCTCCGCGCGATTGTAGGTCCAAGGCTCGTCGCTGCAGTTTCGCCCGAACGCCCCGATTGTATTCTCGACCGCCGTCCATTTGAGGCTGGAACCGGGGCATTGGCCCTCATATTGGCCGCTATAGGCGCCGATGCGCGGATAGCAGCTCGTCTGAGCCTGCACCGCGTTGAGCCCGGTCAGAAAGATCGCGACAGAGAAGATCCATTTGGCCATGAGGTCATCCACAACGTGACGGTCCCACATAACAAAAACCGGTGAGGAGAAATACTCCGTCAGCCACCCAGCCACTCAGCACCGACATCTGGTGCTCCCGTTAACGGCTGGTCCAGGCGCGCAAGGCCAAGATCGGGGTCAGGATTGGCCAGCCGAAACCGGCAATGAGGATGTGGTCGAGGCCAATTCCCTCCTCGCCCTCGATCATGGTCGACACTGCAAGCAGCAGGATCACACCGCACAAATAGACCATGAGAACTTCACGCATGAATTCAGCCCGCCCTGTCCTTAAGGTCGAGCTTTGGCCCAGGACCTACAAGAATCCAATGCGACCGGCGGTCGCCTCATGCGCTGAGGCGAACCTTTCAGGTCAAAGGGTGAAGACTGAGGAAGTTCGTCCTAAAGCCGGCGACAATCTTGCTGCCCGCTAAAAAATTCTTCTTTTCCAGAAACTTAGCTGCAACCCAATCCGACTTCTCTCGTTCTCAGGCTCGAAGATGAGAGGAAGGAGGAAAGGGAATGCCAAAGCGGCACCATCCTTATGCCGCAGGCGGCCATAGAGGCTGGAGCGTCGGCTCCAACAGCCTGACCTCGGCAGGCCAATCCGAGATCTTGAGGGATCTCGGTCGGCAATTGCAGCAGAAATACCAGAACATCCTGAAAGAACCTGCGCCGGATTCGATCAAACAATTGCTGGAGCGATTGGAGCGGAGTCGGCATCCCGACGAGGATGGCAATCTCTAGGACTGAACCGACCTCTCGGGATCTCTCCCCGCTCCAGCCATAACGTCAGCGCCTGCGCCGGCTTCCTTGGCCGGATACCGCCTCACGCGGAACGAGGTTGTAGATCAGGAAGCCGGCCAGGATTCCGGCACCGAGCAGGACCAGGGGATACGACCTCGCCGTGTGGACCACCTCGGACGCTTTCTGCCTCACGACGTACAAAGGCGCGGAATCGTGGATCAGGCGTTCTGCGCGCCTCAGATTTTCCCGGCGGGTATGAATCTCCAGATCGTATCCGTCATCGTCTTCGTGCTGGTGGAGCGAGATGCTGTTGCGGGCAAATCCACCAGACACCAGACGCTGAACGGCCCGATGGGCCTCCTTGCGGGACGGGAACGTGCCTGCGGCAATGGACGTATGCGGCATCAGTCAATCCTTTCAAACTGCTGACGCCAATTCCTGGCAAGCGCCAAGGTTCCACGCCCCTGCCGGAAGGACGCGGGAAACCAGTTCAAGGCTGCTCGCTTGATCTCGCTTCAGTTCCTCTGATGGGCTTGAGCCGCCTTCTCAGCCTCCATCAGGACTTCGAGCGCTCTCCACGGCTTGGGCATGAAACGAACGCCGCGCAGTACATCCCCTTCCCCCTGCTCAAGCGGCCGGCCTGATGTCAGCACCGTCCGTATCCACGGCCATTTCAGGCGCACGGTACGAACCAGGTCCAAGCCATCCGCCAGTCGGGGCAGACGAACATCGGCGAACAGAAAGGCCACCTCCGCCGCATGCGATCGCAGATAATCGAGCGCCTCTTCGGCGCTCGATGCCTCTACGACTTTGAGATCAGTCTCCTCAAGGAGAGCTGCCGCCAAGCCCCGCACTTCAAAGTCGTCTTCGACGATCAGCGCTATATGATTAGGCTCAATCCTCTGTCCCATCCGGCCATCTCCTCTATCATCCGGCTGCTGTTCTCGGAGCCTTTTGCGAACGCAACGACCCTTGAGGCTCTTTGATCTTTGGAAGGACCGGCCCGGAAACGCAAAGCGGGTGGTCGGCGCGACGAAGCGGAAACCCAACGCGAGGCTGCTTGAATGCGTGCGGTCCCGCGATGCTGTTCCCTGTGCAGGGCTGCGTGCAATGCTGCATTCCCCGATGGTGTGACCATCGGGCGAAAGCCCTCATCACAGAACGGTGAGCACGGTCTCGTGTTTCAGCTTGGCTGTTAAGAAATTTGCCGGACCCGCTTTTTGACCCTGGAGGAACCCGCATTGACGCTGTAGCTTAACCTTTGAGCCGACCGTTCTCACGCGAGACCCTGCCGTGTTCAAGGAGACCCAGCTTCACCAAGAGTTCTTGGAACTGGAGCACCATATGCGGCTTCTGGATCGCCAACTCGCGGATGCCCTTCAGCGCATCCGCCACGGCTCCTCCCCTGAACTTGTCGAAAAGGCAAAGCAGGATGAGAGATATCTTCTTGCGGAGCTTGACCGTCTCATGACCCGGATGCGCGCCATCGAGGGTCAGCTTCTTCAGCTTCAGAAGAGCGCCACACGGCACTGAAGCTCAGGTCAGGCCACCCATGTGCGGAAGCACACCTCCCCTGGGCCGCTGCGGGTCCATGGTGGCACCGCGCTAACGCAGGGTCAGATTACGAAGAGGATGAGGCATGGCCATCAAGCGTTCTCATCTCGCATGTCACGAGGAGGCTGCCTGTGACGGTACGGTGCGGCGGCCTGGTGTTCCTGTGATTCCGACCCTGCTCGGCGTTTTGGCCATCCTGAACGTCGCGTCGGTCGTCATGGTGCTGATGGAATAAGATCCACCGGAGCCCGTATCGCAACAGGCGATCCCTGGAGACGTGGAGAACTGCAGGGCGCCCTGTGAAAGGAGCAGCCCTGCAGGTTCTCAGAGTGATCAGCGCAACCCAAGGAACGACAAGATCGCGAGGACGACCACGATCGCTCCGATGAGCCAGATGATGTTGTTCATGACGATGCTCTCCTGACGGTGCAATTGACCCCATGCCAACGGTCAAGGTGAGCCTTCGTTCCTTCGGCAAAGGTGCATTGGATCAATCGGAAGCGCAGGCCGTCTCATCGCGGGATGCCGCGCGCCCTGAAGGCCCGATCTGCCGTCTCGACACGCTCGTGCAAGACTCACGCGTGAAGCCTTGGCTCGTATCCGCCTGGACGCGTCCGTCGTAGACCCGTTCCGTCTCATAACCGGGGCCGGCCTGGTATTGCCAGGTGGAGACGCCGGCACTTCCCACGCATCCGGCCAACCCAATCGTGAGGATCGTAGCAGAAGCCAGGTTTCTGAAAACTTTGAACATCGCCGAGCTGATCCCCATCAAACTGAAGAAGCACTCCCGCGCTTATAAGTGATATTGCCGATACGGCAATGCACCGGGCGGCCGCCAAAAGAAAACCCCGGCGTCACCGCCGGGGCTCTCCTATCCAATCAGGACAAGCCGATCAGAAGTCGCGCTGGACGCGCAGACGGCCTTCGATGGTGTCGTCATCGTCACCGACGCTCGGACCACGCGGATCAAGGTTCGAGTAGAGAACCTCAACACCGATGTCGAGACCGGAAACCGGCGACCAGATCAGGTTCGAACCGGCGCGCCATTCGGTGAAGTCGAAGCCTGGAGCGACGTCAGAGCCGTAATCCACACGAGCGTACGAACCGAACACGTTCTGGCGGATCGTGGGAGTCCAGTAGTGATTCAGACCACCGGCGATCGACCAGCCGCGCCCCGTCTCGATGTCGCCATCGGCACCGATATAGGCATCGACGACGTCGCGGGTGGTGGTGCCAGCCGTCACGTTCGGATCAAAGCCAAGGTACCCGAGAGCGCCGTCGGCATAGGTGGCGGCAAGCCAGAGCGCATCGCCTTCAGCGAGCATCGGCAGGTTGAAGTACCCCTGAGCCGTGACAGCCCAGCCGAGTTCCGAGTCCGGAATCGTACCGACGAGCGGCGCAGCGGCGACGTCGGAGGTGAGCACGTCGCTACGCAGCTGGTGCAGGGCACCGCCGAGCTGAGCGGATCCCCAGGTGCCGGCATATTTCAGGTTCGCGACGAGATCCGGCATGGTCTGTCCGGCACGGTCGAACACCGTGATGGGATCGCCGTCCGCATCAACACCGAACGCATTGCCGGCGAAGCTCCCTTCTTCAGCCGCGATCGTGGCCGAGAAGCCGTTGCCGAAGGAGAAAGTGTAGGCGAAGACGTTCACCGTCGGAGCGTCATAGAAGCGGAGCGTGCCCCAGTTGTCGTTCGGGAGATCGCTGTTCATGAAGAACGAGATCGTACGACCGGCGGTGAGGCCGCCGAACTGGATGAAGGCCTGGTCGACATTGGCCGAGGTCGAGCTGAAGCCGTAGGCGCCGGTGTCGCGGGTCATCTCGAAGCGCACGAAGGTGCGGAGCAGACCGTAGGCAGTGGCGGTGCGGGCGTCGATGTTCAGACGGCCACGAGCACGGAAGCCGATGGCATCCTGTTCGCGGTCGGTCGGCTCGAAATACAGGGCTTCGGCGCGAACACGGCCGCCGACGCGGAGGCAGGTTTCGGTGCCGGGGATGTAGAAGAAGCCTGCGCCGTAGGTGGAGCAGACGCGAACGTATTCGACAGCAGCGGCCTTCTTCGCGGGAAGGTCGGCGGCTTGTGCCCCG
>DASZBB010000193.1:0-2330 GCA_035944695.1 Microvirga sp. | reverse complement strand
GCTGCTCCTGCTGAGTTGACAGGGGAGGGCGGGCACCGGAGGGGAAGTGCCCGCCCGTGCGGACCCGGCGGGGGCAAGGGGCCGCGCGAGGGGGATCAGGCCGCCTGCCTGAGAGCCACCTTCGGGAAGTCGATCTCGATCCGGCTCGCCTTGCCGAGGATGTTGGTGAGCAGGTTCATGCCCACGTGCACGATGATCTCGACAATCTCGGCCTCACCGTAGCCGGCCTTCCGCACAGCCTCAATCTCGGCGTTCGTCACCTCGCCCTTGTGCTCGACCAGCGCCCGGGCGAAGGCCACTGCAGCTGCGGCTTTGGCATCCTGTGAGGTGCCCTGACGGTTTGCCTCCATCTCGTCGCCTGTGAGGCCGGCGCTGCGGCCGATGGCGGTGTGAGCCGACAGGCAGTACTCGCAACTGTTCTGCTCGGCCAGTGCCAGGGCAATGCGCTCGCGGGTCTGGGGATCGAGGCTGCCCTGCTCGGCAATGCCGTACAGGCCAAGGAAGGATCCCAGCGCGGCAGGCGAGTGGGCGAGCACACGCAGGAAGTTCGGCGTCATGCCGAGCTTCGCCTGCACGGCATCGAGGAGGGTCTTGGCCTCGCCGGAGGCGGTGGCGGGATTAAGGGCGGAGATGCGGGCCATAAAGGTGTCCTTTCATCAAGTCCGAACGGCAGCGGCCGCTGGGTGAGGGGACAATGCTCCTTGTGCTCAACAGCGTGAATGTTCATTCTTGCTAATGGATCGTTTCTAGTCGGGAAATAATCGATCATGGACAGGTTGCAGGCGATGACGGTGTTCGTGGCTGTCGCGGAGGAGGAAGGCTTCGCCCCGGCGGCTCGGCGGCTGACGATATCGCCGCCCGTGGTGACGCGGGCGATCGCTGCCCTCGAGGCGCGGATCGGCACCCGGCTGCTTCACCGCACCACCCGCAATGTACGCCTCACCGAGGCTGGGGCCCGGTACTTGGAGGATTGCCGCCGCATTCTGAGCGAGATCGACGAGGCAGAAGAGACAGCAGCCGGCTCGCACCGCGAGCCGCAGGGGCAACTGGCGGTCACGGCCTCGGTGCTGTTCGGGCGCACGTACGTCGCGCCGATCCTGCTCGACTTCCTTGGCCGCTATCCCCGGGTGAGCGGGCGCACCCTGTTCGTCGACCGGGTCGTCAACCTCATGGAGGAAGGCCTCGATGTGGCGGTGCGCATCGCCCACCTGCCGGATTCGGGGATGACGGCGCTGAAAGTGGGATCGGTCCGGCGCCTTGTTTGCGCCTCTCCCGCCTATCTGGCCGAGCACGGCATTCCCCAGGAGCCTGACGACTTGACCCGCCACCGCACGATCGCCTTCCAGGGCGTCACGCCCTCGCCGGAATGGTCGTTCCAGAAGGGCGGCTCCGAGCTGAAGGTCAGGCTATCGCCGCGCCTGGAGGTGAACACCGCCGAGATGGCGATCACGGCCGCCGTGCATGGACACGGGCTGACGCGGGTACTGTCCTACATGGTCGCGCCCGAGCTTGCCGCTGGTCGGCTGAAGATTGTGCTGGCCGAGCACGAGCCCGCACCGGTACCGATTCACCTGGTGCACGGAGAGGGACGGCAGACCTCGGCCCGCGTGCGCACATTTATCGACTTCGCGGCGCAGCGTCTGCGCGCGGATGGTTCCATCAACTGAGGGGTATTCCACGTCGCGGCCGCATACATCTGGTCTGCTCCCTGTAAAGTGATCCTTGTCCGCTACCGCCCGGCACATCCAAGCACAAGGAAGTCCGCTACCTCGACGTCTACGAGGGCCAATTCGATGAAGCCCAGTTCGCTGACTGGGTGAAGCAAGCCAGCCAATTGCCTGGCGGACGAATGTGAGCGGCGGGCGCCAAGTGGTTGCTGGAACGCCGCTAATGCCGTCGCGGCTCCCGACACCATTTCGCCATTGAGGACCGTCGCGCAGAGGCTTCGCCTACCGATAAGCGTCTCTCCAAGTAATCTTTTGGACAGTGGCGTTCGGATGATGCGCCTTTGGAACGGGTTGAAGAGCGCAGTCTCAACAATTCTCGCTTGAGCGCGAGGCCGTTACAAGTTTGGCGAAATGCTGCCGAACCAACGTAGATGCGACCTTCCATAAAAAGCCCGAACCTCCCTCAATCGCTGGGCCGTAGCACTCAATGACCTGGTGCTCGGTGACAGCATTCTCTGTCTCTGCGCCCCCGTCAGTGAGTGTGTGAGAGGCAGCGGCCGATCCTTGCAAAAGGACAGTCTAACAGACCTTTTCTGACCACTGAAAACCATCAAGAATACTCGCGAATGCTTTCTCGGCAAAACCTCCGTGTGGCATGTGCCG
>DASZBB010000192.1:0-10890 GCA_035944695.1 Microvirga sp. | reverse complement strand
TGACCCGACAGGGGATCACCGTCATGACCCTGGTCGGGGGCTTTGCCAGCACGGTCTTCATCCCTCTCACCCATCTGCTGATCGAGGCCTATGGCTGGCGCGGCGCCCTGTTCGTGCTGGCGGCCCTGAACCTGGCCGTCTGCGCGGTGCTGCATGCGGCCAGCATCCCGCCTGCGCCCGTCAGACCCAAACCCGGCAGCGCAGCCCCTGCGACCGCTCATCCGCCGTCGGATCCGCGCCGCGTGCTCGCCAAGCCGGCCTTCTGGCTCTTCGTGACCACCAACGTTCTCCTGGGGATCATCTCCACCGGCATCCCGGTCCATCTGATCCCGATCCTGCTCGAGCGGGGCTTCACCATCGAGGCCGCCGTGGCCGCCTATGCGGTGATCGGTCCGGCCCAGGTCGCCGCCCGGTTCCTGACCGGGTTCGGCGAGCGCGCCATGAGCCTGCGCGGCATCGGGGTGGCCACCATGGCGCTGAGCGTCCTGGCCTTCGCGCTCCTGCCTTTCATCCCGGCCGGATCGTGGCTGATCCTGGGCTTCGCCGCGCTCTACGGCGCGGCCAACGGGATGCTCACCATCGTGCGGGCCCTGCTGCCGCCCGAACTGTTCGGCCGCGAGGATTACGGCGCCATCCAGGGCATGATCGCCATGCCGGTGCGGATCGCCATGGCCGGCTCACCCTTCGCGTTCGGGGCCTTGTGGGCCTGGCGCGGCAGCTATGACACCGTCGTCCTGCTGTGCCTAGGGATGGCTGTGTGCGCCTTCGGGGCTTTCATGCTAATCCTGGTCAAGCCAAGGGAGCCTTGAACGACCTTGAGAATTCACTTGCTTTAGACGGCTAAAGAAACCATGTGCAGGTCTTCGGGTAACCGGGTTGCAAGGAAAGACATCTTTCGTGACGACAGTGACTGATCTTCTGATTGTGGGCGGCGGCATCAACGGCGCGGGCATCGCGCGCGATGCGGTGGGCCGGGGCCTTTCGGTGGTGCTCTGCGAGCAGGGCGACCTGGCCGGCTACACCTCCTCCGCCTCGACCAAGCTGATCCATGGCGGCCTGCGCTATCTGGAATATTACGAGTTCCGGCTGGTGCGCGAGGCCCTGTTCGAACGCGAGCGCCTGCTGGAATCCGCCCCCCACATCATCTGGCCCCTGCGCTTCATCCTGCCCTACGAGAAGGGGATCCGCCCCGCCTGGTTCGTGCGCCTGGGCCTCTTCCTCTACGACCATCTGGCCCCGCGCAAGAAGCTGCCGGGAACCGAGGGGATCAAGCTCACCCGGCACCCGGCCGGACAAGCCCTGAAGCCCGGCTTTGACACCGCCTTCGTCTATTCCGACTGCTGGGTCGAGGACAGCCGCATGGTGGCGCTGAATGCGCTGGACGCCTTCGAGAAGGGCGCCGACATCCGTGTCCGCACCAAGCTCGTCTCCGCCCGCCGGGAGGGCCAAACCTGGGTGGCAAGCCTCCAGGACGCCGAGACGGGGCGGACCGACGAGGTTCGCGCGCGGGTCATCGTGAACGCCGGCGGCCCCTTCGTGGCCGACGTGCTGAACTCCAAGCTCGGCCTCAACACCACGAAAAACGTGCGCCTCGTGAAGGGCAGCCACATCGTGGTGCCCCGGCTCTTCGACACGAAGGAAGCCTTCATTCTCCAGAACACGGACAAGCGGATCGTCTTCGCGATTCCCTACCAGGAGAAGTTCACCCTGGTCGGCACCACCGACATCCCGGTCGAGTCCATTCCCGACAAGAAGGTCGAGATCAGCCAGGACGAGATCCAGTATCTCTGCAACGTCGTGAACCACTTCTTCAAGAAGCAGGTCAGCCCGGCGGATGTGGTCTGGACCTATTCCGGCGTGCGTCCGCTCTTCGACGACGGCTCGAGCAATGCCTCGGCCGTGACCCGCGACTATGTGTTCGACATGGACGCGCCGGCCGGCCAGGCGCCGGTGCTGTCGATCTTCGGCGGCAAGATCACGACCTTCCGCAAGCTCGCCGAGCATGCCCTCGACGATTTGAAGGCCTACTTCCCGAACATGAAGCCCGCCTGGACGGAAGACGCCAAGATGCCGGGCGGCGACATGCCGGACGCGGATTTCGACCGCTTCTTCGCCGGCGTGCTCCAGCGCTGGCCCTTCCTGCCCGAGCCTCTCGCCCATCGCCTCGCCCGTTCCTACGGCACGCGGATCGAGGAACTCCTGGGCTCCGCTCGATCCCTGGCCGATCTCGGCGAGGATTTCGGCGCCGGGCTCACGGCGGCGGAGGTGGATTACCTGGTGCGTCGCGAATGGGCGCGCTCCGCCGAAGACATTCTCTGGCGCCGCTCCAAGCTCGGGCTGCATGTGCCGGTTGACGCTGCGGCCAAGATCGATGCCTATTTGGCCAAGAAGAAGGTGGCGTCCGTCGCCGCGCAATAGGATTCGGGGAAGGACATGGCTCAATACGTCGGCGCCATCGATCAAGGCACGACCAGCTCGCGTTTCATCGTGTTCGACAAGGCCGGCGCCATCGTGTCGGTCGGCCAGAAGGAGCACGAGCAGATCTATCCCAGGCCCGGCCATGTGGAGCACGATCCGCTCGAAATCTGGCGGAACACGCAGGAGGTGATCGAGCAGGCGCTGGCGAAGAAGGGCCTGAAGCCCAAGGACCTCGCGGCCATCGGCATCACCAACCAGCGCGAGACGACGCTGATCTGGGACAGGCGCACCGGCAAGCCGCTCTACAACGCCCTGGTCTGGCAGGACACCCGGGTCGATTCCATCGTCGAGGAGTTCGCGCAGGACGGCGGCTACGACCGTCTGCGCGGGAAGACCGGCCTGCCGCTGGCGAGCTATTTCTCGGGATTGAAGCTGCGCTGGCTGCTCGACAACGTGCCCGGCGCCAGGGACAAGGCCGCGGACGGAGATGTGCTCTTCGGCAATATCGACACCTGGCTGGTCTGGAACCTGACGGGCGGCGTCAATGGCGGCTGCCACATCACCGACGTGACCAATGCCAGCCGCACGCAGCTCATGAACCTCCGGAGCCTCGACTGGGACGACGAGATCCTGAGGCTGTTCGACATCCCGAAAGCCTGCCTGCCGCAGATCCGCTCGTCGAGCGAGGTCTATGGCGAGGCGACCGACGGCCTGGCGGGCGTTCCCATCGCGGGCATTCTCGGCGACCAGCAGGCGGCGCTCGTGGGACAGGCCTGCTTCCAGCAGGGCGAGGCCAAAAACACCTACGGCACCGGCTGCTTCATGCTCATGAACACCGGCGAGACGCCTTATCCCTCGAAATGCGGCCTGCTCACCACCGTCGGCTACAGGTTCGGCCAGGGAAAGACCGTCTACGCCCTGGAAGGCTCCATCGCGATCGCCGGCGCCCTCGTGCAGTGGCTGCGGGACAATCTTGGGATCATCGAGAAGAGCACCGACATCGAGCCTCTCGCCCGCGGCGTCGAGGATAATGGCGGGGTCACCATCGTGCCTGCCTTCTCGGGCCTCTATGCGCCGCACTGGAACTCCCATGCCCGCGGTCTCATCGGCGGTCTCACGCGCTTCGCCAACAAGGGGCACATCGCCCGCGCGGCTCTCGAGGCCACGGCGTTCCAAACCCGCGAGGTGCTCGACGCCATGACCAAGGACACCGACATCGCCGTCAAGGAACTGCGCACGGACGGCGGCATGGTCGTCAACGAGCTTTTGATGCAGTTCCAGGCCGATATCCTGAACGTGCCCGTGGTGCGTCCCAAGGTGATCGAAACGACCGCCCTGGGAGCCGCCTATGCGGCCGGGCTCGCAACCGGCTTCTGGAGCGGGACGGACGAACTGGTGCGCAACTGGGCCGTCGACAAGCGCTGGTCCCCGGCCATGGACGCATCCCGTCGTAAGCGACTGAACGCCGTCTGGGACAAGGCCATCGCCCGCTCGCTCGACTGGGCGGACTGACCCGGAGGAAGGGCGGCAGCGAAGGACTCGCGCCGCCGACGCGATCGACCTGTTATGCCGCCGACAGAGCGGCGCGGATCTTCGACGCGAAATCCGCCAGGATCTCGGGCTTCTCCATTTCGCCCGTATGGGGCTTCATCGCCACGCCCTCGAAACGGGGGATCACGTGGAAGTGGATGTGGAAGACCACCTGCCCGCCCGCGCTCTCGTTGAACTGCTGGATCGTGAGGCCGTCGGCCGACAGAGCCTTCTTGGCGGCCTTGCCGACGATCTGAACCGCCTTCGCCAGTTCCGCCAGATCGTCGGGCTCGACATCGAGGAGGTTGCGGGCTTTGGCTTTGGGAATGACAAGGACATGCCCGTTGCCGCGCGGCATGACGTCCATGAAGGCCAGCACGCGATCCGTCTCGTAAACCTTATGGCACGGAAGCTCACCCCGTAGGATCTTCGCGAACACGTTGTTGTCGTCGTAGGTCATTCCGCCCTCACCTTCTGAGTTCCGGTCCTTCGAAGCGCTCGCCGAGGAACGCCTGCGACGAGCCTTTTATATCGATCGCAACCGATAATCATCTGTCCGATGTCCGTCGTGTGCTCCGGCCCGGGAAACATCCCTCCCCATCGAGGATCCTTGCCAGGTCGGCGTCGCCGAGGATCAACTACTTACCCTTGCCATAGATCTATTCGCAAATAGAAGGCCGGCTGACGACTGGTCGCAAGGTAAGTACCTTTTCGTTTCTTACTCCCACGAACAAGTTGTTGCCACGTTTATTCGGATTAGATCTCCAGGCTAAGCGTAACAATTCGCGAGAGCTGAATATTTTCGCGAAAATTTTTGCAAAGGTTCCCTCAAACCTACCGGAACCATCGAATCCCCTTGCGGTTGAAGAAGCACGGACACCGTTGATAAGGAGGCATAAATGGCAGGTGGTTCGACCTCGAAGCGTGGCTTCGCGTCGATGGACTCCGACCGGCAGCGCGAAATCGCCAGCAAAGGCGGTAAAAGCGTTCCCGCCGAGAAGCGGTCCTTCTCCCAGGATCGCGAACTCGCCTCGGAAGCCGGCCGTAAAGGCGGTCAGGCCTCGGGCAACACCCGCGGCAACCAGGAATAGGTCTTTTCTGATGCAGATCGGTTTAGGGGCCGCCGAGCGGCCCCTTTACTTTTGAAGATTGCGCAGGGCGCCGGGGCGATCTCACCCGGACTTCGCGGTTGTCCCAATCATCTTTTCCGACAACGACAAAGCCGTCGCAGCCAGCATGATGGCCATGCCGAGACCTTCGGACCAGCTGAACGGCTCGTTCGCATAAATCACCCCGACGGCCACGGCGATGATCGGGCTGACGAAGGCATAAAGGCCCGCCCGAAAAGCGCCCCAGTCCCGCACGAGCCCCAGATAGATCCAGAATGCGATCAGCGAGCCTCCCAGAACCAGGATGCTCAGCCCGAAGATGGCCCGCGCATCGGCAAGTCCCGCGAAATGCGCCGGGTCGTATCCCTCGATGACGAGGGAGACCGGGACGAGCGCCAGCCCACCGAGGAGACTCTGCCAGAAGGCGAGCACCAGGGGCGGCATGGACAGGGTCAGCGGGCGGCTGATCACCGAACCCCAGGCATAGGAGACGGTTCCGGCGGCAACGGCGACGAGACCGAGGACGGATATCCCGGCAGTCTGGGCCGTGCCCGTCCGCCCGGAGAACAGGAGGACGAGTCCCAGGATCCCGAGCCCGATAGCGGCGACGCGCCGCATCGTGATCCGCTCCTGCCCGTAGAGGGCACCGATGATCACCAGGAAGATGGGCATCAATGACAGGTTGACGATCGCGGACAGGCCGCTCGGAGCTCGCGCGACACCCCAGAACAGGAAGCCGTAGCAGCCCGTGGTGATCAGGAGAGAGGCGGCAACCACGCGGCCAAACCGACTGACCCGAAGGGCAAGTCCCTGCATCCTGGCGACGGCGAGGAAGCATGGTGCGGCAAGCAGAAAGCGCATGGCCGCGAGAAAGATCGGCGGGACAGCCTCCGACGCCACCTTCATCGGCAGCCAGGTCAGCCCCCAGATGAGGGCCATCAGGGCGAAAGCTGCGATGCGACTCACGCTGTAGGCCCGAGAACCGTCATTCCGGCTTCCAAGTGAAGGGTCTGCGACGAGCCGCATCGTGGCAGCAGGCGGACAATTTGAACAGCCGGCCGCGCAGGATCTTGAGAGACAATCCGAGTTTCGGAATTCGCTCCAGGCGGGTTAGGTCCTGAAGGTGCGCCCTGTCTTGTCCGGAGCGGCCTCCATGAGAACCTCCTCGGACACTCCATCACCCATCATCGCTCGGAATTCCGGCAGGCTTGGAGGCTCGAACACCAATGCGCCGGTTTCCATGTGGCACACCATTTCTCCGGCGAGAGGCGCCATGAAGTCGATCGACTCCACGTCCAGGAACGCGGCTGCCTCGCGGGCGAGGTCCGAGGCGGTGTTGCGCGCGGCGCAGATCAGCGCCAACAGGCAGTATTCGTCCATGCTCCCATGACGGGATCCGACGGGCCGATGGGAAAACGGCCTGCCCCGCTGCCGCGTCAGGGCGAAGGCCAGGAGCAAGGCGTCGGACACGATCCCCTTGGCGGCTTCCGGCCGGGTATAGATCGCCAGCCCCTGCTCGGGTCCGTCGAGAAGGGCGAGGTCGTATTGATCCTCGAGACTGCTGAGCGAGCGGAACACATCGACGACCGGTACAATGCTCGGATGGAGCAGGAACGCAACCGCTCCCGGCGCTCTCGGAGAGGAGGATGCTTCAACCATCAATCAACGAACCTCAGACATGCGCGCGGTTTGCCGTCGGCACGACATGGGGCAATGCGGGAACGAGAAGATGCCGCCTCAGCAACAGGGGGCAGGTTACCTCGTCCTCGGAACATACCGGAATGATGCCGCTGAGCATGGATGCCACGGACGGCTTGTCTCTCGGGGGAGAACTCGAGGCGAGCCGGGAAAATTCGTCCGGAAGCTCTTCCTGGCAAAGCACCGCATCCAGTTCATTCGTGGCGGCCATGATCGTTTCCTCCGCATTCTCGTTGCGCTTGGAACGGCAACGTATGCGCCACCCCTCGGTTCCTTGTGCGGCAAGAAGTCCGGCGCCGCTTAGGGGCTCTTGCAAGCCCGCGACACATCGATGAAGCCCCGCGTTTCCGGCAACATTCCGGAAACCCTCGGATTGACCCGATGGCGGCACAACTCGATGGGCAGTGCTGCTCGGAGCGGCCCGGGGGAGCCATCTGCAAAAGGAAGCGGCGCCTGGGTTTCCCCAAGCGCCGCCTGTCAGCGAGACCGCTGTTCGATTTACTGCTTCGGGGCCGTGGTGGTGCCCGTCGTGCCGGTCGTCGAGCGGTTGGCGTTGTTGTCGCCATCCTCGTCGAAGGCAGGAGCAGCCTGCAGTTCGGCCTTGGTCATCCGGAGAACGACGCGCTCGGGCTGGTTCTGGTTGCCCGACGAGGTGTTCGCGGCCGTGTTGGTCGCGCCGGCGGAGCCGCCGGTGCCGGACGTGGCCGTGTTGCCGGTGGTGGCCGTCGAGCCGGTGGTGGTGACGTTGCCGCTGGCGCCGCTGTTGCCGCTGTTGCTGCTGTCCATGGCCTGAGCCTGCTGGCTGCTCATGAACTCGAGCGACTTGAACGGAACGGCCACGTCCTTTTCGCCGATTCCGAGGAATCCGCCGACGCCGACGACAGCGGCCATGATCTGTCCGTTGCGGTCCAGGATCACGTCGTTGATGTCACCGATCGATTCATTGTTGGCGCTGACCACGCGGGTGCCGATCAGGTCGGACGCCATCACGTGATTCATTTCCATCTTGGTCATGAACTGACCCTGCATGGCGCTGTTCTGGCCCATGGTGGTCGAGGACTGGCCAGCCGAGGACGAACCGGAAGCACCTGGCTGCATGGCCGGCGAGCCCGTGGTGGTCGAGCCCGAGCCCGAGGCGGCAGGGCGATCGGTCGGAGCCGACGGGGACGAAGTCTGTGCGAGGGCGGGCGCAGCCGCGAAAGCCGTCACGACGAGGCAGGCTGCCATATGCTTCTTCAGCATCGCTTATTTCTCCTGAGGATCCGTTATAATCGCGTTGTGCACCGAAGTGCGCGGGGGTTTAACGCGCAGCATCAGAGACCGTTCCGAATATCGGCCCAATCAAGCCAATGTTATCGGCTTCTATATTCTGCAATCCGAAGATGAATACTTGTTAATATTTTACGACAACAAAACACCCATGCCACCCGCGCACCGACGAGCGGCATCAATCATGCCGATAATGGCAACCGTCTTGAGGGTTGTTGGTTCCGCGGCAGAAGCAGGCGACGTGTTTTGCAGGTTCCGGGGCTCGGCAAGTTCTGCCCGACTGAACCGGGAGCAGGCCGCCCGCGCCTGAAGCCTTCACCCTGAAGGCATCGCGTGAAGCGGTTGCTGCAACCGTCTTCTTTCGCTTGCTACGACAGTGACTGCTCGAGGAGCGCCAAGCAAAGGCTCGGCATGCGATTGGCGCTCGCCTTGGCGAGAGGACTGACGTCGCCCACGCAGCCGATCGGATTGCGGCTCTTCGGCTTCTGCTGCTGCGGGGCCTCGTTGCCCTCCTGGCGGCGGGTGGGGTGCTGAGCGACAGGCCCCGTCCCTTCTTCCTTCAGGGTGACGACCGGCAGATCCGTGTCCCGCGTGAAGGTCGTGGTGCCCGTACGCGGATCCGACCTGTAGAGCACCCTTCCGTCGTGATCCCGCAGGATCACCGCCGCATTGGTGACTCCGACCAGCTCAACGATCGACACCGTCGCCGGCCGACTGGCAGGAACCGGCGCAGCAACCCGATCGCCCTTCGCCGAAACCGATCCAGCGAGAGCCATCGCTTCCGACTGAACCAGAGGAGATATGGTGAAGGACGATGGGGCGAAACTTCCGGCCACGAAAAAAGCCCCAGCCAGTCCGACCAAAGCTACGGGTGTACGGAACATCCCTCTCTCCTGCTATCCCAGCTCAACAATTCGGAAAAATAACGCGACCATATCTGTGATGTTCCTGCCTGCATTCCGTAGGAGTGAAGAATAAAAACGCGATAAAAAAGCTGGGAACCTTTGATTTCGATAGGGCGTTCTTAAAGCACCGGCCTCCTGGTCCTCCCCGCATTCCCCTTGTGCATTGGCCGGCACCTTAGACGGGCTTATGAGCCCGTCTTTTTTTGCGCCTATTACATCATCATAAAAGAAAAGCCCGGCCATCGGCCGGGCTATTACTTGGTAATCCTATCAGCCTGAAGGATCAGGCTGTCGCAGCGCGAGGCTCGCGGCGGCGGGCACTCTGCTGGAAGAACAGCGCCTGGCTGATCACGGCAGAGACGTTGGCCGGCTGGAAGGGCTTGGCGATCAGGAAGGCCGGCTCGGGACGCTCACCGGTCAGGAAGCGCTCCGGATAGGCCGTGATGAAGATCACCGGGACCTCGAAGGCTTTGAGGAGATCGTTGACCGCATCGAGACCGGAGCTGCCGTCCGCCAGCTGGATATCCGCCAGGATCAGACCCGGCTGCTTGGCCGAGGCCAGCTTCACGGCTTCGGTCCTGGTGCGCGCCACGCCCGTCACGTTGTGGCCGAGGCCTTCGACAAGCGCCTCCAGATCCATGGCGATCAGGGGCTCGTCCTCGATGATGAGGATGTCCGTCGCCATGTCGGCCGCCAGCTCGCGGCCTGCCTCGTCGACGAGTTCGCGAACGGTCCTCGTATCGACGTCCAGAATCTGACCGACCTCCTCCTCTCCGAAGCCTTCGAGGCAGGACAGGAGAAAGGCCTGTCGGGGAAGCGGGGTAATCTGACCGAGCCGAACCTCCGCCGGCAGATCGCGCTGAATCTGCTCGCTGCGTCCGTTCACAGACAAGGAATTCCAGATGCGCGTGAAAACCTGGAAGAGCTCGACCTTCACGTTTCCGGAAGGACCGATGGTCTCGGGCTCGCTGACGAGGGTTTCCAGGGTGGCGGCCACATAGGCGTCCCCAGCCATCTGGCTGCCTGTGAGAGCGCGTGCGTAGCGGCGAAGGTATGGTAAATGCTGGACGACAAGCTGGGCTGTCGACATTCGCTTCCCCTTAACTGTGCTTTTGACTCGTTGTACCGACGGTCCATTCAACGTGGCAAAGCTGCAAAAGTTCCATAAATGGAACCAGGCGCAGCAGTCAGCGTTATTGCTCGAAAACTAATATATGGATATTGCCAAGGTTGGCTATCCCTCTGAAAGATATGGGATGGCAAGGGGACGACAATGACGGTTGAAAAGGGGAACAAGCTTGCTCGGGCCATGCTTGAAACGTCCGTGAAGGACAAGCTTGCAACCGATCCCAAACTCGACAGCGGCAGCCAGAAGCGCATCGGCGACCAGCTTCGCGCCATGTATGACGAGCTGATGCAGCAGCCTGTCCCAGACCGCTTCAGGGAATTGCTCGACCAGCTGGACAAGAAGAACGGGGGGAAGGAGGGGTCTCAATGACCCCAGAACCCGAGCCGGAGTTACGAGAGGCACTTCTCGCTGCGGTTCCCAGCCTTCGGGCTTTCGCCATTTCGCTCTCAGGCCAGGTAGACCGGGCGGACGACCTCGTTCAGGACACTCTTCTCAGAGCCCTGGCCAATCTGCATCGGTTCGAGCCTGGGACGAACCTGAACGCGTGGCTCTTCACGATTCTGCGCAATCTCTTCCATTCCGAATACCGCAAGCGGCGCCGCGAGGTCGAGGATCCGGACGGCTCCTATGCCGGGCGCCTGAAGGTGCAGCCCGAGCAGGGCTCCCATCTGGATTTCGAGGATTTCCGCAGCGCGCTCGCCAAACTGCCTGCCGACCAGCGCGAAGCACTGCTTCTGGTTGGTGCCTCCGGATTTTCCTACGAGGAGGCGGCGCATATCTGCGGCTGCGCGGTGGGCACCATCAAGAGCCGCGTGAACCGGGCCCGCTTTCG
>DASZBB010000191.1:0-13582 GCA_035944695.1 Microvirga sp. | reverse complement strand
TGCACCAGATAATCCGGCATGCCAGAGAATTCCAAAACCCAGTCTGAGTTCACCCGTCCCGATGTCCCTAACTCGGCGGCTGCGCTGAGCGCTGCCGTGCGGCTGCATCTGGGAAAGCAATTGCGTGCCCTCTATGGCGATCCCGCAGAGGACAAGCTGCCGCGCGATCTCGCCCGTCTTGCCGATCGCGTGGCCCAGGTCATCCGCGCCCATACGGAGCCGGTGGACCAGGAGTTCATCAACGGCGTCATGGACGCGCTGCCGAATCTTCGCGCCTTCGCTCTTTCCCTGACAGGCAAGGTCGACCAGGCGGAGGATCTGGTTCAGGACACCGTGCTCAAGGCCCTGACGAAGCAGGACACGTTCGAGGCGGGCACGAACCTCCAGGCGTGGCTTTTCACCATCCTGCGCAACGGCTTCTACTCGACCCACCGCAAGACCAGCCGCGAGGTCGAGGACGGCGACGGGACCCATGCCGCGAGCATGATCGCGATCCCGGACCAGGAGGACAAGCTCGCGCTTCAGGATCTCTCGACCGCGCTGGAAAAGCTGCCTCAGGAGCAGCGCGAAGCGATCATTCTCATCGGCGCCGAGGGAATGTCCTATGAGGACGCGGCCGAGGCGCTGGGCGTGAAGGTCGGCACCATCAAGAGCCGCGTCAATCGCGCCCGCAACCGGCTCGCCGAATTGATGGGGACAAGCCGCGTCGACCACGATCACTCGGCAACTGTCTGAGCAAGCCTGAGCAAGCCGAGCCCGGTGGAGATTCTCACCGGGCTTGCTGCAGGATCCCCGCCTTCTGTCGTGGGATCTCGGATGCCGTGAACGGCCTGCCTTGCCTAAAATATCAGCGGCCGCTGCCGGCCTGTTCCTCGAACTTTTCCATAGGCTTCAAGGTTGAGCTTGTAGCTGGTGGGTGCTCGATACCGCTCTTCTGCCAAGGAGGGGAGCATGGAACACAGGCCTCTGTCCGAACTCAGTAGCGTCGCCGACCTGAAGATCCCTGAGGACGTCGAAGTCCCGGTCCTGTCGAAACGGGAGCGCCTCGACCGCTGGGTCGAGCTCCTGGAGCGGGAGCCTGACCGTATCCTCAGGACCTTGGACGAGATCGAATGGAAACCGAAGGCGCAACGTCGTGCGCTGCGCGCGGATGGCTCCGCCCTGACCATTGCCTATTCCGACCCGGTGCTCCGGCATGCGGGGCTGCTCAGCGACAGGTTCGGGGATGCGGTCGATTTCTTCGATATCTCCGAGCACGACGCCCATATCGTTCTCTGCTCCTGCCACGGTGGGGAAGCGATGCGCGCCGACGAGGCGGCCCGTCGGGTGCGGGGCATCCGGTCGCCGAGCCTTTGGGCGCTCTATTTCGGCTGGTTTCGATAAAGCCTAGGCGGCCCTGGTCTCGTCACGTCAATCCTTGTAGGGATCGAACTCGCCAGGGCCGGCCATCGCGACGGCGAAAGGCCGGAGCGTGTGCTCGATCTCGATCGTGCCGTCGTGAAAGGCGAGAACGTCCTCGAGCCGCCGATAGACCATGGGGCTCTCGTCCACATCGCCGCCCCGCAGCAATATGCCTCTCTCCCGCAGCCATGCATCCATTTGGTCACGGATGAAGCGGGGAGGGCGCACCCATTCGCCCGCCTTGTTTTTCTTGCCTTTGGCCTCCATCCGGCCGAAGAGACGGCCCGCCCCGTGTACCGTCGAATAGAGGCTGTCGGCGCTCTCCGGGCTGTCGACTCCATGCAAAATCACGGCATTGTCTCCCATGGATCCGCCGACGAAACCGCGCTCGCCAGGGAAGGCAGGCGTCGCACCCTTGCGGACGACCCAATAATCCTTGTCCCCGTGCGTCTCCCGCCAGACGAAATTGTGATGATTGTGGACCGTGTCCGTCACCTGTCCGCCGATGATCCGGCGCACGCGCTCGACCACCCATTCCCGCCCGGCATAGGCATAGAGCCCGCCAAGCTTCACTCCGGCGACGTAGCTTCGTCCGACGTCGCTGTCCTGGTGGACGAGGGCGGGGTCGACCTCCATCCCGTCCTTCGCTCCGACCAAGGCAAGGTGCTTGGTCGTGATCTTGTGACCGAGGCCCCGGGAGCCGAAATGCACTCCGATCCAGACGAATCCTTCCTCATCCTCGAACAGGTCCACGTAGTGGTTGCCGGAGCCGACCGTTCCGAGCTGCCCCGAGGCGAGCTTCTTGAGGTCCCGGACGCCGGCCTCGTCCCAGAGAGGCGATTCGAAGAGCTCGTGATCGACGGTCACGGCATTCTTCTGTCCGATCCCGAAGCTGATGCTGCGCCCGATATCGGAGAGGATGCGGCCTGCTTGGCCGGCGATGTCCTCGTAGCGGGTATCGAGCCGGACGGCCATGTTCCCACAGGCGATGTCGAATCCGACTCCGCTGATGGAGATGTGCTCCTCATAGGCGATCACACCGCCGATGGGGTGCGCATAACCGAGATGTCCGTCGGCGCAGAGCACGCCTCTCGCGGCGCTCCCGGCCCGCATGCAACGGTCGAGCTGCCTGATGGTCTTCTCGTCGTGCTCGCCGTAGATCCGGGTATTGAGAGGCAAGGATGGCCTCCTCAAGCTCAGGGTCGATTGTATCGCTCGCGCAGGCGCTCGACCTCCCGCTGCAGGGCGTCGAGGCCGCGTGCGACATCCCTGCCCATGTTCTCGACCACCCCGGTGCGCGCGGCCACGTCAGGGCAGTCCAGCGTCCCGTCCCGCCGGTGCCGGGGCGCAATGCCGCCCTGAGGGGTGAGCAGATAGGCGCAGCCCGTATCCTCATCCCGCCAGACCATGGGCTGATCGAGGGCGGCAGCCGGACAGGCTGACAGCACGACGAGGCACATGCCGCACCATTTGAAAGACCGCTTCATGCCGGCACCTCCAGCGTTGAAACCCGACCTTTCAGGCAATGCCGGCCCGAGGGCCCCTGTTCCTGGCCGTCGGGCCGCTACCTTCCGTCAATTTGACTTCCCGCCGGGTTTAGACGACATCACGCGGTTTGATGAACCTGTGCCTACGGGAGATCCCGTCGGCACGATGGATTGCCCGCCCCGGAGTGATTGATGGACGGTTCTGTCCCCCAGCAGCGGATGTCACTGCGCTACTTCTCGGTGGCCCAGCTGACGAGCGTCGTCGAGCGGAGCCATGCCCGCCTCTGCGCCGTTCTCGTGCTGCTCTCGCTCGTCTGCTTCCTGCCGGGCTTCACGTCGCTTCAGCCCATGGACCGGGACGAGCCCCGCTATGCCCAGGCGTCCAAGCAGATGCTGGAGACCGGCGATTTCGTGGACATCCGCTTCCAGGACGAGGCCCGGCACAAGAAACCGGTCGGCATCTATTGGATGCAAAGCGCCAGCGTCGCCGTCGGTCAGGCGCTCGGCGTTCCCGAGGCGCGGACCACCATCGCGCTCTATCGCATCCCGTCCCTGCTCGGCGCCATTGCGACGGTGCTGCTGACCTACTGGGCGGCCTTGGCCTTCTTCGGACGGCGAGGGGCCTTCCTGACCGCCGCCCTCATGGCGAGCTGCGTCATCCTCATGGTGGAGGCGCGTCTTGCCAAGACCGACGCCATGCTCACCGCCTGTTCCGTCGCAGTCATGGGAGGCCTCGCCCGGGCTTACTTGAGCCGCGGAGCAGGCGTCCTGCCCCGGAGGGCATTGCTGATCTTCTGGACCGGCTTCTCCCTGGGCATCCTCGTCAAGGGGCCCCTGGTCATCATGTTCGCCGGGCTCGCGGCCGCAATCCTGGCCTATAAGGAGCGCTCGGCGCGCTGGCTCCTTGCCTTGAGGCCGTGGCTGGGCCTCGCCGTGACGCTGGCCGTGGTGCTGCCCTGGTTCATTGCCATTGCCGTCAAGAGCGGCGGCGCCTTCTTCTCGGCGTCGGTCGGGCAGGACATGCTCGGCAAGGTCGGCACGGCGCAGAAATACCATTGGGCCCCACCCGGCTTCTACCTGGTCTCGTTCTTTGCAACCTTCTGGCCCGGCGCCATTCTGGCGGCCATTGCGGTGCCTTTCGCGTGGATTCACCGCCGCGAGGAGCCGGTGGCCTTCGCCCTTGCCTGGATTGTGCCGTCCTGGATCGTCTTCGAGGCGGTGCCGACCAAGCTCCCGCACTACACGCTGCCGCTTCTGCCGGCGGTGGCGATCATCACAGTGATGGCGATCTCCCGCCATTTCGTCGGGCCGCATCGCCCGGCGGCCAAGCTGGCGACCGTGCTGATCCCGTTCATTCCGGTCGGCCTGACCGTGGGCTTGTCGGCCGTCGGATGGACCTTCGACGGAATGCCGCCTTTCCGGGCCCTACCATTTCTCGTGCTATCCTCGCTCCTCGCCCTCTGGGCCTGGTGGCTCTTCATCAAGGACCGGATGGTGCCGACCCTCTGGGCAAGCTTCGTCTCCGCTGCCTTCCTGGCGATCGGCGTCTTTGGGTTCGCCCAACTCGATCTGCGCTCCCTCAAGATCTCGGACCGGCTGGCGGAGGCCGCCCGCAACGTCCCGTGTGAAAACCCGCTGGTCGCCACACTGGGCTATCGGGAACCCAGCCTCGTCTTCCTGACCGGCACCAACCTCGACATGGTCGACACGGGAGCCCAGGCCTCCGCCTTCCTGCGCCAGGGAGGGTGTCGTGTCGCCTTCGTGGCAAAGCGCTATGAGGCGGAGTTCCGGGCGCAGAACGAGCGCCTGAAGCAGCAACCCATCCTCTCGACCCGGATCGAGGGATTCAATATCAACAGTGGTCGGCAGGTCGATCTCGCGGTCTATGCGGTGGGCTTCTAAGTCCCCGTCGCGTTTTGGAAGAGGCAGCCAGCAATGGCCCGTAACGGATGACTGATCTTTCCCCGGATCCCCGCATCAGCGTCGTGGTGCCCGTCAAGAACGAGGCGCTCAACATTCTCCCGCTGGTGGAGGAGATCGAGCGCGCCTGCGCGCCGCTCTCGCCTTTCGAGGTGATCTACGTGGACGACGGCTCCACGGATGCGACCGGAGAGCAGGTGTTGAAGGCCCGCGCCACGCGACCCTGGCTGCGCCTCGTCCGGCATGAGGCAAGCTGCGGGCAGAGCGCCGCCGTCCGCACCGGCGTTCATGCGGCCCGCGGGCCCATCGTCGTCACCCTGGACGGGGACGGACAGAACGACCCGGCCTTCATCCCCCAACTCGTGGCGGCCCTGGATGACCCTCAAACGGCCCTCGTCGCCGGGCAGCGGGTGGGGCGCAAGGACGGCACTTACAAGAAGTGGCAGTCGCGCATCGCCAATGGTGTACGTGGGAAGATCCTGAAGGACGGGACGCGGGATACGGGCTGCGGCCTCAAGGCCTTCCGGCGCGACGTCTATCTGCGGCTGCCCTATTTCGACGCTCTCCATCGCTTCATGCCGGCCCTCGTCAAGCGCGAGGGGTTTCAGATCGCCCATGTGGACGTCATCGACCGGCCCCGCCATGCGGGACGGTCCAACTACGGGATGTTCGACCGTCTGTGGGTCGGCATCCTTGATTTAGCCGGAGTCTGGTGGTTGATCCGTCGCCGCCGTCGCGTTCCCGCTGCTCAGGAAATCGTCTGATGTTGATGCGTCTTTCCCACGACCTGGGACTTTATTTCTATGATCTGGTCGTCGCCCGCTTCGATCTGTGGGCGGCCTTCGGCGTTTTGGCCCAGTTCGTCTTCGGCGCACGCTTCATCGTGCAGTGGATCGCCAGCGAGAAGGCGGAAAAGAGCGTGATCCCCGTCGGCTTCTGGATTCTGTCGATCTCGGGCGGCCTCATGACCCTGGTCTACGGTTTCGCCCGCAGCGACATTGTCATCATCCTGGGCCAAGCCTTCTCGATCTTCATCTATATCCGCAACCTGATGCTGATTGCGAAGGAGAAGCGGAAGGCCGAAGGCGTCGTCGCCTCCGGCTCAGAGATCGAGGCGTCGGCAGGGTAGCTCCCGCCGAAATCTGGAACGGGCGTCAGGCCGCCTCCGCGTCCGCCTCCCGAAGCCGGGCGAACCCCGCATCAAGGTCGCGCTTCAGATCGTCCAGATCCTCCAGCCCGATATGGAAACGCAAGGCGTGGCCGCCGGGCTCCCATTTGGTGGCTGTGCGGTAGGTCGCACAGTTGAAGGGGATGACGAGGCTCTCGAACCCGCCCCAGGAATAGCCCATGCCGAAGAGGGACAGGCCGTCGAGCATGGCGGCGAGCGCCCGGTCGGAGCAGGGCTTGAGGATGACCGAGAACAGGCCCGACGAGCCCTTGAAGTCGCGCTTCCAGATGTCATGGCCAGGGTAAGATTCCAGCGCCGGGTGCAGCACCCGGGCCACCTCGGGCCGGGCTTCGAGCCAGCGGGCCATCTCCAGGGCTTGGATCCCGTGCTCCCTTAACCGCAGCGCCATGGTGCGCAGGCCCCGCAACCCCAAGAAGACGTCCTCCGGGCCGGGGCACATGGCAAAGGACTCGTACGTCTCCCGGAGACGCTTGAAGCAGCGCTCATTGGCCGAGACCATGCCGAGCAGCAGGTCTGATCCGCCGCTGAGATATTTAGTGCCGGCCTCGATGGCCATGTCGACGCCTCGCTCGTGGGGCGGGAAGAGCAGGGGCGTCGCCCAGGTGTTGTCCATGAGGACCACGGCCCCATGCCGGTGCGCCACCTCGGCGATGGCGGGAATGTCCTGCATCTCGAGGGATTGTGAGCCGGGAGCCTCCGTGAACACCGCCGTCGTGTTCGGTCGGAGCAGAGCCTCGATCCCCGCGCCGATCTGCGGGTCGTAATAGGTGGTTTCCACACCAAAATTCTTGAGGATCCCGTTGCAGAACTGCCGGGTCGGCAGGTAGACCGAATCCGTCATCAGAAGATGGTCGCCGGCTTTCAGGCATGACATAAGGGCAACCGTGACGGCAGCCAGACCCGAGGGGGCAAGCACCGTTCCGGCCGCGCCGGTCAGTTCCGTCCAGGCCGTCTCCAGGGAGTTCGTGGTCGGAGTCCCTTTCGTTCCATAGGAATACCGCCCGCGCCGGTGCAGCAGGTCGTCCGTGGTCGGGTACAGGACGGTGGAGCCGCGATAGATCGGCGTGTTAATGAACCCGTGCTGCTCGAACGGCTCTCGGCCGGCATGAACGAGGCGGGTTCGTTCGGATAGGTTTTGGGACTTTGGAGGGAGTTTTGACATCGCTTCAAGGGCTTGCTGAGGAGATTTCGATCTGAAACCGTGCAGCTCCTGCCGTCAAGTCAGGCAAGAAATGCCTTCCATCAAGACTTGACCAGTGATTAATCATGGAATGTGATGGATTTCGATGCCGTCTCAGCCGAGACGGCGCGGAACGGTCTATCGGGGGCCCGGCTGGGGGGTAATAACCAAGAACGGCCGAGCCATGTCGAACTATTGGGAGAAGATACCAACATGAAAAAGGCTCTCGTATCGATTGCCTTCGGCCTGACAGCCAGCCTGCTCGCGACGGGCGCATCGGCCCAGGCGACACTCAACAGCGTGAAGCAGAAGGGCTTCCTGACCTGCGGCTCGAACACGGGTCTCGCCGGATTCGGCCAGCCGGACGCTCAGGGCAACTGGACGGGCCTCGACGTCGATCTCTGCCGCGCCATCGCCGCAGCCATCTTCGACGACCCGACCAAGGTTCGGTTCATTCCGCTCGCCGCCAAGGATCGTTTCACCGCGCTCCAGTCCGGCGAGGTGGACGTGCTGTCCCGCAACTCGACCGCAACCATGTCGCGCGATACGCAGCTCGGCCTCGACTTCCCGGTCATCAACTACTTCGACGGCCAAGGCTTCATGGTCCGCAAGAAGCTCGGGGTGTCGTCCGCCAAGGAGCTGAACGGCGCTTCGATCTGCACCCAGCAGGGCACCACGACCGAGCTGAACCTCGCCGACTACTTCCGTGCCAACAACATGAAGTACGAAGTGGTGGCCTTCGCCACCTCGGACGAGACGTTCAAGGCCTATGATGCCGGACGCTGCGATGCCTTCACGACGGATGCCTCCGGCCTCTACGCCGAGCGTCTGCGCGCGTCGGCTCCGGACGATCACATCGTTCTGCCCGAGATCATCTCCAAGGAGCCGCTTGGCCCGGCAGTCCGCCACGGCGACAACCAGTGGGGCGATATCGTCCGCTGGACTCATAACGCCATGCTGAACGCGGAAGAGCTCGGCGTCACCAAGGCGAATGTCGAGCAGATGAAGACCTCCGAGAACCCGGAGATCAAGCGCCTCCTCGGCACGGAAGGCAAGTTCGGCGAGGCCATCGGCCTGACCAACGACTGGGCCGTCCGCGTCATCAAGCACGTGGGCAACTACGGCGAAGTGTTCGAGAAGAACGTCGGCGAAGGCTCGCGCCTGAAGATCAAGCGCGGCCAGAATGCCCAGTGGACCAAGGGCGGCCTGCAATACGGCATCCCGGTTCGCTAAGCCGAACCAAGATCAGGGCGCCCGGACATCCCGGGCGTCCTTCTCAGACAAAACAACAAAAAGCCGCCCGTTCATGGAGTTGTGATCACATGAGCAGGGGAGGACGGCAGGGCAAAAAATAATAAGCCGTCAGAGGATGAACTCAGTGCAGACCGCTGTCAGTCAGACATCGCCTCCCAAAAAATCGTTCCTGTACGATCCCAAGGTTCGTGGGATTTTCTATCAGGTCGTTCTCGTTCTCGCGATCGTCTATCTTTTCTATGTCGCCGCGACGAATGCCATCGAGAACCTGCAGCGCGCCAAGATCGCCTCAGGCTTCGGCTTCCTCAACAATACCGCCGGTTTCGACATCAGCCAGACGCTGATCCAGTTCAGCGCGGCAGGCGGAACCTATGGCGACGCCTTCATCGTCGGCCTCCTGAACACGCTGCTGGTCTCCGCCATCGGCATCTTCTTCACGACCATCCTGGGCTTCGTCATCGGCATCGCGCGCCTGTCCAAGAACTGGATGGTGGCGAAGGTTGCGATGGTCTATGTCGAGGTGCTGCGTAACATCCCGCTCCTGGTGCAGCTGCTGTTCTGGTACATCGCGGTCCTCGGGACCCTGCCGCAGCCGCGCAACTCTCTCGAGATGGGCGCCGGATTCTACCTGAATTCCCGCGGCCTCTTCATGGCGCAGCCCATCTGGGGACCTAACGTCTCGGTTCTCGTCGCAGCTCTCGTGATCGGCCTCGTCGGGACCCTCGTGTACCGCCGCTGGGCCAGGAAGCAGCAGGAGCAGACGGGGCGGCAATATCCTGTCGGCAAGGTCACGCTCGCTCTGGTTCTCGGCCTGCCGATCCTGACCTGGATCGTCCTCGCCCTGACCGGTGCCAACCCGATCACTTTCGAGTTGCCGCGCAAGGGGACCTTCAACCTGACAGGCGGCATGCAGATCCTGCCGGAATTCGTGGCGCTGCTCCTGGGTCTCGTCACCTATACGGCGGCCTTCATCGCCGAGGTCGTCCGCGCCGGCATCCTGGCCGTGTCGAAGGGGCAGACGGAAGCCGCAGGCTCCCTCGGTCTCACACCCGGCCAGACCCTTCGTCTGGTAGTGATCCCGCAGGCCATGCGCGTCATCATTCCGCCCCTGACGAGCCAATACCTGAACCTGACGAAGAACTCGTCCCTGGCGGTGGCCATCGGCTATCCCGACCTCGTGCAGGTCTTCATGGGAACGGTGCTGAACCAGACCGGCCAGGCCATCGAAGTCGTCGTCATCACCATGGGCGTCTACCTGACGATCAGTCTTGTGACCTCATTCATCATGAACATCTACAATCGCCGTGTGGCGATCGTCGAACGGTAGGAGATCGCATGAGCACCGCCGTCGACATTCCCCGCTTCGTCCGCGCCAACCAGGTGGAGGCGCTGCCACCGCCGAACTTGGCCCGCGGCCCTATCGCCTGGATCCGCGAAAACCTCTTTTCCGGACCCTTCAACACGATCCTGACGCTGGTGGTGTTCTATCTCCTCTACGTCACCGTTCCGCCGCTGGTGCGATTCCTCTTCATCGATGCGGTCTGGATCGGCACCGACCGGGCGGCCTGCCGTGCCGATACGGGCGGCAGCGAGGCCGGCGCCTGTTGGGCCTTCATCTGGGACAAGATCAACTACTTCATCTACGGCTCCTATACGGTGTCGGAGCGGTGGCGGGTGGACATCTTCTTCGCCCTGCTCGCCGTCGGCGTCGTCTGGCTCCTGTGGCTCAGGGCTCCGCGCCGGGACCTCGGGGCGGTCTATTTCTTCTGGATCTTCCCGATCGTCTCCTATGTGGTCCTGACCGGCGGCAATGCCGATTTCGGCATCCGCTTCTGGATGGGTTTCGCAATCTTCGGCGCCCTGGTGATCGCTCTGTTCGCCTTCTTCGCGGCCCTGCTCAAGACCGCCATGCGTCCGGCGCTCATCATGGGCGGAGGCATCGTCGCGGTGATCGGCATCACGTTGGCTGTCGTGGATATCGACTTCGGCCTGGCCCATGTGCCCACCTCCCTGTGGGGCGGCGTTCTCGTCACTCTCCTGGTCGCGACCGTCGGCATCGTGGTCTCGCTGCCGTTCGGCGTCGTTCTCGCACTCGGGCGGCGCTCGAAGCTCCCCATCGTCCGCATGGCCTCGGTGATCTTCATCGAGTTCGTGCGCGGCGTGCCGCTGATCACGGTGCTGATCATGGCCAACACGATGCTGCCGCTCTTCCTGCCCGGTGACATGACGGTGGACCGCCTGCTCCGGCCCCTCATCGGCACGGCGCTATTCGCCTCCGCCTACATGGCCGAGGTGGTGCGCGGCGGTCTCCAGGCCATGCCGAAGGGTCAGTACGAGGGCGCCATGTCCCTGGGCCTGAACTATCCGCAGATGATGACCCTCATCATCCTGCCGCAGGCCCTGCGGATCGTGATCCCCGGCATCGTGAACACCTTCATCGGCCTGTTCAAGGATACGTCGCTCGTGGCCATCGTCGGTATCTTCGATCTGGTGAAGACCATCGAGGCGTCCCGCATCGACCCGAACTGGGCGGCTCCGACCATCGGCATCACGGGCTATGCCTTCGCGGCCCTGTTCTACTTCATCTTCTGCTTCGGCATGTCGCGGTATTCGCTCGGGGTCGAGCGGCGCCTTGCGGCAGGTCAGAACCGGTAAACATTCATGGCGACCACAATGTCATCTCAAACTCTCCGCTCCGTCGACATCGACCCCAAGGCCGAAGCCGCCGTCCAGATGATCGACGTGCACAAGTGGTACGGCGAGTTCCACGTGCTGCGGGACATCAATCTCAACGTGCGCCGCGGCGAGCGCATCGTGATCTGCGGACCATCCGGTTCCGGAAAGTCGACGATGATTCGCTGCATCAACCGCCTGGAGGAGCACCAGAAGGGCCGCATCATCGTCGACGGTACGGAACTGACCAACGATCTGAAGCGCATCGACGAGGTGCGTCGCGAGGTCGGCATGGTGTTCCAGCACTTCAACCTCTTCCCGCATCTGACGATTCTCGAGAACTGCACGCTGGCTCCGATCTGGGTGAAAAAGATGCCCAAGAAGGAAGCGGAAGAGATCGCCATGCACTACCTGAAGCGGGTCAAGATCCCCGAGCAGGCGAACAAGTATCCGGGGCAGCTCTCCGGCGGCCAGCAGCAGCGCGTGGCCATCGCGCGCTCACTGTGCATGAGCCCCAAGATCATGCTGTTCGACGAGCCGACTTCCGCGCTCGACCCTGAGATGGTCAAGGAAGTGCTCGACACCATGGTGGGGCTCGCCGACGAGGGCATGACGATGCTCTGCGTCACCCACGAAATGGGCTTCGCCCGACAGGTGGCCGACCGCGTGATCTTCATGGACTACGGGCAGATCGTGGAGATGAACACCCCGGACGAGTTCTTCCGAAACCCGCAGCACGAGCGCACCCGGCTGTTCCTTAGCCAGATCCTGCACTGAGGCGGATCTTGTAAAACCAAAAGGCCCCGAGACTACTCGGGGCCTTTTTCTTGACTGGTTTGTTCAGGCTTTCTTAGCCGGGCCGGTTTCCACCGGCAGGTCCTTCCGAGCGCCCCATTCGGCCCAGGAGCCGTCATAGATCGCCTTGATGGGATGGCCTGCCACCTCGAGCGCAACCCCCAGGATGGCTGCCGACACGCCGGAGCCGCAGGTGGTGATCACGGGCTTCTCGGGATCGATCCCGGTCTCCCTCAAGGCTTGCTCGATCCCGGTCTTGTCCCTGAGCTTGCCATCCTTGATCACATGACCGAAGGGCAGGCTGAGACTGCCAGGAATATGGCCCGCCCGAAGACCAGGGCGCGGTTCGGGCGCTTCCCCGCGGAAACGGTCGGCCGGGCGCGCATCGACCACCTGTGCCGAACCGGACCGCAGCGCTTCCTGGATCGCGGCAGCGTCCACGACGGCAGCGGCGTCGAAGGAAGGTACGAAGGTCCGAGAGCCGCGGGGGACTCCCGGTCCCGTCTCGACGGGACGTCCTTCCGATTTCCACGCCGGGAAGCCGCCTTCGAGGATGGAAACGTTCCGCGCGCCGAAGACCTGGAAGGTCCAGCGGACGCGCGGTGCCGAGAACAGGCCCGCGCCATCATAGACGATGATCGTCATATCCTGGCTGATGCCCATCGCGCCCACGGCTCTTGCGAAGTCCTCGGGCGAGGGAAGCATGTGGGGCAGGGAGGACGAGGTATCCTTCACCGTATCGATGTCGAAGCGCACGGCGCCGGGAATATGCCCTACAAGGTATTCGGCTTCAGGATCGCGGTTCTGGTTCGGCAGGTACCAGGAGCCGTCCACGACCACGAGGTTAGGATCGTTCAGGTGCTCCTGCAGCCAGGAGGTCGAAACGAAAGGCTGGGACATCGGCTGCTCCTCAGGATGTTGGCTTAATCGACCAGGGACAGGCGAACGCGGCGGTTCTGCTTGCCCTTTTTCTCGATGTCGGTGACCGCGACCGCGCCGATCTCGCCGGTGCGCCGCACATGGGTGCCGCCGCAGGGTTGGAGGTCAATGCCCTCGATCTCCACCAGGCGCACGCGGCCCGATTCGCGGGGCGGCTTCACCGACATGGTCTTCACGAGACCCGGATTGGCATCGAGCTCCTCATCGGTGATCCAGCGCTCCGTGACCGGTGCATCGCGGGCAATCAGCGCATTCAGCTTTTCCGTGATGTCCGCTTTGTCGAGGCCCGCGTCCGGAATGTCGAAATCGAGCCGCCCGTCGCCCTCGCCGATGGCGCCGCCGGTCACCGGATAGGGCAGGACGACGCTGAGCAGATGGAGCGCGGTGTGGATGCGCATCCGCTTCAGGCGCCGAGGCCAGTCGAGCTCCAACCGAACAGTTTCATCGTCCGCAAAACGGGAAGCCGCCTCCGCTCCGACGAGATGAACGACCTGCGAGCGATCGGTTCCATAAACCGTATTCGCGATGTCGAATCGGTCGCCGTTCGCCTTGACCATCACGCCGGCGTCGCCCGGCTGCCCACCGCCCTGGGCATAGAACACCGTGCGGTCCAGAATGACGCCGCCCTCCGGGGTGGTCCCGAGAACGCGGGCTTCGCAGGAGGTGGCATAGGCATCGTCGCGAAAGAGGAGCGTGGTCGCGGTCATGATCGTCTCGGTTTGAAGGGCTGTATCGCCCCGTTCG
>DASZBB010000190.1:0-10597 GCA_035944695.1 Microvirga sp. | reverse complement strand
ATCCAGCTCTATTCGACTCCCACTCCGAACGGAGTCAAGGTTTCCATCATGCTCGAGGAGATCGGACTCCCTTACGAGCCGCACTTCATCAATATCGGCCAGAACGAAACCTGGACGCCTGAATTCCTATCCTTGAACCCGAACGGCAAGATCCCGTCCATCATCGATCCCGATGGGCCCGGTGGGAAGCCGCTGCCGCTGTTCGAATCTGGCGCGATCCTCCTCTATCTTGCGGAAAAGACCGGCAAGTTCCTGCCGTCCGATCCTGCGCGGCGTTACGAGACGATCCAGTGGGTCTTCTTCCAGATGGCAGCCGTCGGTCCTATGTTCGGGCAATTGGGCTTCTTCCACAAGTTTGCTGGCCGGGAGATCGAGGACAAGCGTCCGCTCGAACGCTACCGCAATGAATCCAAGCGTCTGCTCGGCGTGCTCGAAACGCGGCTCGAAGGTCGCGATTGGATCATGGGCGAGGAATATACCATCGCGGACATTTCGCTGCTGGGTTGGGTCCGGAACCTGATCGGATTTTATGGCGCAGGGGAACTGGTGGAGTTCGACAGCCTGAACCGGGTGCCCGCCTGGCTGGAGCGCGGCTTGGCTCGCCCTGCCGTCCAGCGCGGCCTCGATATCCCGAAGCGGCCTGAATAGAGATCTGCTCCCGTCGCCATTCTTCGCTGGCGGCAATTTACATCAGGCCCATCCCGGCCCACATGTTGGGATGGGGAAGAAAACGATGATGCTGCTTCTTGGAATCGCCGCGGTCGCCCTCCTGTGGTGGCTCGCCAAGGCCTATACGCGTACCGACACCAAGGCTCTGGCGACGAGCCTCAAGACCGTGGCCGGAATCGCCGCGCTCGGGGCGGCCGTGCTCCTGGGCATCAAGGGCCGCTTCGACATGGCCCTTCTGCTCGGCGGCTTCGGCGCCTGGGCGCTGGGCTGGAATGCCCTGAACCTCCCTGGCCCCTGGCGAAGGTTCCAGCAGGCGACCGGCCGGTTCTCACGCATCCGGTCGGCCATGATCGAGATGGAGATCGACCACGCGACCGGAGCTGTCGAGGGCAGCATCCTGGTAGGGGCATTTGCGGGCCGCCGCCTCTCCAGCCTCGACCCGGAGGCCCTGCGCCGTCTCTATGACGAGTGCTGCGCCCACGATCCCCAGGGCGTCCCGCTCCTAGAGGCTTATTTTGATCGCCGGTTTGCCGGCTGGCGTGAATACGCTCAGGGAGACCGTGACACGCGGACGCGCACCCATGCGCATTCGGGCGTAATGACGAAAGAGGAGGCCTATCAGATCCTGGGCCTTCAGCCGGGTGCGAGCCTCGACGAGATCCGAAAAGCGCATCGGACGCTGATGAAGAAACTCCATCCCGACCAAGGAGGGACGGCGTACCTCGCGGCTCGCGTGAACGAGGCGAGAGAAGTCTTGCTTGGCCGACATCGCTGATACTCCACGCGCGATCCGGTGAGTCTTCGAGCTGCGACGGCGCTAACACGCGCCGTCGCAGAGGTCTTCGGTTTGGGTCAGCCACGTGCGGCGAAGCAGTTCACGCCGCCCTTCTTGAGCTGCTTGCAAACGCTTGCGGCATCGTTGGACTCGGCGAAGCCGGAGAAACGGGCGCGGTAGAGGGTGCTGCCGTCGACGGTCACCTTCTCGGTGAACGGAGCGGCCTTGGCCAGGACCTTGCCGAACCGGTTGCGGGCGGAGTCGAGCATGGCCTTGGCTTTGTCCTCATCGTCCGTAGCCCCGAGCTGGATGACCCAGCCCGTCACGGCCTTCTTGGGCTCGGCAGCCTCGGCCTTGGGAACGTCAGCTTTGAGCGAGGCGGTCTTGTTCGCGGCCGGCGCCGGTTCGACGGCCTTCGCCTCGATCTTGGCCTGCAGAGCAGCTTTCTGAGTGGCCGGGATCTGAGCGGACGTCGGAAGGGCCGCATAGGCCTGAGCATTCAGGGGCAGCGGCTCCTGACCTTTCTGCCACCGCACCGAGGAAGGAGTGGTGGTCGAGCTGGCGCCGGCTGCCGAGGCGACGACCGGGCGAAGGGTGTTTAGGTCCAGCGGCTTGCGCTCTGGCGCGGCCTGAGGCGTCAAGGTCTGCGCAATGGGCGCCTGAAGGGTGGCCGAAGCAACCTTCACAGGGGCTGCAACGGAAGCAGGCTCGACGGAACGTGGCGCCGGGGCTTCGGCGACCATCGCGGGCTGATTCTCGACCACCGCTGGCGCCGTCCGGGCGCCAGCATAGGCGCGGGGCAGATGGTTGTCGATTAGAGCCGCCATTTTCTGGTCGCGCGAAGCGCCGGAGCGCCCGCCAAGCACGACAGCGACGATGCTGCGGGTGTCGGTATTGACCGAAGTCAGCAGGTTGAAGCCCGAAAGGCGCGTATAGCCGGTCTTGATGCCGTCGACGCCTTCGACCTTGCCGAGCAAACGGTTGTGGCCGCGGATAGTGCGTTTACCGTACTGGAAGGAGCGGGTCTGGAAATAGGCGAAGTACTTCGGGAAGCGGTCCTGGATGGCTCGCCCCAGAACGGACAGGTCGCGGGCGGTCGTGATGTTCGGCGGCTCGTGCGGCAGGCCGTGCGGGTTGTAGAAGGCCGTCGAGCTCATGCCGAGCTCCCTGGCCTTGCGGGTCATCATCTGAGCGAAGGCCTCCTCGGAGCCGGCGATGTTCTCGGCCACCACGACGGAGACGTCGTTGGCGGACAGGGTCACCATCGCCTTGATGGCGTCGTCGACCTCGATGGTCGATCCGGGGCGCAGGCCGAGCTTGGTCGGCGGCTGGCTCGCCGCGTAGGCCGAGACGGAGAGGGGCGTATCGAGGCGCATGCGGCCGCGTTCGAGTTGCTCGAACAGCAGGTAGAGGCTCATGACCTTCGTGATCGACGCCGGAATGCGCGGCTCGTCGATGTTCTCGCCCTGCAGGATCTTGCCGGTCTTCGCGTCGACAACAATGGACGCGGCCAGGGGACTATAACCACCACCGGACGACCTGACCTTGCGGCGCGCGGCTTCCGCCGGGGAGGTGATCGCAACGGCAACTGACGCAACGATACTGATAAGAGCCCATGTCGTTCGGCGTCCCATCCAAACCGAATTCATGCTGCAACAATCCCTGTTTCGTTTGGTTCTAGGCCCTTGCGCCCGGCTCTCTGGAAGGAACCGTGGCCGGCGCAACACATATCCTGACGGTAAGAGATCGCGGTTACGGGCCCGTTAACGGAGGAAGATCGACCGACATGCGTATTGTGCGATGCACAATAAAACTTGACAAATTTTTGTGCACTGCACATATTGAGTTCGTTGGCTATCCAGCGGCGCCAACCGTCATCTAACGCCCTATTGCCGAGGTTCACAATGCTTCAGCCGTTTACCCAGATTCAGAAATTCGGCCAGGACAACCTGGATGCCACCGTAAAGGCGCTCGGCGCTTTCTCCAGCAACAGCCAGGCGATCGCGGCCGAGACGGCAGATTTCGCCCGCAAATCCTTTGAGCAGACCTCGTCCACGGTTGAGAAGCTGCTCGGGGTGCAGACGCTCGATAAGGCTGTTGAAATCCAGGCCGCCTACGTGAAAGGCGCCTATGACAGCCTCGTCAGCCAGACGGCCAAGATGGGTGCGCTCTACTCGGCCCTCGCGACCGAGACGATCAAGCCTTACGAGGGGCTCCTCTCCAAGGCCACGGCTGCGTAACGCGGCTGACCGCCAGATCCTCTCTCACGAAGCGCCCGGGCATGTCCCGGGCGTTTTCCGTTAGGGCTGCCATGCACCCAGAGCTTGGCTTCCCGCTTGGCCGCTCGCGCAGGATTGACCAAGATGTCGCTCTTTCCATCAGGGCTGCGACCACCCATCTGGTTGATCTAGCGAACCGAATGGAGCGACTATACATTTGGCTTGATGCCGGCGGCTCGAAACAGGAGGGGCCGGAGGCCAAGGGCCAAGAAGAGAAGAAGGGGCGGTCGTCCGATTATGCTGCGGTTAGCTCAAGGTACTTTGACCCAGTCGGAGTTGTGTCCGACTTACGCTGCCGGCGGGTCACAGCCTCCTGGAGGCGACGATGGCGGTCGCTCGAACACGGCCATCATCACGAAAACCAAACCGCGCACGAAACGGCCGAACCTTTACCGCGTTCTTCTCTTGAACGATGATTACACCCCGATGGAGTTCGTGGTGCACGTGCTGGAGCGGTTCTTCAACAAGAACCGCGAGGATGCGACCCGGATCATGTTGCACGTACACCAGAACGGCGTGGGGGAATGTGGAGTTTTTACTTACGAAGTTGCTGAGACGAAGGTGACCCAGGTGATGGATTTTGCCCGGAAGCACCAGCACCCTCTGCAATGTGTCATGGAAAAGAATTAGCCGAGCCCCGTCTCATAAAGGACAAGCCGTTGCCGAGCTTTTCTCGCAGTCTTGAACAAGCCCTTCACCGAGCCCTCGCTCTCGCAGGCGAGCGCCGGCATGAATACGCAACCCTCGAACACCTCCTCCTGGCCCTGATCGACGACCAGGATGCCGCGGCCGTCATGCGAGCCTGCAATGTCGATCTCGAAGTTCTCCGCCGCAACCTGGTCGATTACGTCGACAGCGAACTCGCCAATCTTGTAGCTGACGGGCGCCAGGACTCAAAGCCGACGGCCGGCTTCCAGCGCGTGATCCAGCGGGCGGTGATCCACGTCCAATCTTCCGGCCGCGACGAAGTGACCGGCGCGAACGTACTGGTGGCCATCTTCGCCGAGCGTGAGAGCCATGCCGCCTATTTCCTGCAGGAGCAGGACATGACCCGTTACGACGCGGTCAATTACATCAGCCACGGGATCGCCAAGCGCCCCGGCCTCACCGAGAGCCGCTCGCCGCGCGGATCCGAGGAGGAGTCCTCGACCGAGCGTCCGACCCAGGACGAGGGCGATGCGCGGGGTAAGAAAAAGGGCGATGCGCTCGAGGCTTACTGCGTCAATCTCAACAAGAAGGCGAAGGAAGGCAGGATCGATCCGTTGATCGGGCGCGAGTCCGAGGTGCAGCGCACCATTCAGGTCCTGTGCCGCCGGCAGAAGAACAATCCGCTCCTCGTCGGCGAGCCCGGCGTCGGCAAGACCGCCATCGCGGAGGGGCTTGCCCGCAAGATCGTCCAGGGCGAGGTGCCGGAGGTTCTGAAGGGCGCCACCGTCTTCTCCCTGGACATGGGCACGCTCCTGGCCGGCACCCGCTACCGCGGCGACTTCGAGGAGCGCCTGAAGCAGGTCATGAAGGAGATCGAGGCGCACCCGAACGCCATCATGTTCATCGATGAGATCCATACGGTGATCGGCGCCGGCGCCACATCCGGCGGCGCGATGGACGCTTCGAACCTGCTGAAGCCCGCCCTGGCTCAAGGCAGCCTCCGCTGCATCGGCTCCACCACCTACAAGGAATACCGCCAGTATTTCGAGAAGGACCGGGCCCTTGTGCGTCGCTTCCAGAAGATCGACGTCAACGAGCCTTCCGTGCCGGATGCCATCGAGATCGTGAAGGGCCTGAAGCCCTATTTCGAGGACTTCCACAAGCTCAAGTATACCAACGACGCCGTGAAGGCGGCCGTGGAACTGTCGGCCCGCTACATCAATGACCGCAAGCTGCCGGACAAGGCGATCGACGTGATCGACGAAACCGGTGCGTCCCAGATGCTCCTGCCCGAAGGCCGTCGCAAGAAGACCATCGGCATCAAGGAGATCGAGGCGACCATCGCCACGATGGCCCGCATCCCGCCCAAGACCGTGTCAAAGGACGATGCGGAGGTGCTCGCACACCTTCAAGACACCCTGAAGCGGGTGGTCTACGGCCAGGACAAGGCCATCGAGGCGCTTTCTTCGGCGATCAAGCTGGCGCGTGCCGGCCTGCGCGATGCGGAAAAGCCCATCGGCTCCTATCTCTTCGCCGGCCCCACGGGCGTCGGCAAGACCGAGGTCGCCAAGCAGCTGGCCGCTTCGCTCGGAGTCGAGCTCCTGCGGTTCGACATGTCGGAGTACATGGAGCGTCACACCGTCAGCCGCCTCATCGGCGCACCTCCCGGCTATGTCGGCTTCGACCAGGGCGGCCTCCTGACGGACGGCGTCGACCAGCATCCGCATTGCGTGCTCCTGCTCGACGAGATCGAGAAGGCTCATCCGGATCTGTTCAACATCCTGCTCCAGGTCATGGACCACGGAAAGCTGACGGATCACAACGGCAAGCAGGTGGATTTCCGCAACGTGATCATCATCATGACCACGAACGCGGGCGCCGCCGACATGGCCCGCCCGGCCTACGGCTTCACCCGCACCAAGCGCGAAGGTGACGATACGGAAGCGATCAACAAGCTGTTCACACCCGAGTTCCGCAACCGCCTCGATGCAGTCATCTCCTTCGCTCATCTGCCGAAGGAAGTGGTGCAGAAGGTGGTCGACAAGTTCGTCATGCAGCTCGACGCCCAGCTTGCCGACCGCAACGTTTCGATCGAGCTCACCGACGAGGCGCGCGACTGGCTGGTCGAGCATGGATACGACGAGGCCATGGGTGCCCGCCCGATGGGCCGCCTGATCCAGTCGACCATCAAGACCCCGCTGGCGGATGAGGTCCTCTTCGGACGCCTGAAGAATGGCGGAGCCGTCCGGGTGGTGGTCAAAACGGATGAAATCGGCCTGCAGAACCTCGGCTTCGAATATGTCGACGGTCCGGTGAAGCCGAAGCCCGAAAAGGACGTTACGAATGCCGCCAAGAAGAAGCCCAAGGCCAAGACTGCTTCTTCGAAGTCGAAAAAGGCGGTGAAACCGAAAGGATCCGATGGTAATGGGGGCGGAGGTGTCCGCACCGTTCCGAAAGTTCCGTTGGTTAGAGCATGACGAGTGAGATTCACGAGGGACCCCTGGAGGCGTCCCGGACCTTGGACGCTCCGGCGAAGCTGTCCTGGCGCGAGAAGCGCTACCAGCGCCGACGCCGGCGCGTCTGGTTCGAGGAAATCCTGGGCTGGATCCTCGTGCCTCTGATTGTCTTCGGCTGCTACTGGCTGTTGACCATCGGTCTGAACGCAGTCGGCACGTCGCCGGCTGCGATCATGGAAGGGATCGACGCGATCATCTCGAGCCTCTGAGGTCAACCGGGTTTGGACCCAACCTTGTCTTTCAAGCCGCACCGGGTCACCACCGGTGCGGCTTTACGTTGTATAGGCGGCTTTCAGCCTCCAGGCTGCGCCCATGGATGAGCGCCCGGCCATCAACGGGGTCGACGTGACGAAACTGATCGGCATTTCTGGAAGCCTGCGCCAGGCTTCGTACAACTCCGCCCTTCTGCGGAACGCTGCGGGCCTAATGCCCGAGAATGCGGAGCTCGTCGTCGAAACCATCCGTGGAATCCCGCTCTATGATGCCGACGTCGAGATCAATGAAGGAATTCCGCCGCGGGTGACCGAGCTCAAGGAGGCCATCGCGTCTGCGGACGGCCTGTTGCTCGTCACGCCAGAGTACAACAACTCCATCCCGGGCGTGTTCAAGAACGCCATCGACTGGCTCTCACGGCCGGATTCGGACATCAAGCGCGTTTTCGGCGGCAAGCCGGTCGCCATCATCGGCGCCTCGCCCGGGAGCTTCGGGACGATCCTGTCCCAGGCGGCATGGCTTCCGGTCCTGCGGACGCTCAGAGCGGATTTCTGGGCCGGGGGGCGCCTGATGGTGTCCCGGGCACAGACGGTCTTCAACCAGGACGGCACCTTCGCCGATCAGAAGATCGAGGAACAGCTGCGCCGATATCTCGAGGGCTTTACCGCCTATGTTCGCGCTTCCCGGCGGAGCGCGGCGGCGCGCTGAGCCGACTTCTACTCGTCGTCCCGGTGACGGAACGGGGTGGCTGCCGCCAGTTCCTCGGCGGCCTCGGACACATAGAGTCGCTCCTGATCCAGGTAAGCCTGGATGGCTCTGCGCAGGGACGGGTCGGCGATGTCGTGTGCCGATGACGTGATGACGGGCTTGTAGCCCCGCGCGAGCTTGTGCTCTCCCTGAGCGCCGGCTTCCACCCGGTCCAACCCGCGGGCGATGGCGAATTCGATGGCCTGATAGTAGCAGACCTCGAAATGCAGAAAGGGATGATCCTCGATGCATCCCCAATTGCGTCCATAAAGTCGCTTGTCCCCGATGAAGTTGATCGCGCCCGCGATGTGGCGCCCTTCGCGCTTTGCCATGACGAGCAGGACCCGGTCGGCCATGCGTTCGCCGATCAGAGAGAAGAAGCGGCGGTTGAGATAGGGCCGGCCCCACTTGCGCGATCCCGTATCCATGTAGAAGGCGAAGAAGGCATCCCAATGCGCCTCCGTGATGTCGCCTCCCGTAACCCACTCGATGGAAATGCCGTTCGCCAGGGCGTCACGCCGCTCACGCCGGATTGCCTTGCGCTTGCGCGAGGCCAGCACGCCGAGAAAGTCGTCGAAGCTGCCGTATCGGTCATTGAACCAATGGAACTGCTGGTCGTCCCGCCGCAGGAACCTCTCCGACGTCAGCGCTTCGAGGTCCGTGTCCTGCAGGAAGGTGGCGTGAATGGACGAGGCGCCGGTCTGGTCCCTCAAGGCCCTCAGGCCAGCAACCAAGTAGGAGCGGATCTCTGCCGCATGTGGCCCGTTCGGGACAAGGAGGCGAGGGCCCGCGACAGGCGTGAATGGGACCGCGACCTGCAGTTTTGGGTAATAGCGCCCGCCGGCGCGCGTATAAGCATCGGCCCAGGAGTGATCGAAGACGTACTCGCCCATGGAATGGGACTTCAGATAGCAGGGGGCCGCCCCGAGGAGCCTCTCCGTCTCGTCTTCGACGAGAACATGGAGCGGCGCCCAGCCGGTCTTCGCCCCGACGCAGCCGGAATCCTCCAAGGCTGACAGAAATGCGTGAGACACGAACGGGTTGTACGGATCGTCGTCGGCGGAGCCGGTATTGACGGCGCAGGCATCCCAGTCGGCAGCGGGGACTGGGTTCAGGCCTTGGGCGATTTTGACTTGGAAGGTCACTGGGGGCAGGGATCTCGCCGTTCAGGCTAAAGAGCTAATCGCTCGGCGAGATCCTTGCAACCGCTGCGGCAAGGCGTCAGGGCAGGAAGCCCTCGAAGACCATCTGGTCGGCGTGCTTCTCGGCGTGGGCGCGGTCCTCGGGCGTCCGCACCGTCCAGGTCATCACCGGCAGGCTGCCAAGGATCCTGCTGAGATGGGTCGACGCGCAGGGGATGTCCTTCACGCGCCAGGACAGGAAGTGCGGCCGCATCTCTTCGAAGTCCAACAGGTTCGCCATGCGGTGCTTCTTTTCGGGCGTCAGGAAGTTGTCAGCCTTCGAGGCATATTCCAACTCGCCGATGAAGCCGCGGGTGATGTCCGGCGCATGCTGGCGCAGATAAGCCACGATGTCGGGGTCGAACGACTTCACCACGAAGGGGCCGCTATAGCCCGCCAGGATGTCGATGACCCGCTTGGTCAGCCGCATATCGCCGTTGAACCTGCTCTTGATCTCGACAACCAAGGGCGTGCGTCCAGCGATCGCGCCGAGATAGCGCGCGAATGCCGGAATTTTGTCTCCGTCTTTGGCGCCGGCGATCTCGATCGCAATCAGCTCCGAAAGCTTGCGCTCGGCCACGAGACCGGTCTGGCCCGTGACGCGGTCGAGTTCGAAGTCGTGGAACACGATGGCTTCGTTATCGGCGGTCAGCTGAACGTCGAGCTCGATCGGGAAGCCCCGAGCGATGGCGGCTTCAGCGGCCGAGAGCGTGTTCTCGATGATGCCTTCGGCCTTGTTGTGGAGGCCGCGATGGGCGATGGGCTTCGCGACGAGCCAGTTCGGGGTGCTCATTGGACTTCAAACATTCCTTCGACTTCGACACAGGCGTCGAGCGGCAGCTCCGCGACGCCGACGGTGGAGCGGGCATGACGGCCTGCATCGCCCAAAACCTCGACCATCAGGTCCGAGGCGCCGTTCATCACGGGGGCAAGAGCCGCGAAGGTCGGCACGGCATTGATGAAGCCGCCGAGGCGCACGCAGCGCGTGACCCGGTCGAGGTCACCCACAGCGGCCTTGAGCTGGGCGAGCAGGTTGATCGCGCAAAGGCGTGCCGCCTCCTGGCCGACTTCGGGGGAAACCTCGGCCCCTAGCTTCCCTTTGTGTACGTCGGACAGCTTGCCGTCGAGGCCGAGGCAGAGTTGCCCGGAAATGACGATCAGGTTTCCGGTCCGGACGAACGGGACGTAATTCGCAACCGGCGCGGCCGGGGTCGGAAGCGTGATACCCAGTTCCTGAAGTTTCTTGTCCACTGCGCTCATGGAGGCCTCGTTTTGTGACATCATCCGGACGGAGTAGTGGCGGATGAGCCGTAAGGACGCAAGCGAGAACATTGCCCTGTTCGCAGGAGGGTCCTATCTTGGCTCGCGTCGGATCGGGAGAAGATATGCGTTTCCTCGTTGTAGCCTGTGGCCTGTCCATCGCCCTGCTTGACCCCGCCTTTGCCGAAACGGCGAAGCCTTCGGTTCAACTGGTGCCTCACAGGGCTGTCTATGATCTCTCGCTTCTGCGGGCCGGCGGTTCCAATGGGGTTGATAATGCCACGGGGCGGATTGCCATGGAATTCGGCG
>DASZBB010000189.1:0-20368 GCA_035944695.1 Microvirga sp. | reverse complement strand
GCCCAATGCGGTTCCCCTGAGCTTGGATGTGAAGATCGACATTCCCCTGTATGCTCTGGCTCTGACGGAGCGCTTGGATTCACGGCCAGTCAAGATCGTCTTCGACTGGCTGTGCGAGATCTTCAGCGAGACCAATCCTTGGTTCAGCTCTGACTTTCGCCTGCGTCATCCGGCTAACCAATTCGACGACGGGATCAAGAAGCTCTTCAACATCTAGGTCCGTCGAGAAAGGTACTCGTTGCTGATTTTTTCCGAAAAGGTCAGATAGGTATTCGCTACATCCTCGAAGAGCTCGGCGAGTTCCAAGGGTAGCTCCTGCCCTTCAAAAAGCAGTTTGTCGAACATCATCGTATGAAGGGTCACGACCTCCTGCAGCTGAGAGCGAAAATACTCAGTTGGAGTTGCCGAACTTTGGTCGGAGAAATCAGGAAATGCGGGTCGAGACTGGAGCTTCATGGTTCGATGGCCTCAAACTTCGAAGGGATATCCCACGAGCCCTCGATGCGCGTGAGAACAGCGGCATCAGTTTCGACGGATATGGCATCGGATGGAGGGATCAGCTCCTTGATGAGCTCAATGTAGGGCGCCTCGTGACCTTCAAAGAGCAAAGGCTTCTTGCCGCTTGCTTGCTTGAAGCCCAGCATCGTTCGCCATAACCGTGCGAGCTTTGGATTGGCATGGGTAATGACATGCCGGTAGCCTTTGCGTGCGATATGTTCGAAAATGAATTCTGCCGCTCTCTTGATAATTCGAGGATCTCTCCACGCCTTTCGGAAGCTCGTACGTTCCATTTTGGCGAAGTCCTTGAACCATCTAATCCGGGCTGCTCCAATCGGCTCGTCACCCGCATAAACAACGACATGAGTTGCTTGGTAGTCATTGCCATCATAAGCTTGCCTCGCAGGCATGCCGGTCTCTTCCATGAAGCAGATTGCCCGAATTGTATAGGCATGTAGAAGTTGTTCAGGAGTAGTGACGATCTCGACACGAATCGAATTGTCATGATTGGAAGAGTAGGGGGTGGTTTCTTGCATGAACCGACCTTCTGGTGCGTACTGAGGAACGATCGCAATGAACACTGCACAGAGTGCTGCTTGAAGCCCCAAAGATGTATCGCGGTTCTACATCTATGTTGAACAGATATTGCAAATGACCAAACGCAATAGTCGTAGGCACATAAGCCTAGCCAAATTATGTCAGGAGGCAGTTGATCGCTTTGGAAGCGATTGGCCGAAGATCAATGATTACGTAGCGGAAAGAATGTGGACGATGTCAGCTGCCGATCGACAGAGGGTCGCTCTCGAAATCAAGCGCACGACAAATTTTTACGTTCCGCCGTATTCGAAGGATGTGCACTGAGAGCAGACCGTGAATAAGGCGCAGAAATCACCCAGCGACGTCGACCGATATATCGGCTGTCAAATTCGGCTCAGGCGTACGGCCGTCGGGATGAGTCAGGAAAAGCTCGGCGAATCCATCGGAATCACGTTTCAGCAGGTGCAAAAATACGAGAGGGGGATGAACCGGGTAGGAGCGGCTCGCCTTCAGAGCATTGCTCATGTTTTAGGATTGCCCATCGATTGCTTCTACCCAAGTTCGGGGACCCGCCCTCATCCGTCTGAAAACACGACAACGCTGTTCAAGATTACCGACGATGAAGACGCGGCCAAACTGCTCGATGCATTTGCGGGCATCAAAAAGAAAGGTTTGAAGAAAAACATCCTCGAACTGGTGGAACGTATAAGCAGGCTGTAACCCACCTTCCGCATCCTCTGCCATCGTTCGAGCCTGGTGCATTCATATCGCCGCCCAGAGCGTCGGAGCGGGGAAGCCGATTGGCACTTTTGGGACTGATCCGATGCTTCCTCTTTGGATGAGAGCATCGTTCGGGCGGAAAACCGGGTCCACTTTCCGCACGATGCTCTAAAGCTCGCGGCACGAACAACACCGCAGAGGGCTGTTGTCGAACAGCCCTCTGCGTGCAATCCGACGATGACGATCAGCCCGGCAGCAGAACGGTGTCGACCACGTGGATCACGCCGTTCGACTGCATCACGTCGGCGATGCTCACGGTGGACTTGCCGCCCTTCTTGTCGGTGACGGTGAGCGTGTTGCCCGATGGAGTGACGGTCAGCGTCTCGCCCTGCACGGTCTTCAGGGTGGCCTTGCCGCCGCCCTCCTTCACCTTCGCGACGAGATCCTGGGCCGTCATCTTGCCGGGCACCACGTGATAGGTGAGCACGCCCGTGAGCTGCGCCTTGTTCTCGGGTTTCAGGAGCGTACCGACCGTGCCGGCGGGCAGCTTGGAGAAGGCCGTGTTGGTCGGCGCGAAGACCGTGAACGGTCCTTGGCCCTGAAGCGTCTCGCCGAGCCCGGCCGCTTTCACGGCCGCCACCAGCGTCGTGTGGTCCTTCGAATTGACGGCATTCTCGACGATGTTCTTCGACGCATACATCGGGGCGCCGCCCACGGTCTTGGTCTGCTCCTGCGCCGTCACGGGCAGTGACAGCACGAGAGCCGGAGCCGAGAGCGCGAGGGCGGCGGTCATGCAGGCAATGCGAATGTTCATGGATCGTGTCCCTGAATTGGTTGGATGAGGATCCCGGCGTCTGGACCGGAGATCGAAGGTTCAACCTTCAGGGTGGCTACCCCGCATGATGGCGTTTGGATGCGGGATCGCGATCGTGTGATGAGAAATTTTCGGGGTCAGGCGGTGAACGCCGTCGGACCCCTCAGATAGGCTTCGATGCGGTCGATTTCGACCTCGTTTTCATCCGAAGGCTTGGCCTGTTGCGTGTCCGTGGCGGGCTGAACGTCCGCGGGATCGTTGATGGGCGTGATCTCGTTGAGAGCAGCGTTGACGGCCTGCAGAAGCTCGCTCTGCTCGTCGTCGTCCGGACTCTCCGGCGGCTGGCGCGGAATCATCGAATCCTCCTTTGGGATTAGCCGAAAGTATCGACTTGATCCGTGTCACAAATAGGGCGCGTCACAGGGCCGTCGACGCCGTTCCCTTCATGACGACGGGGCCGGTGGGCTGTCCCGTGGGCGAGCCGGCCAGGGGTTCGACCGATATCGCAAAGAGTTGATCGGTATGCGGCTGCGGCAGGTTCCGGAGGTTCAGGAGCACCGTCTTGGCCGTGTGGACGACGCCCACCGAGACCGGCGCGCCCGCCGGATCGGGGAAGGTCCAGACCTGGATGGAATGGTTGTGCGGGATCTTCATGTCGCCGAGCGGGGTGAGCTCCGCGCGGCCGTCCGCGAAGGTGCGCAGCACCGCGCCCGGCTGGTTGGTTTCGCTCATGAGCACCGCCACCAGGACGGGCTGGCGGGAGGCCTTGACGGCGAAGAAGCCCAGGCCTGCCGCCAGCAGGATCGCGGCCATCGCGCCGGCGATCCCGAAGCCGCGCCAGAAGGCCAGGCTGGTCCAGAGACCCTGCAGAAGACCCGGCGATTGCGCGGCCCGGACCGGCGCCGGACGACCGGCGGCGGCCGCCGCCGCTCTCGTGGGAGACAGCACGATCGCCGTCGTGGACGTGGCGGGCAAGAAGGTCGACAGATCGATGAAGATTTCCGGTCTGTCCGGCGCGCTGATCGGCATCGACGTGCGTCCCGCCGACGGCCTGCTCTACGGCGTCGTGGCGGACGGAACGGTGGTGACGATCGATCCGGCGTCCGGCAGGGCGGCAGTGAAATCCAAGCTCGACACCATGCTGTCGCCGGGCACCATGGCCACCGTCGATTTCAATCCCGTGGCGGACAGGCTGCGGATCATCGGCTCGGACGGCATGAATCTTCGCGCCAATGTGGATGACGGCAAGGTCACCAAGGACGGCCAGCTGAGATTCGCCGAGGCCGACATGCACAAGGGCAGGATGCCGAAGGTTGTGGCGGGCGCCTATACGAACTCCATGAAGGGGGCCAAGGAAACGACCCTCTATGACGTCGAGGCGAGCGGCGTTCTGGTCAGGCAGGCCCCGCCGAACGACGGCGTCCTCAACTCGATCGGCATGCTGGGTCTGCCGGCCGATGCCGTTGCCTTCGACATCGTCGCCAGCGACGCTGTCAACGAAGGTTGGCTCATGGCCGGCAAGAGCCTGTACAAGGTCGATCTCGCGACCGGCAAAGCCTCGGAGGTCGGCATGATCTCAGGCGTCGAGGGCACGGTGCGGGACATCGCCGCAATGCCCAAGCCCATGTAGACGAGGCCATGCAAACGGGCGGCGCGCCAGCAGGCCCGGCGCGCCGTCTGCCTCAGGCGCAGCTGCGCCCCATGGCGTTGAGGCCTTCGTCCAGGAGGTCCGCCAGATTGGGGATGCCGATGAGCCAGTCGGCGGTGGAGAGCGAGCTCGATTCCTCGCGCTCCCGGGCGAGGCGCACGGCGGCGCCCCATTCCTCGGGCTCCATGTCGCCGCGGCCGATATAGACCAGCGCGATCAGGTCGGCGCGCTCGTCGTCGTTGAGGCCCGCGATCACGTCGCGAAGCTCGTCTTCCGTGGCGTCGTCCGGCGAGGAGGTGAGGGCGTCGATGCTGCCGTCGTCGATCGGGTTCGAGCCCGACGCCGGATCGGTGATGCCTTCCTTCACATCGATGGCCCTGACCCGGAGAATGAGTTCGCAAACCTTGTCGAGCGCGATATCCATAAAACCCTCTTGGGATGAATCTTGACGGAACTGACAGGGAAACCCGGAAGAGGGGATTCGGTTCAGCACCGCGCGTAGACCCCTGGCGCTGAAAGAGTGTTGCGCATAGAGTAGGCCGAAGTTGGGATGGTTTCATGCGTCGCTTGATCGCTTCCTGTGTGCTTGGGCTCCTCGTCGCCCTCAACGTGCCCGCCGAATCCTACGGACAGGCAGCCCGCAGGGGCGAGCCCGTCGGGCTGGCGCCGCAACGTCCGGGGCAGACCGACGTCTATGTTCTCTCCTTCGGCCTTTGGGGACCGCAGAGCGTGTTCGAGAGCGAGGCCAAGGGGGCGGCGCGCATCCTCGAGGCGCAGCTCGACGCGAAGGGGCGCTCCATCGTCCGGTTCAACACCAAGCGCCGGGCCGGCGCCACGCCGCAAGCCCTGATGGCGGCCGCCACGGCCGCCGGGCAGGTTCTCGATCCGGCCGAGGACATCGTCGTGCTCGTCCTCACCTCCCATGGGGCGCCGGAAGGCCTCGGCCTGGTGGCCGGGCGCGATGCCCGTCTCATGACGCCGGGCGACGTCAGGCAGCTGCTCGACCGAACCAGGGCGCAGCACCGGGTCGTGATCGTGTCCGCCTGCTATTCCGGCGTCTTCGCGCGCGAACTCGCCGACGCCCGCACCCTCGTCATCACGGCGGCGGCCGCCGACCGGCCGTCCTTCGGCTGCCGCGACGGGGCGACCTGGACCTATTTCGGCGATGCCTTCTTCAACAAGGCCCTGCGCGGGGAGCGCCGCCTGGACGTGGCCTTCGAGCGGGCCCGCGGTCTTGTCACGCAGCGCGAGCGGCGCGAGGGCTTCGATCCGTCCAATCCGCAGATCGCGGGCGGCGTCCAGGTGCTGGAGCGCCTCGGCGCCCGCTGAGCGCGCATCCGTCAACCGGCTTGACACCTCGGCCTGAAGGAATAGGGCAGGGGCATCCTCCTCCTGTCTTCTCCGGTCTTTCCCATGAATCCCCATACGACGCCCGTCCTGATGCTGATCGCATCGAACGTCTTCATGACCTTTGCCTGGTACGGGCATCTGAAGTTCAAGACGTCGCCCCTCTGGATCGCCGTCATCGCCAGCTGGGCCATCGCTTTCGTCGAGTACTGGTTCGCCGTTCCGGCCAACCGGATCGGTTCGGCGGTCTATTCGGCGGCGGAACTCAAGACCATGCAGGAGGTCATCACCCTGGTGGTCTTCGCGATCTTCTCGGTGCTCTACCTGAAGGAGCCGCTCGGCTGGAACCACCTCGTCGGCTTCGGCCTCATCGCCGCGGGCGCGGCCTTCATCTTCCAGGGGCGCTGACCAGCCAAGATGCCCCTTCTCGTTTATGCGGGCGCGGCGCTCGCCGAGATCGCCGGGTGCTTTTCGTTCTGGGCCTGGCTGCGGCTCGGAAAGTCTCCCCTGTGGCTCGCGCCCGGCATGGGGGCGCTCGCCCTGTTCGCCTCTCTGCTGACCCTGGTCCCGGCCGACGCCGCCGGACGCGCCTATGCGGCCTATGGCGGCGTCTACATCGTGGCGTCGATCCTGTGGCTCTGGATCGCCGAGGGGGTGCGGCCCGACCGGTGGGACGTCGCCGGAGCAGGCATCTGCTTGGCCGGCGCGGCGCTCATCCTGTTCGGACCGCGGGGGTGATGCGCGATCAGGTCGCCGGCTTCATCCGCAGGATGCGGCCGTTGCGGGAATCCGTGAGAAGATAGACGAGGCCGTCCGGTCCCTGGCGCACGTCGCGGATGCGCTCGCCGAGCTGCTGCAGCATGCGCTCCTCGCCGGTGACCCGGTTGCCGTTGGTCTCGAGCCGGGACACGAGCTTGCCGGCGAGCGCCCCGACCAGGATGCTGCCGCGCCAGGCCGGGAACTTGTCGCCCGTGTAGAAGGCCATGCCCGAGGGCGCAATCGACGGGTCCCAGTAATAGACCGGCTGCTCCAGGCCGGGCTTCTTCGTGCCCTCGCCGATCTTCTGGCCTGAGTAATGCACCCCGTAGGAGATCACGGGCCAGCCGTAATTCCGGCCTTTCTTGGGAATGTTGACCTCGTCTCCGCCGCGCGCCCCGTGCTCCACGATCCAGAGTTCGCCCGTGCCGGGATGAAGGGCCGCCGATTGGACGTTGCGGTGGCCGGACGACCAGATCTCCGGGCGGGCGTCTTCGCGATTGAGGAAGGGATTATCCGGCGCGGCTCCGCCGGTGGGTGTGATGCGGACGATCTTGCCGAGGTGATTGTTGAGGCTCTGGGCCTGGTTGCGCAAATCGTTGCGTTCGCCCAGGGTCACGAACAGATTGCCGTCGCGGCCGAAGACCAGGCGCGATCCGAAATGGTGGGTGCCGGCATAGGACGGCTCCTGGCGGAAGATGACCTCGGTCTCCTCGAGGGCAGTGCCGTCCTGGCTGAGGCGTGCGCGCGCCACGCTCGTGCCGTTCCGGCCCTCGCCGCGATCCTCGGCGAAGCTCAGGTAGATCAGGCGGTTCTGCGGGAAGCCGGGATCGAGCGCGACGTCCAGAAGCCCGCCCTGGCCGCGGACGGAAAGGCGGGGAAGCCCCTTGATCGGCTCGGACCGGTTGCCGTCGGCATCGACGATGCGCAGGCGGCCGGGCCGTTCGGTCACCAGCATGCGATTGTCGGGCAGGAAGGCGAGACCCCAGGGGTTTTCGAGATTGCGTGCGACCGTCTCGACGATCACCTCGACCTTGTCGGTGCGGAAGCGCTGGGTGTCCTGGGCCAGGGCGGAAGGAATGGCGCCGAGAGCAAGGGCGCAGGCCAGGGCGATACGGGGGCTCAGCATCTGGGAATCTCTCCGTCGTTCCGATGCCGGAGAGCTAAACTTCCAGGAGAGGCGGTCAACCGTGCCGCCGTTCACTCACGCGTTATCGCGGCGAATAGACGTGGATGGCTTTCGTGTCCTGAGCCGAGAGGGTCTGTGTGGTGGCCATTACGGAGAGCGTCGCAAGGCCCAGCAGCATGACCAGGGCCAGCGAGCAGCGGCTTTCCTGGCGCGGATCGAGGCGGTGCACGCGGGAGGAAACGTGATAGGCGCTTCTTGGTCGTATGGTCTTCATAGGTCCGATCCCCTGCAACCGGAGAGTGCTTGCAGGAAAAAACCTGTGCGATTCAAGAAAGTTCCCGCCCTATCCGAAAGTGTCGCATCCGGTTCCCGGGCTAAGTATCGGCGTTAACTAATTATTAACCATTGTGGCAGGCTAAGCCCGCGCTTTCGGGGTGACGACCACCGACTCCGCCGAGCGCTCCGCCGGACCGTGATGAACCGCCTCGATGTTATGCCCGTCCGGATCGAAGGCGAAGGCCGCGTAGTAGCCCGGGTGATAGGAGCGCTCTCCCGGCCCGCCGTTGTCGCGGCCGCCATGGGCGAGAGCCGCCGCATGGAAGGCGTGGACAGCCTCCCTGTCCCGCGCCTGGAAGGCGAGGTGGACGCGCGAGACCGGCCCGTCCGCCCGGTCCACCCACAATTCGTCGCAGGCGAAATGCTCGGGGCTCTCGGAGGTGAACGCGCGGCCGAGAGCCTCAAGGACGGCCCGGTAGAAGCGCCGGCTCGCCTCGAGGTCCGAGACGCGCAGGTGAACGTGGTCGATGAGGCGGCCTTGATGGTGCTGCATGGGTCTCCTCCTCGCGTCATCCCCGGCCTTGCGCCGGGGATCCACGTCTTTGGACGGTGCGGTTCGAAGGCGTGGATGGCCGGGACGGGCCCGGCCATGACGGGCTCAGACAGCGTCACTCGGCCTTGATGCCGGCCGCCTTGATGATCTCGGCCCAAGTCTGGATCTCCTTGGCCAGATAGGGCTTGAAGGCCTCGGGATCGCGCACGTTCAGGGTGAAGCCGAGCTTGGTGATGCGCTCCTTGACGTCGGGCCTGTTGAGGATCGCGATGATCGTGCCCGACAGCTTGTCGAGGACGGGCTTGGGCGTGTTCACCGGCGCGAAGAAGGCGGCCCAGGATTCCGCGTCCGCATTGGTGATGCCCTGCTCGCGTAAGGTCGGCACGTCCGGCGCCTGCGGGTTGCGCTGCGGGCTGGCGATGCCGATGGCGCGCATCTGGCCGGCCTGGAACTGGGACAGCACGCTCGGCAGGGTCGAGTTCGACACGTCGATGCGCCCTCCCATGAGCTCCGTCACGAGGGGAGCGGCGCCCCGGAAGGGCACATGGGTCATCTTGATGCCCGTGCGGGCCATGAACAGCTCGGTCGCCAGATGCGAGCCGGAGCCGACGCCCGTGGAGCCGTAATTGAGCTTGCCCGGGTCCTTCTTGGCGATCTCGATAAGCTCGGGGATGGTCTTTGCGGGCAGGTCGTTCTTCACCACGAAGACGTGCTCGAAGGCGCCCGCACCGGCCAGCGGCGCGAAGTCCTTCACGGCGTCGTAGCCCGGTTCTTTCAGCAGGAACATGTTGTTCCCGTGGGTCTGGTTGTTGCCGAACACGATGGTGTAGCCGTCGGGCTCCGCCTTGGCGACCGTACGGGTGCCGACGGCCCCGGAGGCGCCGGCCAGGTTCTCGACGATCACGTTCTGCCCGAGGGACTTGCCCATCTCCTCGGCCACGATGCGGGCGATCACGTCGGTCGGTCCGCCGGCCGGGTAGGGCACCACCATCTTGACGACGCGGTTCGGGAAGTCCTGCGCGGAGGCTGCGCCGGCGAAGAGGGCCGCGCCGGCGACGAGGCCGAGCGCGAGGCGGCGGGTGACGGATGTGCTCATCGGAAAAGGCGTCTCCTGGAAAAACCGTTTGAGGCAGGCTGTTTTGCTTGCTTGGGCGGCTTGGCCGCATTAGGGTCCGCCGCCGTCACGGTCCCTTTCTAACGCCCCGATCGGAGGATTCCCATGGGCTTTTTGTCTGACGCCCTTTCCCGCATCAAGCCGTCTGCGACCATCGTCATCACGCAGAAAGCGCGGGACCTGAAAGCCCAGGGGCGGGACGTGATCAGCCTCTCCGTCGGCGAGCCGGATTTCGACACCCCCGACAACATCAAGGAAGCGGCCATCGCGGCCATCCGGCGCGGCGAGACCAAGTACACGCCGGTCTCCGGCATCGTGCCGCTGCGCGAGGCCATCGCGCGCAAGTTCAAGCGCGAGAACGGCCTCGACTACAAGCCCTCGCAGACCATCGTGTCGACCGGCGGCAAGCAGGTGATCTACAACGCGCTGCTCGCGACGCTCAATCCGGGCGACGAGGTGATCGTCCCGGCGCCCTACTGGGTTTCGTATCCCGAGATGGTGGGCCTGTGCGGCGGCAAGCCCGTCTTCGTCGACTGCACCATGGAGCACAACTTCAAGCTCCAGCCGGAGCCCCTCGAGCGCGCCATCACGCCGAGAACGAAGTGGATCATCCTCAACTCGCCGTCGAACCCGACGGGCGCGGCCTATACCCGCGCGGAGATGAAGGCGATCACCGACGTGCTGATGCGCCATCCGCACGTGTGGGTGCTCACCGACGACATGTACGAGCACCTGACCTACGGCGATTTCGAGTTCGTCACGCCCGCCCAGGTGGAGCCCGGCCTCTACGAGCGCACGCTCACCATGAACGGCGTGTCGAAGGCCTATGCCATGACCGGCTGGCGCATCGGCTACGCGGCCGGGCCCGACCATCTCATCAAGGCGATGGACTTCGTGCAGGGCCAGCAGACCTCGGGGGCCACCTCCATCGCCCAATGGGCCGCCGTGGAAGCGCTCGATGGGCCGCAGGATCACCTCAAGGTGTTCAAGAAGGCGTTCCAGGAGCGCCGCGATCTCGTGGTCTCCATGCTCAACCAGTCGAAATACCTGAAGTGCCCGATGCCGGAAGGCGCCTTCTACGTCTATCCGTCCTGCGCCGAGGCCATCGGCAAGACCGCGCCTTCGGGCAAGGTGCTGGCGACGGACGAGGACTTCGTGTCCGAGCTCCTGGAAGCCGAGGGCGTCGCCGCCGTGCACGGCTCGGCCTTCGGTCTGGGCCCCAACTTCCGCATCTCCTACGCCACGTCCAACGCGGCGCTGGAAGACGCCTGCCACCGCATCCAGCGCTTCTGCGGGTCGTTGCGTTGATGCATCGGACCCAAAAGTGGCTTCCACTTTTGGGATCCATTCGATGCACATTCTTTTGAGGAGCGCATCGTTGACGCTGAAAGCCGGAACCACTTTTCCGCACGATGCGCGAACAAGCCTGCCGCGGACCTTCCATCCGGATCCTGCGGCAGAGCCCTACCGGGCCAATCCCGCCTCTACGCATCGCGTGAAGTTCGACGCCCGCATCGACTTCACCAACGGCGGCTACGTGGAGGCGAAGGACTTCCTCCTCGACATCGAGGGCGACAGCATCGCGCCCGAGCGCCTGGCCGAGATGATCGTCTCGGCCATGAATCTTCTTCGCGCCGGCGCCGTGACGATCACGGCCATGCGCGTCGTGCGCCGCGGCGAGCATCAGGACGGGTGACTTCGCGCTCCTGCCGGGACGGGAACGAGAAACCTGCGGTTCTCACCTTCCGAAACATTGGCAGTCTATCCATATCCCCATCATCACCAGCCTTGTGCCGGTGATCCCGATCATAAAAAGCGCGGCGCCTCACCGTATCGGGATGGCCGGGACAAGTCCGGCCATGACGTGGGAAAGGCTGATGGTGGCCTGCTTGCGCTGGCGCCGCGCTTTCCCATCAGCGGAACAGGCAGTCTGCCTCCTACAGCACGAACCAGCCCTTCTGCAGGTCAAGCGCACCCTTGATCTTGATCACGGCTTCTGCCGACCGATCGTTGTCCGTGTTGAGATAAACGTAAGTGGCGCTCTTCGACTTCTCGGTGCGCAGCTCGCCCGCCTTGCTGAAGCCCTTCTGGCCGATGAACGAGAACTTCTGGTCGCCGCTCTTTCGCGTGTTGGCATCGATAGCCTTGAGGTCGATGCGGTCGCTCTGCCGGCGCGAGAAGTCGAGGATATAGTCGGCCTTGCTCTTCGACGCGCTCGTGTCCCGGTCGTCGAAGGCGAACACGTCGCGCCCCGAGCCGCCGGTGAGATTGTCCTTGCCGAACCCGCCGGTCAGCCGGTCGTTGCCGGATCCGCCCGAGAGCCGGTTGGCGCCGGCATTGCCGGTGAGGACGTTGGCGAGCGCATTGCCCGTGAGCGTCACGCCGCCAGCGCCGTCTGCAGTGAGGTTCTCCACCGCGGCGAATGCAGCGAGCGAAAAGCTGCTGCTCGCCAAGACGGTATCGAGACCGCCGCCCGCGGCCTCGAAGATCGTGTCCGATCCATCGGCCACATAGGTGTCGTCGCCGGCGCCGCCGTTCATCACGTCAGCGCCAGCGCCGCCGTTGAGCCGGTTCGCACCGGCATTGCCGGTGAGGATATTGGCAAGCGCGTTGCCCGTGAGCATCACGCCGGCGGTGCCGTCTGCTGCCGTGAGGTTTTCCACCTGGGCGAATGCGGCGAGGGAGAAGCTGCCGCTTGCGACGACCGTGTCGATGCCGCCGCCAACCATCTCGAGGATCAGGTCTGCGCCGTCCGTGACATAGGTGTCGTCGCCGGCGCCGCCGTTCAGGACGTCGCCTCCGGCTCCGCCGTCCAGCCGGTCGTTGCCGGCCGCACCGTTCAGGATGTTGCGGAAGGCATCGCCGGTGAGGACGTCGCCGCCCTGGCCGCCCGTGAGCGTGTCGGCGAGGGCCGTGTTGCGCACGATGGTGCCGGCCGCGAGATCGACGGTATGCGCCACGTTCCAGGTCAGCGCGCCCTCGACCAGGGTCACAATGGCGTGCTTGGTGCCGGTGGTCGCATAGGCATGGTGCAGGCTAACCTGTCCGGCCACTGGTGTAGGAGTGGTGATGGTGTCGTCGCCCCAGTCGACGCGGACGCTCGACGCGTTGCCGACGCCCAGCGTCGTCTCGATGAAGCGGCCGTCCAGGATGGCCGCCGCATTGGCCTTGTACAGCAGGTTGACCAGGAAGATGTCGGTCGCATTGTTCGTGTCGCCGGCGACTAGGTTGGTGGAGTCGCTTGCGAACGTTACATAACGTCCGTCCGGGCTGAGCGAACCGATAGTACAGTCCTTATCTCCCTCTAGTCCATGGACCGCAGTGGAGAGGCGGGTTACGGCGCCCGTGACCAAGTCTTTGAGGAAAATGTCATACTCTCCATTGGTGTCTCCAGCGACTAGGTTCGAGGCCAAGCTTTCGAAGGTCATGTAGCGCCCGTCCGGGCTGACCCGAGCGTTAAAGCTGCCGCCGTTTACCTCTGAGCCATCCGCCGCGGTGGAGAGGCGGGAGATGGCGCCCGTGACCAAGTCCTTGCGGAAGATGTCATATGCGCCCTTGGTGTCTCCAGCAACTAGGTTCGAGGCCTTACTTTCGAAGATCATGTAGCGCCCATCTGCGCTCAATTGAGCATCGAAGCTGTCGCCGTTGGCCTCTGAGCCGTCTGCTGTAGTGGAGAGGCGGGAGATGGCGCCGCTGTCGATATCCTTGAGGAAGATGTCGCTGAATCCTTTGCTGTCCCCAGGGACCAAGTTCGAGGCATTGCTCGCAAACAGTATCGAGCCTCCGTCCGGGCTGAACCGAGCGTCGGTGCTGCCCGTGCCATTTGCCTGTGTTCCGTCTGCTGCGCTGGAGAGGCGTTTGACCGTGCCGCTTTCGATATCCTTGATGAAGATGTCAAAGGAAGGTTTCCCGGCGACCAGATTAGTCGCGCTGCTGGTGAACAACACCGAGCGCCCGTCAGGACTCAACTGAGCGGAATGACTGATGCCGTTTGCCGGTGTTCCATCTTGGGCGGTGGAGAGAAGCGTGACGACGCCGGTGGCCAAGTTCTTGAGGAAGATGTCGGGCGCATTGTTGATGTCGTTCCCGGTGATCAGATTAGTGGCCAAACTGGTGAACACCACGAAATGCCCATCTGCACTGAACCGTGCGTCTTTACTGCTGTTGTTCGCCTGCGTGTCGCCTTTGATGGAGACAAGGGTGACGGCGCCGGTGCTCAGGTCCTTGAGGAAGATGTGACCCATTCCGTTGGTGCCGCCGTCAACCAAATCAGGGGCCCCGCTTTCGAACAGCACGAAGCGCCCGTCCGGACTGAACTGGGCATCCCTGCTTGTTCCCATCGCCTCCGAACCATCGGCCTTGGTCGAGATTCGCTTCTGAATTAGGTCGTTCGTCGGCTTGAAGACGGATTGCACGGACAGGAACATGGTCGGCCTCTCAATCAACAAAAAAGCGGCCCCCCCAGCCGCCTCTGAATGTTACGTTGTATAGAGGCAAGTCTTCCCTTGGGCTACTCTCTGAACGGAGAGGCGGACGGAAGTGCGAGCGAGAGCTTGGCCGTGTGGTGCCTACACCCTCGACGTCATCACCGGCACAGGGCCGGTGATCCCGATGGTCTGAAACGCGGTGCTCTTCGGATCGGGATGGCCGGGACGGGCCCGGCCATGACGAGGAGGGTGTGACCAAGGCCGGAGATCCCTCATGGAACGCCGCCGCGGCTTGGCCGTTGACCGCTAAGCTTGACCACGCTCCAGGAGATCGCCATGCGCCGCGCCGCTCTGTCCGTTGCCGCTCTGACCCTTGTCGCCGCTCTCGGGGCCACCGAGGCCCAGGCGCAGAACCGGGGGCGGGTGGGGGTCCTGTCCTGCAGCGTGTCGGGCGGGATCGGGCTCATCGTCACGTCGCAGCGGACCACCCTGTGCACCTTCAACCCGCGGCGCGGGCCGACCGAGCGCTATGTGGGGACGATCCGCCGCTTCGGGCTCGACATCGGGGCGACCCGCGGGGGCATCCTCACCTGGGCGGTGTTCTCCCGGGGCAGCGTGGCGCCGGGATCGCTCGCCGGCAGCTATGTGGGCGGGGCCGCCGAGGCCACGGCCGGGGCCGGCGTCGGCGCGAACGTGCTGGTCGGCGGCTCGAACCGGAGCATCTCGCTCCAGCCCGTCTCGGTGGGCGGTCAGACCGGCTTCAACTTCGCCCTCGGAGTGGCGGATTTCGAGTTGCGGCGGGCCCGGTAAGGGGCGGCGGGCTTCACCACCTTCGTCACAGGCCCTGGCCATACCTGCCGGCCGTCCCGGTGCTGCGGAACGCCGCGCTTTCCAATCGGGATCACCGGCACGAGGCTGGTGATGACGTCGAGGGTGCCATGCACGGGCGTGCGAAACGGCCGAACGCAAGCGCGGCTGCTTTCGCTTGCGCGGGTGCCCCGAAATGACCTCTTGCCAACTCACCATCGGAGGCAGAGCATTCACGGTAACGCATCCGTGAAGAATGCGCCGACAGGTGGGGGCAGGGAGGATACGTCCTATGGCACCCAACGGCAGACTAGGTTCGGGCCCGCGATGCATCGCAATCGTCGGCCCGTTTCAGAGCGGCAAGACCACGCTCCTGGAAGCGATCCTGGAGCGCACCGGAGCGATCTCGCGGGCAGGCCGCGTGTCCAACGGGGACAGCGTCGGCGATGCGAGCGCGGAAGCCCGCGCCCACGCCATGAGCATCGAGCCCAACGTGGCGACCGTCGATTTCCTCGGCGAGAGCATGACCTTCGTGGACTGCCCCGGCTCGACGGAATTCCTGCACGAGATGCGCAACGTCACGCCGGTCTGCGACGCGGCGATCGTCGTCTGCGAGGCGGACGAACGCAAGCTCCCGGCGCTCGAGATCATCCTGCGGGAGCTGGAGGAGGCCGACATTCCGCGCTTCCTCTTCATCAACAAGATCGACACGGCGACCCAGCGCATCCGCGACACCCTGGCGCTGCTGCAGCAGGCCTCGCGCACGCCGCTGCTCCTGCGCCAGATCCCGCTCTGGAAGGACGGCATCGCGGTCGGCTTCATCGACCTCGCCCTCGAGCGCGCCTTCATCTATCGCGAGCATGCGCCGAGCGAGATCGTGGACCTGCCCGAAGGCGAGCTGCCGCGGGAGAAGGAAGCGCGCTTTGCCATGCTCGAGCGTCTGGCCGATTACGACGACGCGCTCATGGAGGAGCTGATCTCCGAGATCGAGCCGCCGCGCGACCAGATCTTCGACGATCTGTCCAAGGAGCTTCGGGAGCGGCATGTGGTGCCGGCGCTGATCGGTTCGGCCGAGCGCGGCAACGGCATCACGCGGCTGCTGAAGGCCCTGCGCCACGAGGCGCCCGGCCTGGCGCAGACCCGGGCCCGCCTCGGCCTCCCCGAGGAGGGCGCGCCGCTCGCCCAGGCCATGAAGACCCTGCACATGGGCCAGGGCGGCAAGCTCACACTGGCCCGTGTCATGCGCGGCACCTTCCGTGAAGGCGACACGGTGGTCGGCTCGCGCGGGGCGGAGGCCCGGATCGGCAGCCTCTCCACGCTCGTGGGCAGCACGATGAACCGCCGAGGGGAGGCCGTGGCCGGCGAGACGGTGGGGTTCGGGCGCCTGGAGGGAATCGCGACCGGCGATGCCTTTGCGGCCGGCAAGGCGCGGCCCGAGGCCATCGTGTCGCCCGTGCCGCCCGAGCCCGTCTACGTGCTGGCCCTCAAGGTGAAGGACCGCAAGGACGACGTGCGCCTCTCGAGCGCGCTCGCCAAGATCACCGAGGAGGACCCGTCCCTCTTGGTCGAGAACCGGCCCGAGATGGGCGAGATCCGGCTCCACGGCCAGGGCGAGATGCATCTGCGCGTCGCTGTGGAGAAGCTCGCCTCCCGGTTCCAGGTCGGGGTCGAGACGGCCAAGCCCAAGGTGGCCTATTGCGAGACGATCAAGCTGCCGGCATCCGCCCGCGGGCGGCACCGCAAGCAGACCGGTGGCCACGGCCAGTTCGGCGACGTGATGATCGAGATCAGGCCGCTGCCGCGCGGGGAGGGGTTCGCGTTCCAGGACCAGATCACCGGCGGCGTGGTGCCGCGCCAGTACATCCCGTCGGTGGAGACCGGCGTCCGGGATGCGCTCAAATGCGGGCCCCTCGGCTTCCCGGTTGTGGATCTGGCGGTGACGCTCACGGACGGCTCCTACCACACGGTGGATTCCTCGGATGCCGCATTCCAGGCCGCCGCCCGGCTGGCGCTCGCGGAGGCGCTGCCGAAAGCGAAGCCCGTGCTGCTGGAGCCGGTTCTGTCGGTGGAGATCACCATCCCGTCCGAGGCCTTGTCCAAGGCGACGGCCCTCGTGACCGGGCGGCGCGGGCAGATCCTGGGCTACGACGAGCGCCCCGGCTGGTCGGGCTGGCAGGTGCTCAGCGCCACCATTCCCGAATCGGAGATCGGCGATCTCATCGTAGAGCTGCGCTCGGCGACGGCGGGAGTCGGGACCTTTTCGACCCGGTTCGACCACATGGCGGAGCTGAGCGGCCGCCCGGCCGAGATGGTCCTGCAGAAGGCCCATTGAGGACTGCATAGAGGGAACATCAGGCCTGGACGATCTTTAGACGATCGTTCAGGTCTAAACTATTTCCATCGACAAATGGGTCCGCCCGCGCCAAGTTAAGCTTTGATGGAGACGCCATCTCCCATGAAGTATACCTCGCCGCGAAGCGGAGGATGATGATGAATGCCACGACCCAGGCGCCGGCACCGGCAGGCGCTCAGGATCTTCTGACGACCCGCCCCTGGCTCAGGTCCTATCCCGCGCAGGTTCCCCATACCATCGATGAAGCCGGTATCGGCACCCTCAACGACATGTTCCGCAAAGCGGTGGCGGATTACCCGAACCGGCCCGCGGTCGAGAGCTTCGGCAAGCGGATGACCTATGCGGCGCTCGGGCGCGAGGCCGATGCGGTGGCGTCCTGGCTGCAGGGACAGGGGCTGAAGAAGGGCGACCGGGTGGCGATCATGCTGCCGAACGTGATGGCCTTCCCGGCGATCCTGTTCGGGATCCTCCTGGCCGGCGGCACGGTGGTCAACGTCAACCCGCTCTACACCCCGCGGGAGCTGTCCTACCAGCTCAAGGATTCCGGCTCCCGGTTGCTGTTCGTGCTCGAGAACTTCGCCGCGACGGTCCAAGAAGCCATGCCGGATCTGACCTTGGATCGCGTGGTTCTCGTCACGCCCGGCGACCTGCTCGGCCTGAAGGGGGCCATCGTCAACCTGGTCTCGCGCCATGTGAAGAAAGCGGTCAGGCCCTTCAGCCTGCCGCAGGCCGCTGCCTTCAAGTCTGTCGTGGCCGAGGGCGCCAAGCGGAAAGCCCAGGCTGTCGCCATATCGCCCGACGACATCGCCTTCCTGCAATATACGGGCGGCACCACGGGCGTCGCCAAGGGCGCGACCCTGCTCCACCGCAACGTGGCGGCCAACGTGCTCCAGTGCGAAGCCTGGATGCTGCCGTTCTTCGGCGACCGCGAGGACCACGTGATGGTCACGGCCCTGCCGCTCTATCACATCTTCGCCCTGACGGTCTGTGCGCTGCTCATGACGAGGATCGGCGGGTGCCAGCTGCTGATCGCCAATCCGCGCGACATTCCGGGCTTCGTGAAGACGCTGCAGAAGAGCCGCATCACGCTCATGTCCGGCCTCAACACGCTCTACAACGCCTTGGCCAACGCGCCGGGCATCGAGAAGGTGGATTTCTCGCAGATGGTCTTCGCCGTCTCCGGCGGCATGGCGACCCAGGAGGCAGTGGCAAAGAAGTGGAAGGACGTGACCGGCCAGCCCATCGTCGAGGGCTACGGCCTGTCCGAGACCTCGCCCGTCGTCTGCGCCAACCGGCTCGACATCGAGGAGTTCACCGGCACCATCGGCTATCCGCTCCCGTCGACGGATGTCGCCGTCCGGGCCAGCGACGGGACGATGCTGCCGGCCGGCGAGCGGGGAGAGCTCTGCGTGAAGGGACCGCAGGTGATGGCGGGCTACTGGCAGCGTCCGGACGAGACCGCGAAGGTCATGACCCCGGACGGCTGGTTCCGCACCGGCGACGTGGCCGTGATCCTGCCCGACGGTCAGGTCAAGATCGTCGACCGGATGAAGGACATGGTCCTCGTGTCCGGTTTCAACGTCTACCCGAACGAAGTGGAAGAGGTGATCGTCAAGCATCCAGGCGTGATGGAAGCCGCTGTCATCGGCCTGCCGGACGAGCATTCGGGGGAGGTGGTGGTGGCCTATGTTGTCCGCAAGGACCAGGCTGTTAGCGCGGAGGAGCTGCGCGAGTTCTGCCGGGAGAACCTGACCGGCTACAAGGTGCCGCGCCGGATCGAGTTCCGGGACACCCTGCCGAAAACCAATGTCGGCAAGGTCCTGCGCCGGGCGCTCAAGGAGGAAGTGGAGCAATCCCACGCCAGGTGACCGGGTCGTCGGCTCCAGAAAAGAAAAAAGCCGGGCTCGAAGCCCGGCTAAAGTAGAGGTCCGACAAAAGTCAAAACCTTCCAGAGGGAACGGCCGACACGGCAGCGCCGGGAGGAAGAAAGCGGTGCCGCGTTGAAATCAGCCAAAGGTGATATCGGCCGCACAGCGCTTATTTGCAATGCAGCATGCCTCATAAAAGGGCTGCGCTTAATGCATGGCTTCTGTCATCGGCGGGACAAAATCTCGGAAGGCATCGAGCTTGGCAGAGGATTCGGCGGTCAGAACGTCCAGCGCTGCGCCTTCGAGATCAGGAAGTCCCGGAAGGCCTGGACGCGGGCGACCGAGCGCATTTCCTCGGCATAGACGAGATAGCTGTCGAGGGACGGCATTTCCACGTCGCGCAGGATCTGGATCAGATCCGGATTGCCGACCACCGCATAGTCCGGCAGCACGGCAATGCCGGCTCCCGTCTCGACCGCCAGCTTCAGGGCCGTGATGTTGTTGACGACATAGTGGTATTGGCGCGGCTCGTGTCCCTCGCGTCCGGCGGTCGAGAGCCAATGCACGGCCATGAGATAGGAGGGCTGGTCGCCGCCGAACGAGACGATCCGGTGCTCGTCCAGGTCCGCCAGGGTCTTGGGCTCGCCGAACCGCTTCAGGTAGTCCGCCGAGGCATAGACGTGGAAATGCACCGTGAAGAGACGGCGCTGGATCAGGTCGGGCTGAGCGGGACGGCGCAGGCGGATGGCCACGTCGGCCTCGCGCATGGCGAGGTCCAGTTCCTCGTTGGACAGGATCAGTTCGACCCGGACATCCGGATAGAGGTCCAGGAACTCGGCGATGCGCTGGGCAAGCCAGATGGAGCCGAGGCCGACCGTCGTCGTCACCTTCAGCTCACCCGAAGGCCGTTCGCTCGTCTCGACTAGCCGTGCCTTGGTGGTTTCCAGCCGCATGCGCATGTCGCGGGCGGCCCTGAACAGCAGGTCGCCCTGCTCGGTGAGGATCAGGCCTCTTGCATGGCGGTGGAAGAGGGGGGCCTTCAATTCCCGTTCGAGAGCGCTGATCTGGCGGCTCACGGCGGACTGGCTCAACCCGAGATCGTCTCCGGCTCGCGTGAAGCTGCCCGCTTCGGCGACCGTATAGAAAATCCGGATCTTGTCCCAGTCCACGGCATTCCCCTCATGCCCCACATGCTCCTGACGCAAGGCAATCCTTATCTCTTATGAGCCTAGGGTCTGACGCAACAGGAAATCGGCCTGAGGACTAACCAATTGTGAATAAACTCTATTCGGCGGCTTCCTGAGTGGCTTCGAGCGCCGCCAGGTAGCGCTCCGCGTCCAAAGCCGCCATGCAGCCCATGCCTGCCGAGGTGACGGCCTGGCGATAGATGTCGTCCGTCACATCGCCGGCCGCGAAGACGCCCGGGATGTTCGTCTCAGTGGAGCCGGGCTTCGTGACCAGATAGCCGCCAGACTTCATGTCGAGCTGACCCGTGAAGAGCTCCGTCGCGGGCTTGTGGCC
>DASZBB010000188.1:0-14313 GCA_035944695.1 Microvirga sp. | reverse complement strand
GAGCCTGCCCACCTCTCAAGGAACTCTGAAAGCTTCGAGCTCACCAGCCTCGATGCGCTCCCTCGCGTGACGGTAGCCAATGTCGACCACCCGCTCGAACTGCTCCCACCCACGCAGCGGCACATCGGCGAGAGGCGGGTGGATCACGAGGGTGGCATGGGCGCGCGCCTTCAGGGTCTGGGCGTCGCTGGAGATCGTAGCCGAGCGGTAGAGCAGGTTGACGATGTCCGGCGCATTGGCCGGCAGGCCGAGAAGCCTGCGCAGCAGCGGCGCCTTCTTCTCCTCGTCCCCCGGCGACGTGAAAGCAACGTCCCGCGCCACATCGATTCCAAGGACGGGCCCCCGCTGGAGATCGGCCATGATGTCGGCCGGTAGGTTGTTCATCATGGCGCCATCGACAAGCACGCCCTCGGGATCGACCACCGGCGGGAGCAATCCGGGAATGGCCAGGCTCGCCCGAAGGGCTCGCCAGAGCGTCCCCTGACGGTGCACATGAGTCGTTCCCGTGGTCAGGTTGGACGAGACGCAGAAGAACGGCAGCCAGAGATCCTCGATGCTCCGCTCGCCGAAATGCTCGATCAGCCGCGCATCCACCTTGAGGCCACGGATCAGAGCGATCAATGGCAAGGTGTAGTCGTTCAGCGGCGGGCTTCGAACGAAGGCCTCCATCATGAGGTCGCGCGCCTCGTCGAGCCCGATCTGAAGGGCGCAGACGGCTGCCATGACGGCCCCGATGCTGGTTCCGCCGACAAGATCGACAGGGAAGCCGTATTCCTGCAGCGCCTGGATCGCGCCGAGATGGGCAAAGCCGCGGGCCCCGCCCCCGGCCAGAACCAGGCCGACGGCTCGTCCGCTCGAGGTGCGGATAAGACGCTGGAGATCGCCTGGGTTTTTCTCGCGCACCTGAAGACGCTGATCGACAGGCAGGCGCTGCAGCGACGGGTGGGCGGGCTTGGGACGTCTGGCATCCGCCTTCTGCAGCAGGACGAGATCGTGCCGGCGCCAGGACGACACGGCACCGGTCAGCGCCTCGGCCTCGCAGGTCAGCGGTTCGCCGGGACGCGCGAGCAGAACGACATGATCGGCGTGGCGGATGCACCGCTCCGTCCAGGCCCCGGAAGACTCGGGGGCGACATAGATCACCCGCTCGCGGCTGGCCTCGAAGCGGTAGAGCCAGTTCTCATCCTCCTCGCTCGGCATCGCAGCGACCAGATCAACCCCGGCGCCATGGCTGCGTCGCATCTCCGCGAGGAAGGCTTGCGCGAAGTCCGAAACCGCGACGCCTTGGGTGACGGGAACGATGGCGAAGGTCGTTGGCGTGAAGGTCTTAGGCTTGCTGCGGGTCGCCGCACGAAGCCGCTCGGCCAGCAGCTTCGAGAGGTAGAGCATGACGGAGGGCCAGCGCTCGATGAGGCGCTCGAAGTCAGGGCGCGCCAGCGTCAGGAGAACCGAGTCCCTCAAGGCCGTGACGGTGGCCGAACGGGGCGCATTGGAGATGAGCGCCATCTCACCGATGGTCTCCGGCGGCGCGACGCGCGCGATGCGCCGCTGCTCGCCGTGGCTGCCCTGTACCGACACCCCGAGAGCGCCGGAGACGAGCATGTAAAGCATATCCGCCGGATCGCCTTCCCGAAAGAGAACCTCGCCGCCGAGAAGCACGATGCGCCGAAGCTTCGCCTGAAGCTCGACACGTGCGGCCGGGTCCAGCCCCGCCCACAAGGGCAGGTCGAAGTTCGATAGCTCTTCAAGAAAGCTCGTCGCGCCCATGGATTCCGTAACGTCATTGTTCCGGTGCCACTAGCGGGAATTCGTCAACCTGACAAATCCGCTTTTGGCTTAGCGCGAGGTGGCTAGGGCGGCACGGATCGACCGCGCCGCCCGGAAACGGCTTAGTTCCGGCTCTTGTCGACCAGCGCCTTTTCCTTGATCCACGGCATCATGTCGCGCAGACGGGCGCCCACATCCTCGATCGGGTGGGCGGCGTTGCGGGCCCGGGTCGCCTTGAAGGAGGTCTGGTTGACTTTGTTCTCCAGCATCCAATCGCGGGTGAACTTGCCGCTCTGGATATCCTCCAGGACGCGCTTCATCTCGGCCTTCGTCTCAGCCGTGATGATGCGCGGACCGGTGACGTATTCGCCGTACTCGGCCGTGTTGGAAATCGAGTAGTTCATGTTGGCGATGCCGCCTTCGTAGATGAGGTCGACGATCAGCTTCACCTCGTGAAGGCACTCAAAATAGGCCATTTCAGGGGCATAGCCCGCCTCGACCAGGGTCTCGAAGCCCGCCTTGATGAGCTCGACGAGACCGCCGCAGAGCACGACCTGCTCGCCGAAGAGGTCGGTCTCGCACTCTTCCTTGAAGGTGGTCTCGATGATGCCGGCGCGGCCGCCGCCGTTGGCCGAGGCATAGGAGAGCGCGATGTCGTGGGCGTTGCCCGTGGCATCCTGGTGGATCGCGATGAGGGTCGGCACGCCGCCGCCGCGCTGGTACTCGGAGCGAACCGTGTGGCCGGGCCCCTTCGGGGCGACCATCAGCACGTCGAGATCCTTGCGGGGCTCGATGAGGTTGAAGTGGACGTTGAGGCCGTGGGCGAAGAGCAGCGCCGCGCCCTGCTTCATGTTGTCGTGAAGCTCGTTGCGGTAGATGTCGGCCTGCAGCTCGTCGGGGGTCAACATCATGACCACGTCGGCCCACTTGGCGGCCTCGGCCACCTCCATCACCTTCAGGCCGGCCTTCTCGGCCTTGGCCGCCGAGGGAGAACCCTTGCGAAGGGCCACGACGATGTCCTTCACGCCGGAATCGCGCAGGTTCAGGGTATGGGCATGGCCCTGGCTGCCGTAGCCGACGATGGCAACCTTCTTGCCCTTGATCAGATTGATGTCTGCGTCGCGATCGTAATAGACACGCATGGTCCTCAGGTCCCTTATCTCAAAGGGGGTTTTCCCCCGTCCTCGTAGCCGCTGCACCGCCCCGCCAGGGTCTGCGCAACATTTGTTTTGTCAGGCGCCGCTTTTAGCGAATAAAACTGCTCTGACAAGTCGTTGTTTGTAGCAAAACTGCGGCCCCTGGCTGCGTTGAACGCAAGGGTCCACCCCTTCCGCTGCAAACGATCCGAGCCTGAAGAGTTCAAACTGCCCTCCAATGCTCTAGATTGACGCCTCGAATCTCCGCAAGAAGGATGACGCCTCATGCAGCGCCTTGCCACTCCCGACGAAGTTCTCAGCTTCTGGCGCGAAGCCGGGCCGGAGAAGTGGTTCTCGAAGGACGAGACCTTCGACCAAGCCTGCCGTGACCGGTTCATGCTCACCTATGAGGCCGCCGCACGGGGCGACCTCAACGAGTGGGAGCTCACCCCGGTGGGCGCGCTCGCCGTCATTCTCCTCCTCGATCAGTTCCCCCGGAACATGTTCCGTGGAAAGCGCGAAACCTACAAAACCGATCCGGCCGCCCTGATGGCTGCGGACCGTGCCATCGAGCGCGGCTTCGATATGCAGGTGGAACCCGAGTTCCGCCGATTCTTCTACCTGCCGTTCATGCACTCCGAGTCTCTGAGGCATCAGGAACGCTCGGTGACCTTGAACGAAGCCCTCGGCGGGGATTCCATCAAGTGGGCGCGCCACCACCACGACATCATCAAGCGCTTCGGTCGCTTCCCTCATCGCAACGCCATTCTCGGCCGTGAGACCACGCCTGAGGAGGAGGCTTTCATGCAGGAGAACGACTTCAGGGGCTGAGACCTCCCATTCCTTCCGCACCGCGCGCCATGGCGGCAACACCCGTGCGGGAGACCTCGACCAGCCCGACCGCCGTCATCAGCTTGATGAAGCGTTCCACCTCATCCGTCGTGCCGGTCAGCTCATAGACGAAGGAGGTCAGCGTCGCATCGAGCGTGCGCGCGCCGAAGGCCGAAGCGAGACGCATGGCTTCAACCCGATGATCGCCCTTGCCGACAACCTTCACGAGGCAGAGCTCGCGTTCGACGGCGTCACCAGTCATGGTCAGATCGACCACGCGGTGCACCGGCACGAGGCGCTCCAGCTGACTCTTGATCTGCTGAATGATGCTGTCGGTGCCCGTGGTCACGATGGTGATGCGCGAGATATGCGCCTCGTGCTCCGTCTCCGTGACGGTCAGGCTCTCGATGTTGTAGCCGCGCCCCGAGAACAATCCGGCGATGCGTGCAAGAACGCCGGGCTCGTTGTCGACGACGATGGCCAGCGTATGCCGGTTGGTCGGCTCGACGCGGGTCGCATCGGGATAATGAGTTTTCATCTGAAGCATGGTCTGGTTCCCGAATGTTGATTTGGCCTCAAGCCGCCTTGCGGTAATCTTCGACCGCCTCTTCGTCGACCTCGTCGGCGTCGACGATCCATTCCTCCTTCAGGGCTGCAGAGCGCCATTCCTGGAAAGCCGGGAGGGAAAGGATCGCATCCGCATAGGCGCGTGTCGTGTCGTCGAGCGCGATGGAATAGGTGTCGAGTCGCGTCACGAGCGGCGCATACATGGCATCGGCTGCTGTGAATGATCCGAAAAAGAACGGGCCACCGGCACCGAAGGGTTCGCGCGCCTGGTGCACGATCTCACCGAAGCGCGCAACATCGCGGGCGACCGCCTCGCCTCTGTCCTTCCGCGCGAATTTTTTGCCGAGGTTCATCGGGCATGCGGAGCGCAGGGCCGAAAAACCGGAATGCATTTCGGCGGAAATCGAGCGCGCCATGGCGCGGGCTCTGCGGTCATCGGGCCATACGGGAGCGGAATACGCTTCGCCGACATGTTCCATGATGGCGATGCTCTCCCAGACGGTCACATCGCCATCGATCAGGATCGGCACCTTGCCGGCCGGGGAATGTTTCAGAACCTTCGCCTTCGTGTCTGGAAGGTCGAGGGGAATGGTGATCTCCTCGAAGGCAATCCCAAACTGCTTCATCAGCAGCCAGGGACGCATGGACCAGGACGAGTAGCACTTGTTGGCGATAACGAGGGTGGGCATGGTTCGGACCTTCCCCATCACACCAGCATCTTGCCCTTCTCGTCGATCACGGAACCGATATCGGCCCCGGTCTCGCCGAGATAATCGTTGAGCAGCATCTCGTTGTGCGCCTTGCCCGACGGGATCATCGGGAAACAGTTCTCGGTCTTGTCGACGATGCAGTCGAAGATGACCGGCCGGTTCACGTTGATCATCTCGAGGATCTTCGCGTCAAGATCGCCGGGCTTGTCGCAGCGGATGCCCACGCCGCCATAGGCTTCCGCGAGCTTCACGAAATCGGGCAGTGATTCCGAATAGCTGTGCGAGTAGCGTCCGCCGTGCAGCAGCTCCTGCCACTGGCGCACCATCCCCATGTACTCGTTGTTGAGGATGAACACCTTGATCGGCAGGTCGTACTGCAAAGCGGTCGACATTTCCTGCAGCATCATCTGGATCGAGGCTTCGCCCGCGATGTCGATCACCAGGGCGTCGGGATGCGCCAGCTGCGCGCCGACGGCGGCAGGCAGTCCGTAGCCCATCGTGCCGTGGCCGCCCGACGTCATCCAGCGGTTCGGCTCGTCGAACCTGAAGTACTGGGCCGCCCACATCTGGTGCTGCCCGACTTCGGTGGTGATGTAGGTCTCGCGATCCTTGGTCAGTTCATAGAGGCGCTGGATTGCATATTGCGGCTTGATGGTTTCGGCGGAGTTGCGGAAGGCCAGGCAGTTGCGGGCGCGCCAGCCGTCGATCTTGTTCCACCAATCCTTGAGAGCGGTCTTGTCGGGCTGGTGGGCGTTCTGCCGCCACAGGCGCAGCATGTCCTCCAGCACATGAGCGCAATCGCCGACGATCGGGATGTCCACCTTCACGGTCTTGTTGATGGAAGACGGATCGATGTCGACATGGATGCGCTTGGAGAAAGGCGAGAAGGCATCGAGACGGCCGGTGATGCGATCGTCGAAGCGCGCACCGATGTTGATCATCAAGTCGCATTCGTGCATCGCCAGATTGGCTTCGTAGGTGCCGTGCATCCCGAGCATGCCGAGCCACTGCCTGTCGGAAGCCGGATAGGCGCCGAGCCCCATCAGCGTCGAGGTGATGGGAAAGCCCGTGAGCCGCACGAGCTCGCGCAGCAGCGTCGAGGCATGAGGCCCCGAATTGACGACGCCGCCGCCGGTGTAGAACACCGGGCGCTTGGCGCTGGCCATCAGTTCCACGGCCGCGCGGATATGGTCCATGTCGCCCTTGACGGTCGGACGATACGTCTTGTGCTGGTTGCTTAAGGGCCTAGCATAGGAGCCGGTCTTGAACTGGATGTCCTTCGGCAGATCGACCACGACCGGACCCGGCCGGCCGTTCTGCGCCACGTAGAAGGCCTCGTGCAGGACGCGCGGCAAATCCTCGATGTTTTTGACGAGATAGTTGTGCTTCGTGCAGTGGCGGGTGATGCCGACCGTGTCGCACTCCTGGAAGGCGTCCGAGCCGATGAGATGGGTCGGCACCTGACCGGTGATGCAGACCAGGGGGATCGAATCCATCATTGCGTCCGCAAGACCCGTGATCGCATTGGTCGCGCCGGGACCGGAGGTCACCAGCACCACGCCGGGCTTGCCGGAGGAGCGGGCATAGCCTTCGGCCGCATGCACCGCCCCCTGCTCGTGGCGGACGAGGACATGGCGCACCTTATCCTGGTGGAAGAGCGCATCGTAGATCGGGAGTACCGCGCCGCCCGGATATCCGAAGATATGCTCAACGCCCTGATCCTGCAGGGCTCGGATCACCATTTCGGCTCCCGTCATCGTCTCGCTCATCTTAACTGCTCCCTGGGGTCTTTCGCATCACTGTCTTGGAATTCGGGCAATAAAAAAGGCCCCTGAGGGGGCCTGCGCGCCATCGCCGGACCTGCGGGTCAATCCCGCTCCGTCGATGGCGCTCGTACTACGAGAATAAGCTTGCGCATGAGGGCAGCTCTCGGTTCAAAAGTTGCGCCGACGCTAAACGATCCGTTTCATTCGGTCAAGCGGGGAGAACTTGGCTCGAACCGGCTTAGCTTTTGCCAAACGCCCCCTATTTTAGTCGTATGACCACGACCGATTCGATCTCCTCGACCGGCGCACCGATGCAGAACATGCGCCTCACGGCCCGCGCCCTGCTTCTGGGCGACCGGCTCGACGTGGCGGGGCTGGAACGCAGCGACGTCCTGTCCATCACGCCCCTCGCCTTCCGGGCCGGGCAGGACGGCTTCGTCGCTCTATTCCGTTACGGCGTCGCCGTTCTCGTCGGCCTCACGCCCCTGGAGGAGGACGAGGTCATCCGCAGCCTGCGTCAACGCATTCAGGGAGAGTTCGCCCGGCATGAGGAGGAAACGGCGATCATCGAGATCTCCCCGGAAAGGGACGACCAGATTCCGCCGGGCGGTCCGATCTACATCAAGCAGCTCTCGACCGAGCGGCTGATCGTCATTGCGGATGCCCTGTCGAAGAGCGCTGCCCTTGCCCGCGACGAGCGGGAGGCCGCCGCCGTGTTCGACATTGTCGAGCCGGCTGCCCGCCATCTCGCCGAGAAGGGGCGCCGCCCGCCCGGACGGCGGGAAATCCTCAAGCATGTGGGCCATGCCCTCCTGGTCCGCCAGCGCGTCTCCGGCCGGGTGGCCGTCGAGGAAAAGCCCGACGTTCTCTGGGACCGTCCGGATCTGGAGCGCCTCTATGCGCGCCTGGAGGACGAATATGAGCTCAGGGAGCGCGCCACCTCTCTTCACCGCAAGCTCGAGGTGATCGGCGATACGGCCCAAGCTCTCACCGACGTCATCGACACGGAGCGCTCCTTGCGCCTCGAGCTGATCATCGTGCTCCTGATCGTGTTCGAGATTTTCATCACCTTCTACCAGATGTTCACGGGCACTCCGGGGCATTGAGCCGAGCCATCACAGCCTCGAAGCCCCGTTCCGGCTCGACCCATCGCCAATCGGGCAGCTGATGCCGAAACCAGGTAAACTGGCGCTTGGCATAGCGCCGCGTGTCGCCCTGCCCCTTGGCGATGGCCTCGTCGAGCGAAATCTCGCCCCGCAGGTAGGCCAGGAGACCGGGAACACCATGGGCTCGCATGGCCGGCAGCATGGGATCGAGGTTCCGCTCGCCCAAGGCTCGGACCTCGTCCAGCGCCCCTCGGTCCATCATGGCGAGAAAACGCCCGTCGATCCGCCGGCGCAGATCGTCCCGGTCCGGTGCCAGGAAGAGCTTGATGACCGGAACATCTGACAAGGGGCCCGGCTGGCGGGCTCCATGGAAGGAGACAAGCGGCCGGCCGGTCGCCGCGAAGACTTCGAGCGCCCGCTGCACGCGCAGGCGGTCGGAGGGGCGCAGGGTCCGGGCCGTCTCCGGGTCGCGCTCCGCCAGGAGGCGGTGGAGATCGGGCGTCTCCAGCCCTTCACTGTCCCGGCGCACCTGCTCGCGCACCGCCTCCGGAACGGTGGGCATGTCGGACAGCCCCTCCGTCAGGGCCTTGAAGTAGAGCCCGGTTCCGCCCACAAAGATCGGCAGCTTCCGGCCCTGGATCTCCTGCAGAACCTGGACCGCATCGGCCACATAGCGACCCACGGAAAAATTCACGGCGGCGTCCACATGGCCGTAGAGCCGATGAGGAGCCTCAGCTTCTTCCTCGGGCGTGGGACGGGCGGTGATGACCCGCAGGTCCCGATAGACCTGCATGGAATCGGCATTGATCACCACGCCATCAAGGGCTTGAGCCAGTTTGATGCCCAATGCGGACTTGCCTGATGCGGTCGGCCCTGCGATGAGAACCGCGCCGATCCCCAACCCACTCAAAGCCAGGTCTCCCAATGGCGTCTTCCCCGAATGCCCTCGTTGCGACCCTCGTCGCCAACCCGTCTCAACCCGTTCTCACGGACGAGATCGTGGGATTGGCCGCAGCGTCGCTCGGACATGAGACGGAACGCTCCGTCCTGGCAAGGGGAATTGCCGCGGACCTGGCCGTTCCGGCCCCGGCCGAGGCCAAAGCCGTCGAGGCCACCCTGCGCCAAGCCCTCGCGGGCCAGCCCATCGACATCGTGGTGCAACCGCTGGAGACCCGCCGCAAGCGGCTGTTCCTGGCGGACATGGATTCCACCATGATCGGCCAGGAATGCATCGACGAACTGGCCGATTACGTCGGGTTGAAGAAAGAAGTTTCCGAGATCACCGAGAGGGCCATGCGCGGCGAGATCGCCTTCGAGCCCGCTTTGCGCGAGCGCGTGGCGCTGCTGAAGAACCTGCCGGTCAACGTGGTCGACGAGATCATCGAGAAGCGCATCACCCTGACGCCGGGGGGCCGCGCCCTCGTCCAGAGCATGCGCGCGAACGGCGCCTATACCTGCCTCGTCTCCGGCGGCTTCACCCTGTTCACGAGCCCCATCGGGACCAAGATCGGCTTCCACGAACACCGCTCCAACCGTCTCATCGTCGAGGGCGAGAAGCTCACCGGCACGGTCGAGGAACCGATCCTGGGCCGCGAGGCGAAGCTCGCGACGCTCATCGAGCTGCGCACGCGCTTTGGTCTGGAGCATCATGAAACCATGGCCGTAGGCGACGGCGCCAACGACCTCGCCATGCTCGGCGAAGCGGGCTTGGGCGTCGCGTTCCATGCCAAGCCTGCCGTTGCGGCAGCGAGTCATGCACGAATCGATCATGCGGATCTGTCGGCGCTGCTATATGTGCAGGGGTATCGGGAGGGCGAGATCACCGCTTAGGCGATCCTCCAAAGTTCCCGCCAAGATTCCCTTTGATTCATGAAACTTAATATCGTTAATAGGCAGATGATCCTATTTCGTAAGGAGCATTGCCGTGCCCTATCCAGCCAACCATGCACCGGTCATTGGCCGCCTGACCGCCGATTACGTCATCGAACATGCGACCGACCATTACATCATCGGCGTGGTGCAGGCGAAGGACGAGGATGGCGACCCCCTTACCTATGAGCTGATCGACGACGCGGGCGGTCGCTTTTATCTGACCGGCGACGATCTCCGCGTGAAGGACGGCAGCCGGCTCGATTATGAGACCAATCCCTTCCACACCGTGAAGGTTCGTGTCACCGATATCCATGGTTGGTCCGCCGAGAAGGAGTTCACGATTCGGGTTCTCGACGGCAACGGAAATCCTCCGCCGCCTCCGCAGAACCACGCTCCGAACGATCTCTTCGTCTGGGCCGAGGACGTGCCTGAAAATGCGCCTGGCGGCTCCTTCGTCGGCCATGTTCAAGGCTACGACCCGGACGGGGATCAGCTCAACTATCGCATCGTCAATCAGGACAGCCCTTTCGTTCTGAAAGGAAACCAGATCTTTCTCCGTGACGGCGCCGTTCTCGATTACGAAACACGCCCGGTTCAGATCGTGACGATTGAAGCGTCCGATGGTCGTGGTGGAACGCTGACGCGCAGCTTCGATATCAAGATCAAGGATATGCCGGAGTATCCGCCACCCCCGCAGAACCATGCGCCCGAGGTCATGCTAATCGGAGGCTACGTTCCGGAGAATGTGCCGTCCGGAAGCTATGTCGGCAACATCAGCGTCGTTGATCCGGACAGCGATCCCGTTCAACTGGAACTCGTCGACAATGCGGACGGTCGGTTCGCTCTCGACGGTCACCGGCTGATCGTGCTCAACGGATCCAAGCTCGATTACGAAACGGCCATGGCTCACGACATCTGGGTGCGGGCCACGGACAGCCGGGGAGGCATGACCCTCAAGCGGTTCACGATCACCGTCATGGACGTGAACGAGGATCAGAACCCACCCTCGGACAATCAAGATCCGACCATGCTGATGCTGGACGGGGTACAGGTTATTGAAAATGCCCCCACAGGTGCTGTCGTCGGCTATCTGCATGGTGCCGACCCGGACGGCGATCTTCTGACCTTCAGCCTGCTCGACGATGCCGGCGGGCGGTTCAAGATCGAACACAACCGCGTGGTCGTGGCGGATGGAACGAAGCTCGACTACGAGACGGCGCAGGCGCATCCGATCCGCGTCCAGGTCAGCGACGGACGGGGCGGTTTCAGGGAAGCGACGTTCACCATTCATGTTCGGGACCGGCCCGATTCCCCGCCGAACAATCACCCTCCGGTCATCGAGGATCTGCTTGGGACTGTAGTGCAGGAAAATGCCGCCAACGGTACGGTCGTCGGCGCCGTTGCCGCGCACGATCCCGACGGGGATCCGTTGACCTACGAGCTGCTCGACAACGGCGACGGCCGCTTCAGGATCGAGAACAATGTGATCGTCGTGGCTGACGGCAGCCGCCTCGACTATGAAGCAAGCTCCTCGCACACGGTGCGGGTCCGCGTATCGGACAGCCGCGGTCTTTCGGATACGAAGGTCTTCACCATCCTCGTGAAGGACATAAACGAGAACCCGCCTCCGCCCGACAATCACGCGCCGTTCGACATCATCCTGTCCGACGACGCGGTTGCGGAGAACAGCGACAACGGCACGGTCGTGGGGCTCCTCATCGGCAAGGATCAGGATGCAGGCGACAACCTGACCTATACGCTCCTCGACGATGCGGGCGGCCGCTTCGCGATCGTCGGCGACGAACTGGTGGTGAAGAACGGCGCGAAGCTCGACTATGAGACACAGGCGTCTCACGTGGTCCAAGTCCGCGTGACCGACTCGCACAACCTGAGCTTCATCAAGTCGTTCGTCATCCAGGTCGAGGACGAAGACGACGAGTCCACGGACGGCTCCGACGGCGACGACACCATCGTCGGCGGCGCGGGCGACGACGTCTTCTCCGGAGGTCTCGGGAACGATCTTCTCACCGGCGGGGCAGGCAACGACTCTCTCTACGGCGGCGCCGGAGCGGACCGACTCTTCGGCGGCAAGGGAAAGGACGTCATCTCCGGCGGTTTGGGCTCGGATACGCTGACGGGCGGCGCAGGGAAGGATGTCTTCGTCTTCGATACAAAGCCCGGCGCAGGAAACGTCGACCGGATCACCGACTTCTCGGTGAAGGACGATACGATCCACCTCGCCAGGGCGGTCTTGAAGGCCGCCGGCCCTAAAGGCAGCTTGTCCAAAGGCGCGTTCTGGATCGGCTCCGAGGCGCACGCCACCTCGGATCGCATCATCTACGACGCCGATAACGGCAAGCTCTTCTATGATGCGGATGGAACCGGGAACAAGGAAGCGGTGCAGATCGCCTTGCTGAAGAAAGGCCTGGCGCTCACGGCGAAGGACTTCTTGATCATCTGATCCCATAAGCAAAGCGTCGAGAGGGCGAGCCTCGGACTCGCCCTCTTCATCATGACGGTCTTGATCCGCCGTTTTGCGACTGAACCCGCCTGATGATCTCCGCCACGACCGTCGGATCGGCGACCGTCGATGTATCGCCGTGGTTCTCGTAATCGCCGGCGGCGATGCGTGTCAGGATGCGGCGCAGGATCTTGCCCGAGCGGTTCTTAGGCAGCTGCGGCGCCCATTCGATCCGGTCCGGAGTGGCGATCGGACCGATGCGGGTGCGGACGACCTGGACGAGGTCACGGCGGAGGTCGTCGCTCTCGGCGATCCCCTCTTTCAGCGTCACGAAGGCGAAGATGCCCTGGCCCTTGATCGCGTGCGGCATGCCCACCACGGCAGCTTCCGCCACGGCGGGGTGCGAAGCCAAGGCGGCCTCGACTTCCACAGTGCCGAGCCGGTGGCCCGACACGTTGATCACATCGTCCAGACGGCCTGTGATCCAGTAATCGCCGTCAGCGTCGCGCCGCGCGCCGTCGCCGGTGAAGTAATAGCCCGGGAAGGTGCTGAAATAAGTTTTCAGGAAGCGCTCGCGATCGCCCAGAATCGTGCGGGCCTGTCCCGGCCATGAATCGGCGAAGCACAGGTTGCCGGCTCCTTCGCCTTCCACGATGGTCCCGTCGCTGCTCAGCAGGGCGGGCCGCACCCCGAAGAAGGGTTTCGTCGCCGAGCCCGGCTTCAAGTCCGTGGCGCCAGGCAGCGGGCACAGGAGAACCGCGCCGGTCTCGGTTTGCCAGTAGGTGTCGATGATCGGGCATCGCCCTCCCCCGACGACCTCGTGATACCAGAGCCAGGCTTCCGGGTTGATGGGCTCGCCGACCGAGCCCATGACCTTCAGCGACGACAGGTCGTTCCGGCGCACTGGCGCCTCTCCGTCGCGCATCAGCGAGCGGATGGCGGTCGGCGCAGTGTAGAAGATGTTGACCTTGTAGGTCTCGACGATCTGCCACCAGCGGGAGGAATCCGGCCAGGTCGGTACGCCCTCGAACAGCACGATGGTGGCACCGTTCGCGAGCGGTCCGTAGATCAGGTAGGTATGCGCCGTCACCCAGCCCACATCCGCCGTGCAGAAATGGATGTCGCCGGGATGATAGTCGAACATCGCCCTGAAGCTTGCGGCCGCATGGACCAGATAGCCGCCGGTGGCGTGGAGCATGCCCTTCGGTTTGCCCGTCGAGCCCGAGGTGTAGAGCACGAAGAGCGGGTCCTCGGCGCCGACCTCAACAGGCTCGCAGACCTCGGACATTTCGGCCAGGGCCTCGTCGTACCAGCAGTCGCGCCCGGCTTGCATGGGAACCTCGCGCCCGGTGCGGCGCACGACGAGCACATGCTCGACGAAGGGAAGGTTCTTGAGCGCCGCGTCCGCGTTCTTCTTGAGCGGCACGGGCTTGCCGGCCCGCATGCCCTCGTCCGCCGTGATCAGCACCCGCGAGCGGCAATCCTCGATGCGTCCCGCCAGAGCCTCCGCCGAGAAGCCGCTGAAGACCACGGAGTGAACCGCTCCGATCCGGGCGCAGGCCAGCATGGCAGCGATGGCCTCCGGAACCACGGGAAGATAGACGCTAACGAAATCGCCTTTCCTGACCCCAAGCGTCGTCAGAGCGTTGGCAAGGCGGGAGACCTCCTGCTGAAGGCTCTTCCAGGAGACCGTCCGGCTGTCTCCGGGCGTGTCGCCCTCCCACAGAATCGCCGCATCGTCGCCCCGGTCGCTGGCGTGCCGGTCCAGACAGTTGAACGAAGCGTTCAGCGTTCCGTCGGCGAACCATTCAATGGTCACATCGTCGGGTGAATAATGCGTGTTCTTCACGTGCGTGAAAGGGTTCATCCAGTCCAGGATCTGCGCCTGCTCGCGCCAGAAGCCCTCCGGATCGTCCAGGGACCGCTGGTAGAGATCCCGATAGGTCTGCGCATCTACATGCGCGGTCGACTGCAGGGCGGCAGGAACAGGAAAGACGTGCTGGCTCATGGGCTCTGATCTGACAGACGGGCTCGCGGGAAACCTGCGGTTCATGGCTGGAGGGCGTCATCCATCCTAAGATCAGGCCGCTATGTCAA
>DASZBB010000187.1:0-9530 GCA_035944695.1 Microvirga sp. | reverse complement strand
GAGCCTATGGCTCAGGTTCTGAAAACGACAAACCGCCGCGAGATGCGGCGGCGAGTGAGGGGTGTATAAGTGTTAACATGCATCCATGTCAACACCGTTTGTTGTAGCGGCATCATACGAATATCCCTCATGTATCAATAGTTTATTCATTGATGGTATCTAAATACCGCTACTGTGGTCTTATAATACCACATCAATTTGCTGAACTGTCCGGCCAAAGCTATTGTACCGCCTCCTCCCCGATAACGAGGTCCCTATGACCGACGACCTGATCTTCTTCACCAATCCCATGTCCCGCGGCCGCATCGTTCGCTGGATGCTGGAGGAAACGGGCTGTGCCTATCGCACCGAGATCCTCGCCTTCGGCCCGGACATGAAGTCGCCGGGCTATTTGGCCGTCAACCCGATGGGGAAGGTTCCGGCGATCCTTCACAAGGGCAGGATCGTCACCGAGGCGGCCGCGGTCTGCGCCTATCTGGCCGATGCCTTTCCGGAGGCCGGCCTCGCCCCGCCGCCTCAGGATCGCGCCGCCTATTACCGCTGGATGTTCTTCGCCGCGGGCCCGGTGGAAGCGGCCCTGAGCAACAAGGCCTTCGGCTTCGAGGTCCCGGAGGACCGGCAGCGCACCATCGGCTACGGAAGCATCGAGACCGTCGTCGATGCCCTGGACTATGCCGTCAGCCAATCCGAGTACATCGCCGGCGACCGCTTCACGGCGGCGGACGTCTATGTGGGCTCCCAGATCGGCTGGGGCATGATGTTCGGCACCCTGGAGAAGCGCCCGGCCTTCGAGGCCTATTGGCAGCGGATCAGCTCGCGCCCCGCGGCCGTCAGGGCGCGGGAGATCGACGATGCGCTTCTGCCTCCAAAAGCCTGAGCGGCACGGATCCTAACGCCGGTCCGGAATCGAATAGGTCCCGGTCGCATGGCAGACCACGTCGGAACTGCCCTCGGAAAAGATCGACACCTCGCCGACTGCGAGCCGCTTGCCGAGCTTGAGCAGTCGGCATTCGGCAATCAGGTCGCGCGGCTCCGGCTTGCGCAGGAAGTTGAAGTTGAGGCTCGTGGTCACGGCGAGCGCCACCGGGCCGATATGGGCGAGGATTGCCGCATAGAGGGCGACATCGGCGAGCCCCATCATGGACGGACCCGAGATGGTGCCGCCGGGCCGTAGGTGGCGCTCGTGATAGGTCATGCGCATGCGGGCCGAGAGCGGGCCGATCTCGTCCACGAAATAGGTCCGGCCGCCCGCATGCATCTGCGGGAATTCCCGGTCGAGAAAGGCCGTCAGGTCGTCCTTGGTCATGATCGGGTGATGCGAAGCCATGCGTCAAATGCTCATTGAACTGCCCTGCCCTATCCCATACGTTCCCGCCATGGATCACAGCAATTACCCGAACGATTACATCCGCGGCATTCTCAACAGCGTGAAGACGATTGCGCTGGTCGGTGCCTCCCAGAATCCGGCCCGCCCGAGCTGGATCGTCACCAAGTACCTGCTGGAGCGCGGCTACGACGTGATCCCGATCAATCCGGGACTGGCCGGCGGCGAGCTCCTCGGCAAGACCGTCTACGCCTCCCTGAAGGACGTGCCCGTCCCCATCGACATGGTCGAGATCTTCCGCAACTCGGAAGCGGCCGGCCCGATCACCGACGAGGCGCTCGCCCTCGATCCCCTCCCCAAGGTCCTGTGGATGCAGCTCTCGGTGCGCAACGACGAGGCCGCCGCCAAGGCCGAGGCCCGGGGCCTGAAGGTCGTCATGGATCGGTGCCCCAAGATCGAATTCGGCCGCCTCTCCGGCGAGATCTCCTGGCAGGGCGTGAACTCGCGGATGCTGAGCTCCAAGAAGCCGGTCCTGTCCGGCAAGGGTTTTCAGAAGCTCAGCCTCAACCGGCCCTGACGCGAGCCGCGGCCGCGCGGAAGTGCGCCGTCCCTGCTCCACCCACCTCGTCATGGCCGGGCTTGTCCCGGCCATCTCGATGAGGAAAAGCGCGGCGCTTCACACCATCGGGATCACCGGGTCAAACCCGGGGATGACGTGAGAGGATGCAGAGCCGACCTTCTCCTGGAGATCCTCACGGCCCCCATGTCATTCCCGGCCGGAGCGTCAGCGCAGGGGAAGGGAATCCACGATCAGGCCCAACGCCATGGATCCTCTGCCCGGTCCTGCGGACCACGGGGATCGCACTGCGCCGCCATCACTGGCCCTGTGCCGACCGCCCCGATCGGCGGGGCGCGGCGCCCACACCATACGGATCTCCGGGACAAGTCCGCGTGCCGAACAGGCTCCTTGACGGACGAACGACCCGTTCTTTAAATAGAACGCTGTCATCTCGTAGAGGAACGCCCCGACCATGACCGACCGTCTGCCAGGCTTCAACACGCTCGCCATCCACGCCGGAGCGGCTCCCGATGCTGCGACCGGTGCCCGCGCGACGCCGATCTATCAGACCACCTCCTTCGTGTTCGATGACGTGGACCATGCGGCCTCGCTCTTCGGCCTGCAGGCCTTCGGCAACATCTATTCCCGCATCGGCAACCCGACCTGCTCCGTTCTCGAGGAACGCGTGGCAGCCTTGGAGGGCGGCACGGCGGCGCTCGCCGTGGCGTCCGGCCATGCGGCCGAGTTCCTCACCTTCCACACCCTGCTCCAGCCCGGTGACGAGTTCATCGCGGCCCGCAAGCTCTATGGCGGCTCGATCAACCAGTTCAACCACGCCTACAAGAATTTCGGCTGGAACGTGGTCTGGGCCGATTCGGACGATCCGTCCTCCTTCGAGGCCGCCATCACCCCGAAGACCAAGGCGATCTTCGTCGAGTCCATCGCCAATCCGGGCGGCGTGATCGTCGACCTTCGGGCCATCGCGGCCATCGCCAAGAAGCACCGCATTCCGTTCATCGTCGACAACACGATGGCCTCCCCGTACCTGATCCGCCCCTTCGAGCACGGGGCGGATATCATCGTCCACTCGGCCACCAAGTTCCTCGGCGGCCACGGCAACTCGGTGGGCGGCCTCATCGTGGACGGCGGATCGTTCAACTTCGCGGGCGACGACCGCTATCCGATGCTGTCCAAGCCGCGTCCGGAATATGCCGGCATGGTGCTGGGCGAGACCTTCGGCAATTTCGGCTTCGCCATCGCCTGCCGGGTGCTCGGCCTGCGCGATCTGGGCCCGGCGCTCTCGCCCTTCAACGCCTTCCTGATCCTCAACGGCATCGAGACCCTGCCGCTGCGCATGCAGCGCCACTCGGACAATGCCCTGGCGGTTGCCGAGCATCTTCAGGGCCACGACAAGATCTCCTGGGTCAGCTATCCGGGCCTGCGCTCCGACCGCTACCACAACCTCGCCAAGCAGTACTGCCCCAAGGGCGCCGGCGCGGTGTTCACCTTCGGCCTCAAGGGCGGCTACGAGGCCGGCGTGAAGCTGGTCTCGAACCTCAAGCTGTTCTCGCACCTGGCCAATATCGGCGATACCCGCTCCCTGGTGATCCACCCGGCCTCCACCACGCACCGCCAGCTCACCGACGAGCAGAAGACTCAGGCCGGAGCGGGCCCGGAGGTGGTGCGCCTCTCCATCGGCCTCGAGGACACGCAGGACCTGATCGACGACCTCAACCAGGCTCTCGACGCTGCGTAAGCCATACCTTCCGGTTCCCGTTCTCAGCCCGTCACGGCCGGCACCACAAGGCCGAAGATGATATTGAGGGTGCTACCAAGGACACAACGAAAAGGGCGGCCCGAGAGCCGCCCTTTTCGATGAAACGGATCCGACGCTTACGCAGCGCGAGACGTGCCGGCCTTCTTGTAGGTGTTGTGGATGGCGTTGAGCGAGCGCTCGAGCGCCGTCCAGAGGCGGCCGATCTCCTCGGCCCCTTGCGAATTCGCATCGTATTCGCGAGCGCCCTCGCCCGTTGCGAGAGACAGCGTCAGCTCGGGGCGATGGGTGATCTGGCCGGCCCAGACCGGAACCTGGAGCGCGTTCAGGGCGCCGCGCGCATCGGCCACCACGTGAGCCTCGGCGTCTCCGTGCTTGGCCGGAGCGGCGTTGATGACCGCAGCGTAAGGCTTGCGGTGCTCGCGGGCGATGGCGACCGTGTCCTGCAGGGCCGCGATGTCGAACAGGCTCGCACGGGTGGGAATGATCACGAGGGTGGCCTGCTTGATCGCCTCGGCGACGATCGACGACTTGTTCGGGGGCGTGTCCACCAGAACCCACTCGTAGCCTTCGCGCTTCGCTTCCTTGATGGCCTCGGCAATGTTGCGCACGTTGTGCTTGAGGCCCAGGTATTCCTGATCGCGGATCTTGTGCCAGAGGGACAGGGAGCCCTGCGGATCGTTGTCGATCAGCAATGTGGGGCGCGAAGGGTTGGCGATATAACTCGCGAGGTGAGCAGCAAGCGTGCTCTTACCCGAGCCACCTTTCCGCGAAGCAAAGACCAGCACATTCATGCCTGACTCCTCATAAGTCTGTTCCGACAGCCCTGCCTTTAGGGGTTAAGCCTATCTTAATATTGTTCACCTGTAGCAGAGCAAGTACTGATTTCCTAATTCCTGCCGTATTCCCACTGCGTTTTTCCCGCTCGGTGCCTTCGACTGCCCGATTCCGGGCCCACGTCCGGCAGCGGGTTCGGTCTACCGGGATTCTTCAAGGCGTTGGAAACCCTCGTGCAGAACCTGAAAGCGCTCGCGCGGAATCACATCGCCCGAGAAATGACGGAGCAGCCTGCCCTGGACTCCCCGAGACGGTCTGCGACGCACTTTTCGAGGATCAGGCTGACGGTCCAGGCTTCGCAGTGGATTCATACGCCCGAGAAGGATGACCAGGATTCCTATTCTGAAACAGGTTTTTCAGCGGCGGAACCACCGTTCCGCTTGGCCGTTAAGCTCCAGACTTCACCAGTCTTAGGAGCTGACAAATGTCCAAGAAGATCTTGTTTGCAGGCGCCCTTCTCGTGGCCCTCGCGCCGGTTGGCGCCTTCGCTCAGTCCGGCGGCGCGGCTGCCGGTGCGACCACCGGTGCCGTCGGCGGCGCCATCGTCGGCGGGCCGGTCGGCGCGGCTATCGGCGGCGTGACGGGCGCGATCGTAGGCGGTCTCGCCGATCAGCAGCAGCCGCAATTCCGCCAATACGTGGTGACCCAGGGCGTTCCGTCCTACCGCTACACGGAAGAGGTCCGCGTCGGTGCGACCCTCCCGGCTTCCGGCGTGCAGTATTATGAGGTTCCGGCCGAGTACGGCGTGAGCAACTACCGCTACACGGTGGTGAACGACACCCCGGTTCTGGTCGAGCCCGGCACCCGCCGCATCGTGCAGGTCATCCGCTAAATCCTAACGGACAATGAGCTTCGGGGCGGCCCTAGCGGCCGCCCCTTTGTTGTGTCAGGTCGTGCTCACGCGGGCATGGACGACAGCCATGGCAAGCACGGCCATGGCGAAGACCTGATGGGCCAGTCCGGCCCACAGGGGTACCGCGAGCAGCAGGGTCACGATCCCGAGCGCCATCTGGGCCAACACCAGACCGGCCATGCCGGTCGCCCGGCCGGCGGTCTTCGACGTCGGGGCCCGGCGACGGAGAGTCCAGGCGTGCCAAACGGCAAAGGCCACAAGGGCATAGGCGACGATGCGGTGATTGAATTGGACCAGCAGGACGTTGTCGACGAAGTTCTCGATCCAGGGCTTGACCACGAACAGGGCCGAGGCCGGCGGGACAAGCGCCCCGTCCATGAGCGGCCAGGTATTGTAGGTGAGCCCGGCCTTCGATCCGGCCACGAGACCGCCTAGTGCGCTCTGGAACAGGATCAGTCCGACCAGAATGCGGGGCGCATATCCTGCCCGGGCCTCTTCTTCGACCGAGGCGGAACGATCCTTCAGCCCCGAGGCGACCCAGACGAGGCAGGCCAGGATAATGCTGGCGACCGTCAGATGCAGCGCCAGCTTGATGGGAGCCACGGCGGTCATGCCCGGCTCGAGTCCGGATGCCACCATGATCCAGCCGATGGCACCCTGAAGCCCTCCCAGGGCGCCGATCCCGAGAAGGGTCAAGGCCAGCCTGCCCTTGATGATCCCCCGCACCCAGAACCAGACCAGCGGCAGGAAGAAGACGAGACCGATCAAGCGGCCGAGCTGCCTGTGTCCCCACTCCCAGGCATAGATGAACTTGAACTCGGACAGGGTCATGCCCTTGTTGACGAGCTCATATTGCGAAATCTGCCGGTACTTTTCGAACTCCGCCATCCAGGCCTGCTCGGTCAGCGGCGGAATGGCGCCGGTCACGGGCTTCCACTCCGTGATCGAGAGACCGGAGCCGGTCAGGCGCGTGGCGCCGCCCACAGCGACCATCAGTACGACCAGGGCCGCAAGGCAGTAGATCCAGGCGCGAACGGCGGACAGGGATCGGCTCTGGGGCATGCGCGCCAACGGCACGCCCTCGGCGGAGGCTGCGACAGCCATGCTCACTCTCATCGTCGATTAGGGCTTGAACCCAGGATACGGACGTCACATAGAGGCTGTGCCTCCGGGAGGCAATTCATGCCGGTGACGCACCGTCATGACCGGACGTCGACGCTTTGAGGATTTCGGCCCATGGGCATTCGCTTGCGCAAGCTGATCGGCACAGTGGTGATGCTGACCTTCATCATCTTCTATGCGCTGTTCGCCATGGCGGTCGCAGAAGGTCGGATTACGCAGGCGCCGAAGCTCCTTCAGACCGTCGCCTATATCGTGCTCGGCCTGATCTGGATCCTTCCGCTCATGCCGCTCGTTCGCTGGATGGCGAAGCCGGACAAGTCCTAAGCCCCGCCTATTCCCTCGATGATCGTGCCCGTGCCGCCGCAGATCGGGCACGGCGCGACGCCGATGCGGCCGCTGCCCTTGCATTCGGGGCAGACATTTTCACCTGCTCCCGGCGTTCCCGGCTCGGCCTGATCACCGGGATTGAGCTTCGTCTGATCGGAAGCGGCCTGATCTTTCGGTGTGCTGGTCATGGCTAAGCTCGCATGAGAGTTCATGCGATCAACGCGGCAGCCGAATCCAGGTTTCTGTCGCGGGCAAAGAAAAGGCCCGCCGGAAGCGGGCCCTCTGAAGATTTCTTAGCGGCACACGCGGCGGCTGCGGTGCTCCCAACCCCAGCCCGGAACCCATTCCCGGTAACGCTCGGTGAAGCAGCGCTCCACATAGACCTCGCGAACCGGACGCTCGTAATAGACCGGCGCAGCCTCTTCGACATAGATCGGGGGCGGAGGCGGCGGGGGTGCGCGATAGACGACCGGAGGCTGCGGCTGAGCCACGGCCGCACCGACGGCGGCACCGACGGCAAGACCTCCCAGGGCCCCGAGAGCCACGGCGGCGCCGGGCGACAGGCGATCACGCGCTTCAGCCGGTTGGGCGGCAGCCAGGCCGCTGACCAGCGCCAGTGCCGCGGCAGTACCGGAAATAAGACGGAAGATCCTCATGATCATCACCTACGACAGGAGGGAGGCCACCTGCCTTCCTCTTCATGTCATGAGATATAAAGTTCAAAACCTCTCTGAAAGCTGAACAGATTGTGGCAAAGCTTCGGCTTCGGCCAAACTTTCCGGAATGGTGAGTAAGCCGTTAAGGCCCATCGCGCGCTCCGGACAGTTGCGGCAATGATCATGCGCCGGCGCTGCGCAGCGGCACCGAGAGCAGCACTCGGACGAGGTCCGCCTGACGGTTGGTGTCGGTCTTCCGGAACAGGTTCTTCAGGTGGAAGACGACGGTCGTCTGGGCGACTTCAAGCTCTTCGGCGATCTGATCGAGGCGCTTGCCATCGATCAGCATGAGGGCCACCCGGGTTTCGGACGGCGTCAGATTGTAGAGCCGGACAAGCGTGTCGCCCGAGACCTTGGCCCGCTGCTCCGTGTCGATCACAAGCAGGACGACGGCTTCCGGCCGTTCTTCCGCGGAGAAACGCTGGCCCGGGATGAGGACGAGATAAGGCCGCCCGCCCGAGATCCGCGGAAACGACACGATCTCATCCAGTGCCTCCTCCTCGAAAGCTTTCTCGATGGCCGAATGGAGCTTGCTGTTTTGCTTCGCCACCGAACCCTTCAGGATGCCCTGCGCGACGCTCAGGCCATCGCCCTCAGCCAGAATCCGCTGCGCTTCCTTGTTCATCACGCGAACGGCGCCGGTCTCGTCGACGATCACCACGCCGACCAGAAAACGGTCGAAGGCGAAGGTGGCCTTGTAGAGGGCGTCGACCGTTCGTCCTTTCGCGGACTTTAGGATCTCTTGCCAGGACTCTTCTGCTCGGTGAACGGCGCTCGTCTGAACGCGGGCGACCTGATCGAGACGGGCGGAAATGGTCGCCAGCAGAATCTCATAATCGATCGGCTTGACGAGGTAATCGTCCGCTCCCGCCTGCTTGCCGCTGAGAACGTCGTTCCGCTCCGCCAAGGCTGTCAGGAAGATGAAGGGAATGTCCGACATGGTGCCCTGCTCTCGCAGGGCCTTCAGCACGTCGTAGCCGCCAAGGCCCGGCATGGTGATATCGCAGAGGACGAGGTCGGGACGGTGCCTTTGGAGGAGACTGAGCGCCTCGCTGCCGTTGGCGGCCTGGAGCACACGATAGTTGGCAGCCTCCAGCTCCTCGGCGATGTCGCCCCTCAGGTCGTCCTCGTCTTCAACGCAAAGAATTGTTTTTTGATCGTTCATTGGAGTCATCACTCATGCAGCCTGTTGCGTCTGATCGGCATTGGCTATGGGCAGGTCGAAGGTAAACAGAGATCCCGCCGCTTCATAGCTCTCAACCTGAATGTCGCCACCATGCAAGTGCATGATCCTCTGGGCGAAATTCAACCCGATGCCCGTTCCGGCGATTCCCGATGCCGTGCGGGCCCGGTAGAAGCGATCGAAGATCTTCGGCAATTCATCGGCCGGAATGCCGATGCCCCAGTCCCGGACGGAGCAGAACGCGCGGGATCCATCCATCCAGATCTTGATCTCGACGAGCGGCGTATCGCCCGAATACTTGATGGCATTCGACAGGAGATTGACGACCACCTGCTCGATGAGCATGCCGTCGCAATAGACCCTGACGGGAACCTCCGGAACGTCGAAGCGGATCTCGGCCTGTGAGCTAACCTCGCGCTGCCGCTCGCAAATGTCCATGACGAGATCGACCAGATTGTAGGAGGCCGGATTGACCTCGATCGTTCCTGCGTCGAGTTTAGCCGCGTTCAGCACGCTCTCCACCAGACGCGTCAATCGGGTTCCGGCATTTCGGATCTTCTGGATGCGCGTGACGAGCTCGTCCTGCGTCAGATCCGCCCCACGGCGAAGAATGCGCTGAGCGCTGGAATCCAGAATGGCGAGCGGCGTCCGGAACTGGTGAGACACCATGGATACGAAGTTCCGGTAAGCATTCGAGGTCTCACGCTCGCGCTCGAGGGCCGATTCAAGAGCCTTCGCAACCTGTTTGTACCCTGAAATATCCGTCAGCCGCACGAAGATGGTCGCCCCATCGGCTTTCGTAAGGGAAAGGCGAGCCCAGGTATCCGTCTTCATC
>DASZBB010000186.1:0-6331 GCA_035944695.1 Microvirga sp. | reverse complement strand
CCATGGCCCGGAACATCGAGGCCGCAAGCTGACGACGGTGTACGCCCGGTGACATCCACCTCTGACGACATTTCTCCCGGCTCCCGAACGGAGACATCCTCGAAGCCCGCGGAGCCGCCGGCGCCACCCGCCCCTCCGGCGACGCCTGCTCCCATGTCCCGGCGGCGGGCAGCCCTCTACATGCTGACGTCCCTTCTCCTCTCCCTCACCCAGGGGCTGGGGATGAACCTGGCCGCAGCGAACCTGCCGCAGCTTCAGGGGCCGCTCGGCGCCACCACGAACGAGGTGACCTGGCTCATCGCCGCTTACATGGCGCCGAATGTCAGCCTCTCGCTGATCCTCGTGAAGGTCAGGGCGCAGTTCGGCCTGCGCAATTTCGCGGAACTCAGCATTCTCGGGTTCGTGCTCGTGATGCTGCTGCACATCTTCGTGCGGGATCTGCAATCGGCTCTCGTCGTGCGCTTCTTCAGCGGCATCGCGGCGTCGCCGATCTCGACACTCGCCTTTCTCTACATGCTGGAGCCGCTCCCGCCGGCCAAGAAGCTGAGCATCGGCCAGCCTCTTGTCCTAACGAACATTGCGATCGGCGCTCCCCTCGCCCGCCTGATCTCGCCGGATCTCCTGATGCTCGGCGACTGGCACGGCCTGTATCTCTTCGAAATCGCCCTCGCCATGATGGCCTTCGCGGCCGTGTATCTGTTGCCGCTCACGCCGCCGCCGCGGGCCAAGGTCATCCATTGGCTCGACATCGTCAGCTATCTCTTCATCGCCGTCGGCTTCGGTCTCATCGCGATGGTTTTCGCGCTGGGGCGGGTCTACTGGTGGTTCGAGGCGCCCTGGCTCGGAATCATGCTTGCCGTCGGCATCGCATCGCTCACCTGCGCGATCGTGATCGAACTCAACCGCGAAAATCCCTTTCTCGATGTCCGCTGGCTCGCCAGCAAGGAGATTCTGCATCTTGCCGGCACGCTTCTGATCTTCCGCCTTCTCATGTCGGAACAGACGGCCGGTGCCTTCACGTTTTTCCAGACCCTGGGCCTGCAGAACGAGCAGATGACGATCCTGTCCCTGGTGGTCATCGGCGCCTCCATTGCGGCAGGCCTCGCCTATATCCTCCTCGTCAAGCCCGGCCGGGAGAATGCGGCCCAGATGGTCGCGTTGGTCCTGCTCCTGATTGGCGCGCTCATGGACAGCAATGCGACGAGCCTGACGAGGCCGGAGCAGATGTATGTGAGCCAGGCGCTGATCGCCGCGGCCGGAGTCCTGTTCCTGCCGCCCGCCATGGCGACCGGACTGGCGCTGGCTCTGCAGCGGGGGCCGACCTTCATCCTGAACTTCATCGTCGTGTTCCTGACGACGCAGAGCCTCGGGGGCGTGATCGGATCCGCCCTCGTGGGAACCTTCATCACGTGGCGCACGAGGTTCCATCTCCAGGCCCTGGCGGATCACCTTGCTTCGACGGACCCGCTCGTCGCCCAGCGCATCGCGCAGCTTGCCGCAACATACGGCCGGGTCATCACGGACAGGTCCCTGCTCAACGCGGAGGGCCTGGCGCTTCTTGGCCAGCAGGTCACCCGCGAGGCCACCGTGCTCGCCTACAACGATGCCTTTCTCGTCATCGCCCTCTTCGCCGCCGGAACGCTCGCCGCGATGATCCTCCATCTCGCGGTTCGTGCTATCCGGAGAAGCCTTTCATCTGAACCGCAACCGGCCGTCAGCTAACATCGTCATGACCAAGTTCTTCCGCTCCACCGCCTCCATCGTCGCCGCGATCATTGGCATCGCCGGTGTCGCTCTCGTGCTCTATGCGTGGCGGCTGCCGCCCTTCGCCAGCTCGGTCCAGACCACCGACAATGCCTATGTGCGGGGACAGATCACCGTCATCGCCCCCCAGCTTGCCGGCTATGTGGCCGAGGTAGCCGTGCAGGACTTCCAGCATGTGAGGGCCGGACAGCTCCTTGTGAAGATCGACGACCGGATCTTCGCGCAGAAGCTCGAGCAGGCGAAAGCCACGCTGGCGAGCCAGCAGGCGGCCCTGTCCAATTCCGAGCAGAAGGAACGTTCGGACCGGGCCAGGATCGAATCGAGCCAAGCCCAGGTCGACAGCGCCAGGGCTGTTCTGAGTGCAGCGGAATCGAACTGGAACAGGATCGCGCCGCTCCTCGAGCGCGGGGTCGCGACGCAGAGCCAAGCGGACCAGGCCCGCGCCTCATTGGATCAAGCGACTGCCTCCCTGCATCAGGCGGAGGCGGCGCTGACCGTCTCCCGCCAGGATCTCGCCTCCACGCTGGTCAACCGCCAGTCCCTCGAAGCGGCTGTCCAGGGTGCACAGGCCGCCGTCCGGCTGGCCGAGATCGACCTGCAGAACACGCGCATCGTGGCGCCGGAGGACGGGCGCCTCGGCGAGGTGGGCGCACGTGTCGGCCAGTACGTGTCGGCCGGCACGCAGCTGCTCGCCCTCGTGCCGGAGCGGATCTGGATCGTCGCCAATTTCAAGGAGACGCAGCTGTCAGGCATGAAGGCCGGCCAGCCCGTCACCTTTACGGTCGACGCGCTGAACCATGCTCAGCTCGCAGGCCACATCGAGCGCTTCTCGCCCGCGGCCGGCTCCGAGTTCAGCGTGATCAGGACCGACAACGCCACCGGCAATTTCACCAAGGTGGCGCAGCGGGTGCCCGTGCGGATTGCCATCGATCCCGGACAGGCGCTCGCGGACCGCCTGGTACCCGGCATGTCGGTGGTGGTGAGCGTCGATACGGCAGCCCGCGGGTCGGATGTCCAGGCGACGGGAACAACCTCGGAGCCCCAGGGCTCGAACGGGACCCCGCAGGTGAACCCGCGATAAAGCCTATGAAACCCGAACAGCATGCGGTTGAAGAGAGCTTCTATCGGGAATGCGCGCGGCTGCTCGATGCCGTCCATACCTATCGGCCCTGGATCGGTCGGCCTCCGAACCGCTGGAACAACCGGCATCCCGGCAACGGGCGCTTCCCCGGCTTCGGCACCATCCGCATGCATGGACCGAACCATATCCACGTGGCGCTGCGCCAGCCGGTGATCCTGAACCGGGTCTGCAGGTCGGTGGATGAGGTCTACGATCTCCTGCGCAAGCTCAAGCTGAAAGCGCTCGGCCAGTAAAAAAGCCCGGCTCGAAAGCCGGGCTGAAGTTTGGAGGTTTAACTTAGTGCCCTCCGCCGCCTGCGGGCGCTGCGCGGGGTTTCTTGATGAAGGGCAAAGCGCAGACGAGACCTAAGAACAGCACGGTCAGGAGCAGGAACACGTCGGCGAAGGACATCACCAGGGCTTCCCGCCTGACCATGTTCGCCATGGTCTTCAACGCTGCCGCGTTCGCATCGGTACCGAGTTCCTGAAACCGCATGGTCAGGGCGTTGAGGGTCTCCATCGCCGTGGAGCTGTCCCAGGTAACGCTCTCGCGCAGGCGCTGGAGATGCAGGTCGAGTCGGTTGTTAAGGAGCGTGTTGATGACCGCCAGACCGACCGCGCCGCCGAGATTGCGGGTGAGGTTGTAGAGGCCCGACGCATTCTTGATCCGGTCCGGCGGCAGGGTGCCGAGGGCGATGTTGTTGATCGGCACCATGCAGATCATGAGGCCCACGCCGCGGAAGATCTGCGGCACGAACAGCTCCCAGAAGTCCCAGTCCTTGGTCAGGCCCGTGATCTTCCAAGTGCCGAAGGCAAAGGCGCCGAAGCCGATGGCCATCATGAGCCTCGGATCCATCTTGCGCGACAGCATCCCCGCCACCGGGGCCATGAGGAACATGGTGGCGCCGGTCACGAACATGGTCTCGCCGATCTGCAGGGACGAATAGCCCCTCACCCGCGCCAGATAGACCGGATAGAGATAGGTCAGCCCGTAGAGGCCGATGCCCATGACGAAGCTGAAGGCAGAGCCGGCCAGGAAGTTGCGGTCGGCAAAGGCGCGCAGGTCCACGATCGGCTGCCTAGCCGTGAAGGCGCGATAGAAGAAGCCGATGGCCCCGACGGCGCACACGATGGCGAGGATCAGAACCGCCTCGTCATGGAACCACTCGTTGTTGGGCCCTTCTTCCAGCACGTATTCAAGGCTGCCGAGAAAGGCCGCCATGAAGCTCAAGCCCGCCCAATCGAAGGACTTGAAGAGGCTGAAGTCGGGTTCGTCGAAATCCACCAGCAGGTAGGTGGAGACCGTCACGAAGATGCCCGGCACGATGTTGACGAGGAACAGCCAGTGCCAGGAGAACAGATCCGTCAGATAGCCGCCGAGCGTCGGGCCGATGGTCGGCGCGAGCGTCGCCACGAGGCCGATGATCGGCGAGATCACGGGCCGCTTCTCCGGCGGGAAGATCGTGAAGGCGGAAGCGAAGACCGTCGGGATCATCCCGCCCCCGATGAAGCCCTGCAGGGCGCGGTAGACGATCATCTGCTCGATATTCGTCGCGGTCGCGCACATGAAGCTCATGAACGTGAAGCCCCCGGAGGCGATCACGAACATCCAGCGGGTCGACAGCACGCGCGAGAGCGTGCCCGAGAGCGGGATCATGATCACTTCCGCGATCAGGTAGCTCGTCTGCACCCAGGAGATTTCCTCGGACGAGGCGGAGAGCCCCGCCTGGATCTCGGCGAGCGAGGCCGAGACGATCTGGATGTCCAGGATCGCCATGAACATGCCGAAGACCATGCAGAAGAACGCGAAGGTTCGGCGCCGGTCGAGCGGCGCCGGCTTCGCGGCGGGCATGCCTTGAGGCTTGGGCTGGATGGCGGCCGATGCGGCCATGTCATTTACTCTTTGATGCTGGCCGTCTTTTCAGGCTGGGCCGAGGTGCGCGTGTCGACATCGACCACCACCGACAGGCCTGGACGCAGCAGGCCCTGCTGAGCCACCTCGGGGCTGACGGCGACGCGGACGGGCACGCGCTGGACGATCTTCGTGAAATTGCCTGTGGCGTTCTCCGGCGGCAGCAGGCTGAACACCGCGCCGGAGGCCGGCGAGACGCTCTCAACCGTGCCGACGATGTCGGAATCGGGGAAGGCATCGACCTTCACATGCACCTTCTGGCCAGGTTTCAGGGAGGCAAGCTGCGTCTCCTTGAAGTTGGCATCCACACGCACGCTGGTCAGCGGAACGAGCGCCGCCAGGCGGGCGCCGGGCTGCACATAGGTGCCGACCTCCATGGCCTTGTTGCCGACCACGCCGTCGACCGGCGCCCGGATTTCCGTGAAGGAGAGATCGCGCTCCGCCTTGTCGACGGCTGTCTGCAACTCGGCCGCCAGACGCTCGCCCTCGTTCCGCTGAGCCGCCAGGACCTCGACATTCGCCCGAGCGGCGGCGAGCGCCGCCTGGGCGCTCTTGACCTCGGCGTTGGCCCGGTCGCGGGCAGCCTTGGCGTTTTCGAGCGCGGCCCGGCTGGTGTAGTCGGATCGGGCGAGCTGCTGCTGGCGGGCATAGTCGCTCTCGGCCCGCTCGGCCTCGGCCTGCGCGCTGACCACCTGGGCCTCGGCCTGTGCCACCGAAGCGCGGCCCGCCTCGATCTGGCGGCCGACGCGCGCGATGGCGCTCTGCTGGGTGGCGAGCTTGTCCTTGGCGGATTGGAGAGCGAGACGGTAATCGCCGTCGTCGATCTTGGCGATCAGGTCGCCTGCCTTGACGCTTTGGTTGTTCGTCACCGCAACCGAGGACACATAGCCGGAGATCTTGGCCGAGAGAATCGTGATGTCCGCCTGCACATAGGCATCGTCCGTCGAGACCATGAAGCGGCCTTCGGTCCACCAATGGTGGCCTTCGTAGCCGCCGAAGGCCAGGGCGGCCGCCAGGACGGCCAGGATGACCGGCTTCTTGCCGAGTCCCCCTTTCCGGGCCTTGGGCTCAGCCGCCTCTGGAGCGGTCTGTGCCGGCTGGGGCGCCTGGACGGGCTGACCGTCCTTGGCCGTCTCCGGATGCTCCTTAGCGCCCTGCTCAAACTCGTCCCGGTAAGCCATGTGAACCTCTGCAAGCCAACTTAAAGCCCTTGAGTCGAAAAGGTTCGGGCTTATCGTTGCAGCCTTGATATCTATCGGTTGCCTGCCATATATGAGTTGACCGAACCGTTCGGTCAATAGCGGAAACACAAAAGGAATTAATAGAAGCTATGAGCGCCGCGCATGACAGCACCCGGGACCAGGGTCTTTCTCCCGTTGCTGAAGAGAGCCCAGAGAATGCAAAGCGCCGCCAGATCCTGGAGGGTGCCCGCAAGGTTTTCCTGGCGCAGGGTTTCGATGGCGCGAGCATGGGCGAGATCGCGAAGGTCGCCGGCGTCTCCAAGGGCACGCTCTACGTCTATTTCGACAGCAAGGA
>DASZBB010000185.1:0-22796 GCA_035944695.1 Microvirga sp. | reverse complement strand
CCGCGCCTCATCTGCCGATGCACTTTCATCGGGAGCGGGATCAACCCAGATCATGGCGAAACCCTCGTTCTTCGGCCTTCTGCTCATCGCGCCGGCGCTCGCGATGATCGGTGCGTTGTTTCTTTATCCGCTTGGCTTCTCGCTCGCTTCAGCCTTCACGGAGCCGGGAGGCGGGCTGTCGCTCACGCACTTCCAGAAGGCCTACGAGCTCTACTCCACCGACATTCTTTTCACGCTCTTCATCGTCATCGTTTCGACGCTTCTGACGGGACTGTTCGCGATCGTCATCTCGGGGATCCTCACGCTCGGCGAAACGCCCTGGCTCGTGGCCGCCCTGCGCGCGCTCTACCGCTGGCCGCTCTTCATCCCCTTCATCGTCGCGGCTCAGTGCATGAGGACATTCCTCGCCAAGAATGGCCTTATGAACAATTCCTTTGTGGCGCTCGGGCTGATGGAGCCGCTCCAGGCCACGAGCTTTCTCGACTGGCGCGGCATCATCATCACCTTCGTGTGGAAGCAGGTGCCTTTCGTGACGCTCATGCTCGCCGGTGCCATGGCTTCGATCGACCGCGCGACCATCGAGGCGGGACGCAACCTCGGAGCGTCGCGGGTCCGGGTTCTCATCGAACTCGTCCTGCCCCAGGTGGCGCAGACGCTCCTCGTCGGCCTCGTGCTTTCCTTCGTCACCATGCTGTCCGTGCTGTCGGTGCCGATGATGGTCGCAGGCTCTCAGCCCACCATGCTCACGGTCGACATGGCATTCCGAATCAACTCCTACGGCGACTACGCCACGGCCAATGCGCTCGGCGTCATCTCCTATGCCATCGCCGGGACCGTCGCGTGGATCTATCTCCGCCACAGCGTCAAGCGCGAGGTGCAGGCATGAGCGTCGAGACGCAGACCTCATCCGTGCTCCCGCTGCCCAATGAAGCTGCTCGCTCCGAACGCGGCACAAGGGTCTGGGCTCTCGGGTCGACGATCCTGAAAATTGCGGGCCTGGCGATCTTTGCCTTCCTGCTGTTCGGGCCGCTGGCCAATCTGGTCCTGTGGTCCGTGGCGGAGCGGTGGTATACGCCGTTCAAGCTCCCGGTTTCCTACGGTCTACGCTACTGGGAAGTGGTCTTTCGCCCGACAGGCGACGCCATGACGTCCCTGATGACGAGCATCGGGATCGCCTGCCTGACGGTCCTGGTGGCGCTCGCCGTCTCGGTTCCTGCGGGCTATGCTCTCGCCCGCCTCAAGCTGCCTTGGCGCACCGCCCTGATGATCCTGTTCCTGCTGCCTCAGGCCTTTCCGTCGGTGGCGATTTACATCAATGTGGCCCGGGTTTTCTACAGCATCGGACTCACGGGAACCATGACCGGCGTCGTGCTGGTGCACGCGGCCCACGGCCTTGTCTATTCGGTCTGGATCGCAGCCGCGGCCTTCGCGGCGGTCGACCGGGATCTCGAACTCGCCGCCCGTAATATTGGCGCCTCGCCGCTGCGGACCTTTTTCACCGTAACGCTGCCCTTGGCTCTCCCCGGCATAATGGCGAGCGCGATCTTCGTCTTCCTGGAATCGCTTGACGAATTCACCGGGACCTTCTTCGTCGGCGTCCCCCAGGTGACGACACTCCCGCTCCTCCTTTACAACGCCAGCATGGGCGGCAACTACCAGATCGCCTCGATCACGGCTCTCATCCTGCTTGTGCCGTCTGTCGTGTTCATGCTCGTCATCGAGCGCTTCCTGAAGGCCGACGTGCTCAGCAAGGTCGGTCAGTGAGGCATCGGAACGGCATGGTCAGAATCATCACCTGGAACATTCAGTGGGGCCTAGGCATCGATGGGGCGGTCGATCTCCGGCGAATCGTGAACGAGGCCCGCACGATTGCAGATTTCGATGTGCTCTGCCTTCAGGAGGTTTCGGACAATTTTCCGGCCCTCCGAGGCAACGACGGGGAAAACCAATTCGCCGAGCTGGCACGGCTCCTGCCGGGTTACACGGCCGTGGAGGGCGTGGCCCTCGATGTTCCAGACGGGGCAGGGGGGCGTCGCCGCTTCGGCAACATGATTCTGTCTCGCCTGCCGGTGGCCCAGGTGCTGCGATACACGCTGCCGTGGGAGGCCGCGGCCACCCGCAACATGCCACGCCTCCTGATCGAGGCGGTTGTCGAAGCGCCCTCAGGGCCCCTGCGGGTGATGACCACTCACTTGGAATACTCCTCCGACAGGCTCCGGCAGGCACAGGTCGAGGGTATTCGCGAAGCCCATCGCACGGCCTGCGAGCGCGTCACGACGGCCCGTGAGGACGGACCGGGAACCTACGCCCGGCTTCCCACCTCCGCGTCGGCCGTTCTGACCGGCGACTTCAACATGCGTCCACCCGATCCGTCGAAGCGACGGATCTCGGAGACCTTTGGCAACGGAGTGCCGGCTCTCCTTGATGCATGGCAGGTTGCCCACGGCGCGGATCCACACCCGACCTCGTTCTGCCTCTTCGAACAGTCGAACGGACCGCCGCATTGCTGTGACTTCGTATTCGTGACCGAAGATATCGCGTCCAAGGTCCGACGGATCGATTACAACCAGGAGACGCAAGCCTCTGACCATCAACCGGTGCTTCTGGAGCTCGATCTGTGAGGCGCGTGCCACTCGCTGCCGTGAGTGCGCCTCTGCGCGGGCAAGCACATGAGGGAGGCTAACGCAGGCCACTCGTTTGATGTCGATCGGCTGGGCCACCTGCCGTCATGTATTCGGCCCCGACTGCGGCGGCACCAGCCGTCGCACTCCTGGCGAATATGGAGAGCTCCGATCCGAGTGTGTTGCGCAGCACATCGACACTACGCAGCTGGCCCTACTGTGAGACGAATTCGATCAGGGGCTCTCAACAGCTTTGTCCGCCCCTCGGTAAGCCGAAGGGGGGGTAGGGTGACTCAAGGAAAATCGTCGACAAATTCGGGCCGGCTGAGTGCGGCGGAGTGGGCCATCGTCGCGAGCTCCTTCGCATTCATCGCGCTCTGGCTCGGAATCTCATTCACCTGACCGGCCGCTCCAAGATGCGGGGAGCCGGGACGAGACTGCCGTTCTTCGCCCGATGCTTCGAACGTGTGCGGATATAGGCCTCATCTGCCGGCCATCTATACGGGCCATCACAAGCAAAAAGCCGCCTGATGAGGCGGCTTTCTAGACAGTCGGACAATCCGGAAGCTAAGCGATTACTTAATCTTGGCTTCCTTGAACTCGACGTGCTTCTTAGCGACCGGATCGTACTTCTTGAAGCTGAGCTTCTCGGTCATCGTGCGCGAGTTCTTCTTCGTCACGTAGAAATAGCCCGTGTCGGCGGTGGAGACGAGCTTCACTTTGATCGTTGCGGCTTTGGCCATGGTCGGGACCTCTTGTTCGGTTCAGGCGCTCGGTTGGCCCGACGGCCTAGCCGAAACGCAAAGGCCGGGCGAACCCGGCCGGAAAATCGTGCCGTTCCCATGCCTGATTATCGGGTGGCAGTCAAGGGCGGAGGGTGGATCCCTCGTACTTTCCAGGCCTAGCCTGGCGAGCCACGGATCGGGGCTCAGACGGGTCGCGCCTGTTAGAGCAATTCCCTAACGAAACGGCCACGCTGCTGGTGGAAGAACGGAACCGGCAGCTGATGGCCGAAGCCGGCGGCGATCCTAGCCTCCAGCTCGCCCAGGATCACCGTCGTGATCGGCGGCAGGTCGAGGGCCTTGGCCTGGGGAAGGGTGACCCAGGCGAGTTCCACGAGTTCCGCCTCCGGCCCGACGACGCCCGGGACCTCCTCGGCGATGGCCGTCCGGTCGACGGCAAAGAACCGGGTGTCGAACCGCCTCACGCGTTTCGGCGGCGTAATGGCTCGTCCGATGAAATGCAGCGCTTCCAAATCTGGAAAGACGCCCCTCTCCCGGAAGGCGGCCCAAGCGGTGCCCGCGGGAACGCTTTCCGGTGCGCCGTAATCCCGGGTGCCAAGCAGCAGGCCCGTCTCCTCGAAAGTCTCGCGGATGGCGGCGAGCGCCAGGGCGCGACTGCGCTGGGCCGAGGGACGGGTCACCCGAGCCATGAGCGCCTGCTCGGCGCGCAGGTGGAGAGCGCCGGCAACCGTCATCGACCGGTCTCCGGGCTCGATCCGTCCGCCGGGGAAGACGAACTTGCCCGGCATGAATTTCAGGCCCTCGTGGCGCTTGCCCATGAGGACCTTCGGGTTTCTGCCCTTGCGGTCGATGATGATGAGGGTCGCGGCGTCGACGGGACGGAGAGTCGGGAGCTTCGGGTTGGTCTCAGCGGAAACGAGGCGATCCATCCTCGCCAGGGTCTCGGTATCCGTCACGTCCATTGTCCTCATCGGCGTTCTTCTTGGCTCGGGCGGCGCCGAAGCCATGGATACCTAGCGCGTATTGCAGACCCACGACAGCGCCTTTTACCGGCTGGAGCAGGGCGAGGCACAGAACCAGCGTCAGGGCCGGCCAGGTCGCCAGATGCACCCATAGAGGCATCTCGAGCTTGGTCTCGGTCATGAGGATGCCGTAGCCGATCAGGTGCCCGACGATGAAGATCACGAGATAGGGCGGCAGGTCGTCGGCCCGGTGGTGGTGAAACTCCGTCCCGCAGACCTCGCAATGATCCACAACCTTCAGGAAACGCCCGAAGAGCCGACCTTTGTTGCAGGCAGGGCAGCGACCCAGAAATCCGCGCCTCATGGCTGGGATGACCTTCACCTCGTCCGGGGCTGCCGGAGAGGTCGTCTCGACCGTCAAAGACATTCTCGATCCTTCAATCAGGCTCGTCCGCGCCGCTTGACCTTCACGCGCGTGGGTGAACGACCTTTGGGAGCAGCCCCGACGCTCGGCCTTGGGCCGCGTGGCGGACGCTTCCCGCCTCTCTTGGAGGGGTCGCTCCTTCCGGTGAAGCGTCCCTTGGTAAGAATCTCGAAACGCAGGGCGCCGGCCACGGGCGCCGCCTCCACCAGGCGCACCTCCACCTTGTCCCCGAGACGATAGGTTTCACCCGTATCGTCGCCGCGCATGGAGTGGGTTTTCTCGTCGTAGCGATAGTAGTCGTCCCCGATGGTGGCGGCCGGAACGAAGCCGTCGGCTCCGGTCTCGCTCAGCTTGATGAAGAGCCCCGCCTTCGACACGCCCGAGATCTGTCCGTCGAATATGGCCCCGATCCGGTCGGCAAGGAAGTGCGCGATCAGGCGGTCGATTGTCTCACGCTCCGCCGCCATGGCGCGGCGTTCGGCCGCCGAAATCTTGGCGCTGATTTCGATCAGCTCGGCCCGGGTGGTGTCCGGCGGCAGGCCGTCTTTGCCGAGCTTGAGCGCCGCGATCAGGGCGCGGTGGACGATGAGGTCCGCATATCGGCGGATAGGTGAGGTGAAATGGGCGTAGCGGCGCAGATTCAGGCCGAAATGGCCGTAATTCTCGGCCGAGTATTCGGCTTGAGACTGCGAGCGCAGCACCACCTCGTTGATGAAGAGCTGGTGCTCCGTGTCCTCGACGCTTCGCAGGATCCGGTTGAACAGCTCCGGCTTCAGCGCGCCCTGGCTCGGAAGCTTGAGGCCGACGGAGGCGAGCACCTCGCTCAGGGCCCGCATCTTCTCCAGCGATGGTTCGTCGTGAACCCGGTAGATCAGATCGGAATCGACCTTCTCCAGGCTCTCGGCGGCCGCGACGTTCGCGAGGATCATGAACTCCTCGATGAGCCGATGGGCCTCGAGCCGCTCGGGGACGAAGACCCGGTCCACGGTGCCGTCGGGATTGAGCACGATCTTGCGCTCGGGCAGGTCGAGAAACAGGGGCTCGCGGACGTCGCGAGCTCTTTTGACGAGCTCGTAGCCGGCCCAGAGCGGCTTCAGGATCGTGTCGAGGATCGGCCGCGTGACCTCGTCCGGTCGGCCGTCGATGGCGGCCTGGGCCTGGGCATAGGAGAGCTTCTCGGCCGAGCGCATCATGATGCGATGGAAGCTGTGGCGAAGTTTCCGCCCGTCGGGGCCGATCACCATGCGCACCGCGAGGGCTGGGCGGTCCTCCCGGGGCCTCAGGGAACACAGATCGTTGGAGATGCGCTCCGGCAGCATGGGCACGACCCGATCCGGGAAATAAACCGAGTTTCCGCGCTCCTGCGCTTCCCGGTCCATGGCGGAGCCGGGGCGCACATAGGCCGCCACGTCGGCGATTGCGACGGTGAGGATGTAGCCGCCCGCATTGCTCGGATCGTCATCCGGCACCGCATGGATCGCGTCGTCATGGTCCTTGGCATCCGGCGGGTCGATGGTGATGAGAGGCAAGGTGCGCCAGTCCTCGCGATCATCGAGGGAGACGGGTCTGGCGGTTTCCGCCTCCTCCAAAACCGCCTTCGGAAACTCATTGGGGATGCTGTGGGCGTAAATCGCGATGAGGCTGATGGCCTTCTCGGATTTGATCGTCCCGAGGCGCTCCTTCACCTTGGCGGTGGGCAGGCCGAAACGGCCGTGTTTGACGACCGATACCGAGACCAGATCGCCGTCCCGCGCCTCGCCCTCGTCGCCCGGCCTGATCTGCAATTCCTGCTCGCGGGCCTTCTTGTCCACGGGCAGGAGCCGGCCGCCGCCTTCCGGCACGGCCCGGAAGAGGCCGAGCACCTGCGCCTGCTTCTTGGCGATGATCTTGGTCACGCGGCCGGAATAGCGGTGAATGTCGCCGGGCTTGAGGGGTTCGACGCGCAGCAGGGCCCGGTCTCCGACCCCCGCCACCGGCATGCCCGGACGCGGCTTGCGCGGCGACAGAATGATGATCGTCGGGACGGACCCATGCTCTTCCTCGTCCCATTCCGTCGGGACTGCGATCAGCTCTCCGTCCCGGTCCCGCTTGATGACGTCCGCGAGAACGACCGGCGGGAGCTGGCCCGCCTTGTGGACGGCCTTACCCCGACGGTCGACGATTCCGTCGATCTCCAGGTCCTTGAGGACCTGCTTCAGCCAGATCCGATCACTGCCCTTGATGCCGAACTGCTGCGCGATCTCCCGCTTGCCCACCTTGCCCTGCGCGTGGGTGATGAAGGAGACGATGTCCTCGCGGGAGGGGAGGGTGGCGGATGGGTCAGCTTTCGGATGCTTGGGCAAGGGGAATGCTCGTCGGGTTCACAGGATCTTGTCGCATGCAAGCTTGGCCACGGCTAGTCTGCCCGGCCCATGCTGAAGACTCCCGTATGGGGCAAGAGATCCATGTAAGGCTGACGCCGGAGGGCTAAAAAATAAGGCCCCGATAACGGAGCCTTTGAGGGACCGGCCCGTGGGGGCAGAATGAGCCGGTGAGTTCATAAAACGCCTCGGACCCGGGTTGGTTCCGGCCTTTTCTGAAAAATTTTCAAAAAAGTTTCGGTAGCGTTTTCTGTGGTCTGGCAGGCTCGCTTCAGACGGTTACCCTGACCCTGCGGCATCCTCTCTCGTCATGGCCGTCCCCGAACCTGATCCGGCGGCGGCCATCCTGATTGTCCAAGCACAGCGCGTTCCGCATTCGGATCACCGGCACAAGGCCGGTGACGATGTCGGAAATGGCCGCTCCGCGCTAACCGACTAGATATCCAGGTCGGCCTCGTCGGCGAAAGCGGCGCGCTCCTGGATGAAGGCGAAACGGGCTTCGGGCTTGTTGCCCATCAGGCGTTCCACGGCGTCGCTGGCCTCAGGCTTGTCGTCGGCCTCCACGACCACTTTGAGAAGCAGGCGCTTCTTCGGATCCATGGTGGTTTCCTTCAACTGAGCCGGCAGCATCTCGCCAAGGCCCTTGAAGCGGCCGATCTCGACCTTGCCGTTGCCCTTGAAGACCGTCTTCATGAGCTTCTCCCGATCCGCATCGTCACGGGCATAAGCCGATTTCGAGCCTTGGGTCAGCCGGTAGAGGGGTGGGACCGCCAGATACAGATGCCCGTCGTCGATGAGCTTGGGCATCTGCCGATAGAAGAAGGTGATCAGCAGCGAGGCGATGTGGGCGCCGTCCACGTCCGCGTCGGTCATGATGATGACCTTCTCGTAGCGCAGATCTGCGGACTTGTAGTGGGAGCCCATGCCGCAGCCCAGCGCCTGGACGAGATCTGAGAGCTGCTGGTTCTGGTGCAGCTTCTCCCGGCCGGCCGAGGCCACGTTCAGGATCTTGCCGCGCAAGGGGAGCACGGCCTGGGTGGCGCGGTCGCGCGCCTGCTTGGCGGAGCCGCCGGCCGAGTCGCCCTCGACGATGAAGAGCTCCGAGCCTTTGGCGCCGGCGTTGGAACAATCCGCCAGCTTGCCGGGCAGGCGCAGCTTGCGGGTCGCGGTCTTGCGGGCGACCTCCTTCTCCTGGCGGCGGCGCAGGCGCTCCTCGGCCCGGTCGATGACCCAGTCGAGCAGCTTGTTAGCCTGCTGCGGCGCCGCCGCGAGCCAATGGTCGAAGGTGTCGCGGATCGCGTTCTCGACGATGCGGCCGGCCTCGACCGTCGCCAGCTTGTCCTTAGTCTGGCCCTGGAACTCGGGCTCGCGGATGAACACCGACAGCATGGACGCGCAGGTCGCCATCACGTCGTCGGTGGTCACCGCCGCCATGCGCTTCGACTGACCCACGCGCTCGGCATGTTCGCGAAGAGCGCGCAGGAGCGCGATGCGCAGGCCGTTCTCATGGGTGCCGCCCTCTGGGGTGGGCACTGTATTGCAGTATGAGGTCGAGAACCCGTCCTCATTCGCCATCCAGGCGACCGCCCATTCCAGGGAGCCGTGGCTGCCCGGCTTGGTGATCTTACCGGAGAAAATCTGGTCGGTGACCAGTTCCTTCCCCTCGATGTCGTGGAGCAGGTAGTCCTTCAGGCCGTTGGGGAACTTGAAGGTCGCTTCCGCCGGAACGTTCTCGATGCCCTCGATCAGGGATGGGGCGCATTTCCAGCGGATCTCGACGCCGCCGAACAGATAAGCCTTGGAGCGGGCCATCTTGAACAGGCGGCGGGGCTGGAAATGGGCATCCTTGCCGAAGATCTGCCAATCGGGCTTGAAGCGCACCTTGGTGCCGCGCCGGTTGAGCACGCGGCCGACGGTCTCGAGCTTGCCCTGCGGAAGGCCGCGGGCGAAGACCTGTCGGTAGAGGGTCTGGCCACGGGCCACCTCGACCTCCAGGATCTCGGAAAGGGCGTTGACGACCGATACGCCGACGCCGTGCAGGCCGCCCGAGGTCTCATAGACCTTCGAATCGAACTTACCGCCGGCATGCAGAGTCGTCATGATGACTTCGAGGGCGGACTTCTTCGGAAACTTCGGATGCGGATCGACCGGGATGCCGCGTCCGTTGTCGATCACGGAGAGCCAGCCGCCCTCCTCCAGCTCCACCTCGATGAAGGTGGCGTGACCGGCCACCGCCTCGTCCATGGAGTTGTCGATCACCTCGGCAAAGAGATGGTGGAGGGCCTTCTCGTCGGTGCCCCCGATATACATCCCAGGACGCCGGCGGACGGGCTCGAGCCCCTCCAGCACTTCGATGGCCGAAGCGTCATAGCCAGCTTCCCCGGGCGTTCCCTGTTGGGGCGTGGGCCGGGATACTTTCACGGCAGCGTTGCGGGCCGAGGCAGGCGCGGCGCGCTTGGCGGCTGCGCCCCCGAAGAGATCGTCATTGTCTGTCATTGGGACCTTGGTCCGGGATGATGATTCGCGTTTCTTTACACTATTTCTCATTCCGTTTTTATACGAGAACAAAACGGAAACGGGAAGGGCAGTTTGCTGTCGCGAGCGACAAAAGTGAAATCAGGTTAGAGCGTAAAGGTTACCAACGCTTCCCTCTAAAGGATGTCTTTCCGGTGTCACAAGGAACTGTTTAAATTCCATTCACGTTGGAAAGGTTAAGCACGAGCTTAATGGGAGATACGGGCGTGACGACGCGGACGACCTTGGGACCGGCACAGAAGCTTCACCTGGACCGCGCCGCGCGCAACGCCGGCGAGGCCTTCGCCTTCGACGAGCCGGATATGACGCCTGTCGCGCACCGCTCCTACGGGTCGAGCCTGATCTGGATCTCCATGGCGGCCGTTGCGGTGCTCGGGCTCGGCCTCGTCCTCTAATCGTCCTCGTCGGAGCCGTTGCCCCTGCCGAAGATCCGGATCAGGAGCTCCTCGATACGCTTCCCATAGGTCAGCAAAAAGAGCGTGACCAAGGTGCCCATGATGGTGATGAACCAGGCGCCCAAACCCGCCGTCACGCCGAGGCCGGCCGCAATCCAGACTGTCGCTGCCGTCGTCAGGCCCTGAACCTCCATCTGGTCCCGTCCGCGGAGAATCGCTCCTGCACCCAGAAAGCCCAGGCCCGTCATGATGCCCTGTACGACACGGCTGACGGCATCCTGGCCGAAGTGGAGCCCCTCGTAGACCGAGCCCGACAGGATCACCAGGGCGGAGCCGAGGGCGACGAGGCCCAGAGTCCGCATCCCGATCGGCTTGTTGTGGATGTCCCGGTTGATCCCGACCGCCATCCCGGCGATCGCCGCGCCGCACAGGCGCAGCATCATCTCGATCTGATCGGCATATTCCACCGAGAGCCAGGACAGCCACTCCCGCATGGGGATCAACCTGCCTTGGCGGTCTTCTTGGCTGCGGCCTTCTTTGCCGCCGGCTTCTTAGCGGCCGTTTTCTTCACCGCTGTCTTGGCGGCAGCTTTCTTCGCTGCCGGTGCCTTGGCTGCAGCCTTCTTGGCCGGGGCCTTGCGGCCGCGAGCCGACTTCTTTGCGGGACCGGCGGCCCGGCGGGCCTTCAGAAGTTCAATCGCCTCGTCCAGCGTCACCGCTTCCGCAGCAAGGGTCCGCGGCAGGGTCGCGTTGGTCTCGCCATCGGTCACGTAGGGGCCGAACCGTCCGGCCTTTACCACGATGGGCTTGCCGGATTCCGGGTCGTCGCCCAGTGGCCGGCCCGGGTCGGCTGCGCCGCGGCGGGCGCCGCCTCCGCCGCTCTCTTTCGTAACGATCAGGTCGATGGCGCGGTTCGCGCCGATCTCCAGCACGTCGTCGCCGGGGCCTAGATTGGCATAGGTCTTGCCGTGCTGAACGTAAGGACCGTAGCGCCCGATGCTCACCAGGATCGGCTCGCCCGATTCCGGATGGGTCGCCACCTGCCGGGGCAGGGCCAGGAGTTTCAGGGCCTTCTCCAAGTCGACCAGGGCCGGAGACAGCCCCTTGGGGAGCGACGAGCGCTTGGGCTTCTCGCCTTCGCCGAGCTGGACGAAAGGTCCGAAGCGGCCGTCGCGAAGGGTGACCTCCAGGCCCGTCTCGGGATCCGTCCCCAGCACCTTCACGCCAGGCTGGCCGCCGTTCTCCGACGAGCCCTCGCCGTCGCCATCCACGCCATTGGCCGCGAGCTGGCGGGTGTACTTGCACTCCGGGTAGTTCGAGCAGCCGATGAAGGAGCCGAACTTGCCGAGTTTCAGCGAGAGCTGCCCCGTGCCGCAATTCGGGCAGGTGCGCGGGTTCGAGCCGTCGCCCTTGTCCGGGAAGATGTGCGGGCCGAGCAGATCGTTGAGGGCGTCGAGCACCTCCGTGGTGCGCAGTTCCTTCGTCTCGCCGATGGCGGCCGAGAAGTCGCGCCAGAAGTCGCGCAGCACCTGCTTCCAATCGATCTCGGAGTTGGAGATCCGGTCGAGCTGTTCCTCCAGATCGGCCGTGAAATCGTATTCCACATAACGACGGAAGAAGCTCTCCAGGAATGCCGTGACGATGCGGCCCTTGTCCTCGGGCACGAGCCGCTTCTTCTCGATCCGCACATATTCGCGGTCGCGGAGGGTCTGCAGCACCGCCGCATAGGTGGAGGGACGGCCGATGCCGAGCTCCTCCATGCGCTTCACGAGAGAGGCCTCGGAGTAGCGCGGCGGCGGCTCGGTGAAGTGCTGGGTCGCGTTGATCCGGCGGCGTTCCAGAGGATCGCCCGCCTTCATCGGGGGCAGGCGTCCCTCGTCCTCGTCCGCCTCGTCGTCCTTGCTCTCGTTGTAGAGCGTGAGGAAGCCATCGAACTTGATCACCTGGCCGGTGGCGCGCAGATCGAGCCGGCGCGGGCCGACCTGGGCGGCGATGTCGGCCGTGGTGCGCTCCAGCTCCGCCGACTCCATCTGGCTGGCGATCGTGCGGGTCCAGATCAGGTCATAGAGGCGGGCCTGCTCGGGCTCCAGGTACTTGGCCACCTGTTTCGGCAGGCGGCCCATATCCGTCGGACGCACGGCCTCGTGGGCCTCCTGGGCGTTCTTGGCCTTGGTGGTGTACTTGCGCGGCGCGCCCGGCACGTAGCGGTCGCCGTATTCCTTGCCGATCACCCGGCGGGCCGCCTGCACGGCCTCGGGCGCCATGTCGACGCCGTCGGTACGCATATAGGTGATGAGGCCGACCGTCTCGCCGCCGATGTCGACACCCTCGTAGAGGCGTTGCGCGATGCGCATGGTCTGGGCCGGAGCCAGTCCGAGCTTGCGCGAGGCCTCCTGCTGCAGGGTCGAGGTGGTAAACGGCGGGTAGGGATGGCGCTTGGCGGGCTTGGCCTCGATGTTCGCAACCGAGAAGGTTGCGAGCTCCAGGTCCTTCTTAAACGCTTCCGCATCCTTGCCGTTGCCGATGTCGAGGCGCTGGATCTTCTTGCCGTCTGCGCCGACGAGGCGCGCGTCGAACACGCCGCCGTCCTTGGTGGCCAGCGTGGCGATCAGAGACCAGTATTCCTTCGGCTTGAAGGTCTCGATCTCGAGCTCGCGGTCGCAGACGAGGCGAAGCGCCACCGATTGCACGCGGCCGGCGGAGCGGGCTCCGGGAAGTTTGCGCCAAAGCACGGGGGAGAGGGTGAAGCCTACGAGATAGTCGAGGGCGCGGCGGGCCAGATAGGCATCGACCAGGGCCTGGTCGATCTGGCGCGGGTTACGCAGCGCCGTCTGCACTGCGTCCTTGGTGATGGCGTTGAAGGTCACGCGCTCGACGGGCAGATCCTTGAGGACGCGCTTCTCCCGCAGGGCCTCCAGCACGTGCCAGGAAATGGCTTCGCCTTCGCGGTCCGGGTCGGTGGCGAGGATGAGCTTTTCGGCCCCTTTGACCGCCTTGGCGATGTCGGAGACCCGCTTCGAGCCCCTGTCCTCAAGCGTCCAGATCATGCGGAAATCGGCCTCCGGGTCGACCGAGCCGTCCTTGGCGGGCAGATCGCGGATATGCCCGAAGGAGGCCAGGACCTCGTAATCCTTGCCGAGATATTTGTTGATCGTCTTGGCCTTCGCAGGCGACTCGACGACGAGGACTTTCATGGACGACTTCCTAAAAGCGGGAGCAGGCGGACGCCCCGTCGCCAGGGCGAGAACGCCGGTCAGCCCCTGACCGGCGCAGGGCGGGATAAGTGGTTGATGATGGCCGACAAGTCAAATCAGACTTGTCCGTACGTTCCCTATATGGCCACGAATGACCGCTCCAACAAGGGATTCACCGCCTCCCCGAGGTCGTTGGCACCGATCATCCGGCAAGGGGCGGCAAGGCGGGTCAGGGCATAGGACTCGGTGATAGGAGGCGGCGCCGCGCGGGCGAGGGCCGCTGTCGCGGCCAGGGTGAAAAGGCGTTCGGCCACGAATCTGGCCTTCGCCTCGGGATCAGGGGATTGAAGGGCGAGGACGATGTCCCGGGCCGCTTCCGAGGCGCCCGGAAGGCCGGCAACATCTGCCATCAGGCGCTCCAGGACGGAGGCCGCGACCTCCGGCTCCCGGTTCTCGGCGCGCAGGATGTCCAGGGCGATCACGTTGCCGGATCCCTCCCAGATCGCGTTGACCGGCGCTTCCCGGTAGAGGCGGGGCAGGGCGCTCTCCTCCACATAGCCGTTGCCGCCGAGGCACTCCATGGCCTCGTAAAGCAGGCGAGGAGCGGCCTTGCAGATGCCGAACTTGGCGGCAGGCGTGACGAGGCGGGCGTAGGCTGCCTCGCCGCTGTCGCCTTGCTGAAGGTCGAAGCTGCGTGCCGCCCGTAGGGCGAGCGCCGTCATGGCCTCGCTCTCGATCGCGAGGTCCGCCAGCACCATCCGCATGGCTGGCTGGTCGAGGAGCCTCCTCTGGAAGACGTTGCGGTGCCGGGCATGGTGCACAGCCAGCGCCAGACCCATCCGCACGAGGCCGGCCGAAGCCACGGCGCAGTCGAGGCGTGTCAGCTGCACCATCCCGATGATGGTGCGCACTCCGCGGCCTTCCTCGCCGATTCTCCAAGCAAAGGCATCCTGGAACTCGACCTCCGAGGAGGCATTCGAACGGTTGCCGAGCTTGTCCTTCAGGCGCTGCAGGCGGAGGGCATTGAGCGTGCCGTCGGGCCGGAACCGGGGCACGAGAAAGCAGGTAAGCCCACCGGTCGCCTGGGCCAGCACAAGGAAGGCGTCGCACATGGGGGCCGACATGAACCATTTGTGCCCCGTGAGGACGTACTCGTCCCCACCTTTCGGAATGGCACGGGTCGTGTTGGCCCGGACATCGGTGCCTCCCTGTTTTTCGGTCATGCCCATGCCGAGGGTGACGGCCGTTTTCTCCCAGAAGGGAATGAAGCGCGAATCGTAATCCCGCGAGCGGATCCGCGGGAGCCACTCGGCGAGCCGCCCCGGGGAGGCCGCAAGCGCCGCCACCGACGCGTGGGTCATGGTGATGGGGCAGACATGGCCGCTCTCGACGCCTGCCGCCGTATAGAGCCTTGCCGCCCTGGCCACATGGGCATGGCCGGTCTCGGGTTCTTCCCAGGTCGAGGCGTGAAGGCCGTCCTCCATGCTGGCCCGCATGAGCAGATGGTAGGCCGGGTGGAACTCCACCGCGTCGATCCGGTAGCCCCTGGAATCGTGGCTGCGCAGCTTCGGCGGATTCTCGTTGGCGAGACGGCCGATGTCGAGCCTTTCAGCCGATCCCCATGCCTCACCGAAGGAGGCCAGGCCTTCGGTTTCCGCGTCGACGCCGTTGGCTTTCAACGCGTCGAGCAGGGGCCGGTTGGCCGTGATCAGGTTCACGTCGCCGAACGGCGGTGTCTGGTTGAGGACGTCATGGGTTTCGAACATGGTCATGGCCATCGCCCCTCACAGCACAATCCTTGTTTATTCTAGCGTTGAACGGCGTGTCGCGTAGAGAGCCTGCTTGCCGCCGTTTCCCGGAGCGCCTATAGCCATCGCTTTAAGATGACTGACGCCCCCCGATCCGTTTTCCCCCACCGGCACCTCCTCGGCATCGAGGGGCTGTCTCCCTTGGACATTCAGGCGCTTCTCGATCTGGCCGACGAGCAGGTCGAGGTGAGCCGGCAGGTCGAGAAGAGCAAGTCGAGCCTGAAAGGCCGGACTCAGATCAACCTCTTCTTCGAAGCCTCCACCCGCACGCAATCCTCTTTCGAGATTGCCGGCAAGCGGCTCGGCGCCGACGTGATGAACATGCAGGTCGCCTCGTCGTCGGTGAAGAAGGGCGAGACGCTCATCGACACGGCCGTGACCCTGAACGCCATGCGGCCGGACATCATCGTCGTGCGCCATCACGCGGCGGGGGCGGTGCATCTGCTCGCGCGGAAAGTCGATTGCGCCGTTGTCAATGCGGGCGACGGTGCGCACGAACATCCGACCCAGGCGCTGCTCGATGCACTTACCATCCGCCGCAACAAAGGACGGATCGAGGGCCTAACCGTCGCGATCTGCGGCGACATCCTCCATTCGCGGGTGGCGCGTTCGAACATGATCCTGCTGGCCGCCATGGGCGCGAGGGTGCGCCTCGTCGCCCCTTCGACCCTGCTGCCGCCCGGCATCGCGCGCCTTGGGTTTGAAACCTTCACCAACATGGAGAAGGGCCTGAAGGATGTGGACATCGTCATGATGCTGCGCCTGCAACGCGAGCGCATGAACGGTTCCTTCGTGCCATCCGTAAAGGAGTATTTCCGCTTCTACGGGCTCGACCAGGAGAAGCTCTCCTACGCCAAATCCGACGCGCTCGTGATGCATCCGGGGCCGATGAACCGAGGCGTGGAGATTTCATCGGACGTGGCGGACGGGGCGCAGTCGCTCATCCGCGAACAGGTCGAAATGGGCGTTGCCGTCCGCATGGCGGTGCTGGAGGCTCTGGCGAGCCATCTGCCGAACCGGTGAGAGGCGTCATGAGCGATCAACCTATCCTCTTCAAGAATGCCCGTCTCATCGACCCGGCCAGCGACCGTGAGGAGCGCGGCGGGGTGTTGGTGCGCGACGGCGTGATCCAGGCTGTCGGATCGCAGGTGACTGAGGCCGCCGACGCGCAGGCGATCGATTGCGGCGGTCATGTGCTGGCCCCCGGCCTCATCGACATGCGCGCCTTCATCGGCGAGCCCGGAGGGCCGTATCGCGAGACGTTGAAGAGCGCCGGCGAGGCGGCTGCTGCGGGCGGCGTCACCACCGTGGTGTCCATGCCCGATACCAGCCCGGCGCTCGACGATCCGGCGGTCATCGATTTCATCGTGCGCCGCGCGCGCGATACATCGGTCGTCAACATCCGCCCCGCCGCCGCTCTGACGAAGGGTTTGGAGGGGCAGGAGATGGCGGAGATCGGACGCCTCAAGGAAGCCGGCGCGATCGCCTTTACGGACGGGGCACGCTCGGTCACGAACGCGCAGGTGATGCGGCGGGCGCTCACCTACGCGCGCGACTTCGACGCGCTGATCATCCATCACGTGGAAGATCCCGACCTCGTCGGCCAGGGCGTAATGAACGAGGGCGAGTTCGCGTCCCGGCTTGGGCTGCCCGGCATTCCGCGCGAAGCCGAGACGGTGATGCTCGAGCGCGACATTCGCCTCGTGCGCCTCACGGGCGGGCGCTACCACGCGGCAATGATTTCCTGCGCCGATTCGGCGGAGATCGTGCGGGGCGCGAAGGAGAAGGGGCTGCCCGTCACCTGCGGCGTGTCCATCAACCACCTGGCGCTCAACGAGAACGACATCGGCGATTACCGCACCTTCCTGAAGCTCTCGCCGCCCCTGCGCCACGAGGACGACCGGCAGGCGATGATCGAGGCGCTGGCCGACGGCACTGTCGACGTGATCGTCTCGGACCACAATCCACAGGATGTGGAAAACAAGCGGCTGCCCTTCGCCGAGGCGGCCAACGGGGCCGTCGGGCTCGAGACGCTGCTCTCGGCGGGGCTACGGCTCGTCCATTCCGGCCGCCTCTCCCTGCCCGGGCTCCTGCGCGCCATGTCCACGAAACCCGCCGAAATCCTTGGCTTGCCGGGCGGGCGGCTCACCGTCGGCGCTCCGGCCGACCTCATCGTCTTCGATCCCGATGCGCCCTACGTGCTCGACAAGCGCCAGCTCAGGTCGCTGTCGAAGAACTCGCCCTTCGACGAGGCCCGTCTGGAAGGGCAGGTGATGATCACAATGGTTGCCGGCAGGGTGGTGTTTCAACGCGATACGATGTAACGAGAGCTCAATGTCTGACGAAGCCAACCTTCTCTACCTGCTGGCCGCCCTGATCTTCGGCTATCTTCTGGGCTCGATCCCGTTCGGCCTGATCTTCACCCGCATGGCAGGCTTGGGCGATGTGCGCAAAATCGGCTCCGGCAACATCGGCGCCACCAACGTGCTGCGGACAGGCCGGAAGGGGCTGGCAGCGGCGACACTCCTGGCGGATGCCCTGAAAGGCACCGCCGCGGTGCTGATCGCCGCGCAGTGGGGGCCGCAATTCGCGACGCTCGCGGCACTCGGCGCCTTCCTGGGCCACCTCTTCCCCGTGTGGCTCCAGTTCAAGGGCGGCAAGGGGGTTGCCACCTTCATCGGCGTTCTGATCGGCCTCAAGCCCCTGGCGGCCCTCATCTTCTGCCTGATCTGGCTCGGGGTGGCCTTCGCCTCCAAGTACTCCTCTCTTTCCGCCCTGATCGCCAGCGCCGCGACGCCCGTCGTGCTGTGGCTCCTGGGCGAGCCCGGAATGGCCGGGATGGCGATTATCCTCGTGGCGCTTCTGTGGTGGAAGCACAGCCAGAACATCAGCCGCCTTCTGGCCGGGACCGAAGGCAAGATCGGCCAGAAGGGATAATTCATGATCCTGACGGATGAGCAGCGTCTCGACTGGCTTCGCCTCATCCGTTCGGAAAACGTGGGCCCGCGCACCTTCGGGGCCCTGATCAATCAATATGGTGGAGCGGCGGGCGCCCTGGAGGCTCTGCCTGACCTCGCCCGCCGCAGCGGGCGCCTGATGCTGAAGGTCTGCAGCCGGGCCGAGGCCGAGAAGGAGATGGCCGCCGCGGCATCCGCTTCATCGCGATGGGCGAGCCGGACTATCCGAAGACACTCCAGGCCATCGACACCGCGCCGCCTCTGATCGCCCTTCGTGGCTCGCCCGAAATTCTGGGCAAGCCAGCCGTCGCCCTTGTCGGATCGCGCAACGCCTCTGCGTCCGGCTTGACCTTTGCCGAGCGCCTGGCGCGCCAGCTCGGCGAAGGCGGCTATGTGGTCGTATCCGGGCTGGCGCGGGGCATCGACACGAAGGCCCATAAGGCAGCCCTGGGAACCGGAACCGTCGCCGTGTTGGCCGGGGGGCACGACCGGGTCTATCCGGCCCAGAACGCACCCTTGGTCGAGGCCATCGTGGAGCAGGGCGGGGCAGTCATATCCGAGATGCCCATGGATTGGGAGCCACGCGGACGCGATTTCCCACGTCGCAACAGGATCGTGTCGGGCCTCTCCTACGGCGTCGTGGTGGTCGAAGCGGCGCGCCGCTCGGGTTCTCTCATCACGGCGCGCTTCGCTCTGGAGCAGGGAAGGGAGGTCTTTGCCGTGCCAGGTTCACCGCTCGATCCCCGGGCCGAAGGCACGAACGATCTGATCCGGGATGGCGCCACCCTCTGCGCCGGGGTCGAGGACGTGAACAGCGTCCTGGAGCCGCTCATCGCCTCCGGCCCTCGGCTCGACAAAAGCACGGAGGAGCCGCTCTACACCCTCGGCTCCGAGGAACTCTGGGACGAGCTGGATCTTCCCGATATCATCCGCGCTCCTGTGCGGCCGGTCCCGCCCGAGGCAGGAACCGATGAGGAAGCGGGTGAGGCCGAAGCCGACCTGGTTGCCTTCTTGGGGCCTTCGCCAATTGCCATCGACGATCTGGTCCGGCAATCGGGCCTGCCGATCCGCAATGTTCAGATGGCCCTGTTGGAGCTTGAGATTGCCGGGCGGCTCGAACGCCATGGGGGCAATGCAGTGTCCCTGGTTGCCGGACGGTAGGCTCGTTATCAATCCTTTTCGGCCGTCTGAAGCAGCCTGACGGCCTCTAGCCGAGCCATGTCCAGCAGATAAGCCAGGAGATCGAGCTTCGCCTCTCGCGCAAGATGGGACAGCTCTGCCGAGAATTCCGAAATGTATCGGGCCGTTTCCGTGGCCGACATGCCTTCCTGACTTGAACCACCTGCCCCGGCCGCCGGCGGATCGTTTTGGGAAGGGCCTTTGAGGAATCGCTGCGGTGGCTTTGACATCGAGGCCGACACTGTCCCTATGTTTCAATTCATCTAGATAGCAACACAACCAAAAATAAGACAAGGCGATTTATTTAACCCATAGGTTGTATCAAGTGCCTAAAAGGGAGATCAGCAGTGGCATCGACACCAGAGCCAGAAGTGTCTGCAGAGTGAGGATCTCGGCCATCAATCCCGCATTGCCGCCCATCTGTCGGGCAAGCACATAGGCGGCGCTGGCCGATGGTACGGAGGCTGCGATGATCGTTACGGTCAGGTCGCTGCCGTCCACACCGACGAAGCCGGCATAGGTCACGGCGATGACAGGCATCAGGACGAGTTTCAGACCCGCGGCGAGCAGATGAGGCACGCCGGGGCGGGCAAGTCTGCGAATGTCGAGGCCGGCTCCGACGATCAGCAAACCCGCCGCCAGCGCCGCGCGCCCCATGATCTCGATATAGCTGGCAATCGGCTTGGGCAGCGGCGGCGCCGAAAGATTGAGCGCAAGGCCTATCGCGCAGGACCAGATGAAAGGATTGGTCACGAACGAGCGCAGAATGTCCCAGGGGTTCTGCTTGGGCCTGCCGGCGAACCGTATGAAGACATAGAAGGCCAGCAGGTTGAGGAGCGGGACCATGGCCGCGATGGCGACCGCGATCAGCGCGATCCCGCGCTGCCCGAACAGGCTCCCTGCGACCGCAAGTCCGACGAAGGTGTTCCAGCGCGTGGCGCCCTGGAAGATGGAGGTGAAGCTCGGACCGTCGACCCCAAGCCTGCGCTCCAGCGTCGACCGAAGAGCCAGCACGAGGACAGCCATGGTCACGATGGCGCCGATCAGGGCGCCGCCGACGCCAAGGACGGGTACGGAGGAAAGGTCGGCACGGGACAGGGTGTCGATGATGAGTGCCGGAAAGAAGATCACGTAGGTGGCCCGTTCAAGTCCAACCCAGTGCTGCTCGCTCACGAAATCCGTCGCCCGACAGAGCCAGCCGGTGGCGATGATCAGGAAGGTGGGGATCAGGCTGGCGAGGACGGCGGACATGGAGAGCCAAGGAAGGGGCCGGAGGAGGTGATCCGGGGAAGGCGGGGTGCATAAGGCGCTTATGACGGATCGCGGCCATCGACAAGCGCCGGATAACTTCGCATTAGAAATGGGCCCACATGCTCCACGTATGTTTTTCGCGTCCGGTCCGAGGCCCTTGATGATCCAGGTGACGAACTCCATTGCGCTCGATGAGGCGGAACTCGAGGAGAGCTTCATCCGCGCCTCCGGCCCGGGCGGTCAGAACGTCAACAAGGTGGAGACCGCCGTCCAGCTGCGCTTCGACGTGCGCAATTCGCCGTCGCTGCCGGATTACGTGAAGGAGAAGCTGGAACGGATTGCCGGCAGGCGCATGACGAATGACGGCGTTCTCGTGATCACGGCCCAGCGCTTCCGCAGTCAGGACCGCAACCGCGAGGACGCGGTCGCACGGCTGGTCGAGCTGATCCGGCAGGCGACCGAACGTCCTAAACCGCGCCGGCCCACGCGACCGACCCTGGCCTCCAAGAAGCGCAGGCTCGAGGCGAAGGGCCGCCGGTCCGAGATCAAGAAGGGGCGCAGCGGCAAGCCGGGCTTTGATTGAGACTTCACCCCTGAAGGACGATGCCGCCGAAGCCGAAAAGGTCGGCGAAAACAGCGAACACCACTCCGATACCGACCAGGATCAAGCCGGTCAGGAAGAACCGGATGGAGCGGTTGTAGCGTTTGAGCTGGAGCGAGGAGACCAGCAGAAGATCGGCCAGCGCCTTCACCTGCAGGGCAAGGCCGAGAGTGATGAGGCCGACCGAGACGAGATCCGAGTGCATCCACTCGCCCGGGAGCGCCGACCAGCGGCTCAGGAACCCTAGGGAGAAGCCGACGACCACGCCGATGGCCGTGATGGAGCCGTTGCGGAAGGTGGAATCGACGCGCTGTTCTTCCGGTTCGATCGGCTCAACCGCGTCTTCCGCCATTGCCGGGCTCCGCCTCCGCAGGTCTCCGTTGAGACCGCTCGGGGGCGATCTTACCGCAGTTTGCGGCCGAGGTCGTCTCGACCGGGCCAAAGGCTGCCGATCGTCAGCCGTAGTCGCGGCCGACGCCGACCTCCGCCGTATCCGGCACAGGATTTGTCGTCAGGGCAACGACAATCTCGAACAGGCCGACAACGAGGTGTGGCCAGAAGACCTGATCGGCGAAACCGAAGAGCCAGGGCGAAGCTGCGAGCAGCAGACCGCCCGCCGCATCGACGCCGAGATGGGCCCGCATCGGGATCAGCCTCCCCAAGGACAATTCGTAATCGGTCATCAGGCTCATGACCAGAATGGCTGCTCCCATCACCATGGGCACCCACTGAGCAGGACCGTTATCGGCAAAGCCGAGCACGAAGGGTGCCATGATCAGGGCGAGCCCGGTGAGATAATCGATGGCAGCATGGATACGGGTTGGAATGAAACGCATGAACGATCCTCATCCGGCTTGGCTGGGTTTCGGCGCAGAAGCGCACCAGTCAAAGCCCGCATAAGGGCAATGTTCCCGAACTGCGTATGTCTAAGTCTCTGAATTAACGTATGTTATTCAGACGGTGGGTAGCGGTGCTCGCCCCCTTGGAAGTCGGAGACCGTGTAGCACCCCCCTTCCTGACGGAGTGCATCCGGGCTGATCACCGCCTTGCCGTGTCCCCCGGGGATGTCGAGAATGTAGGTCGGCTGGCACAGTCCCGAGATCCGGCCCCGCATTCCGGCGACCAGGGCGCGGCCTTCCTCGATGGTCAAACGGAAATGGCCCGTCCCGGGGGCGAGGTCCGGGTGATGGAGGTAATAGGGCTTGACCCTGGTCTCGACGAAGGCCCGCATGAGCGCCGCGAGAATGTCCGGATCGTCGTTCACGCCCTTGAGCAGGACCGACTGGCTGATCATGACGATTCCCGCGTCCACGAGACGGGCGCAGGCGGCGCGCGCCTCGGCGGTCAGCTCGCGCGGATGATTGGCGTGGAGAGCCAGGTATGCGGTCTTCCCGCTCGCCTTCAGGGCCGCGATCAGCGCCTCGTCGATCCGCTCCGGCTCGACCACGGGCACGCGCGTGTGGAAGCGGACGATCTTCACGTGATCGAGGGCGGCAAGCCGCTGCATGATCTCGGAGAGGCGACGGGGAGAGAGCACCAGCGGGTCGCCTCCGGTGAGAATGACCTCCCAGATCTCAGGATGATCGGCGATGTAGGCGAAGGCCCGGTCGAGTGCGTCCGGCGAGAGCGTGCCGAGCCCCTGGGGGCCTACCATCTCCCTGCGGAAGCAGAAGCGGCAATAGACCGGGCAGACATGAACGGCCTTGAGCAGAACCCGGTCGGGATAGCGGTGCACGATGCCCTCAACGGGGCTGTGCGCGAGATCCC
>DASZBB010000184.1:0-40709 GCA_035944695.1 Microvirga sp. | reverse complement strand
CCTGCGCCGTAGGTGGAGCAGACGCGAACGTATTCGACAGCAGCGGCCTTCTTCGCGGGAAGGTCGGCGGCTTGTGCCCCGGCAACAGCCGCGAGACCCGCGACCGATCCGAGGAAGAGGCTCTTAGCGAGCTTCATGGTTAAACCTCCAAAGTTTCGAGACCCTGGGGGGCCGGGTTTTTGTGCTTCGAGTGCTTCGACGAAGCCCTAAACACGTCCCTTTTCCCCTAGTACCCGGCGACCCGCCTTTTTAGGTCGAACTCACCAGGATCACGACCGGGGTGCCCCCGTCGCTGGAGCCACATTATCCATGACTGGACCGCAAGCAACCGAATGAAGGCGCAAAATGGGCAAGGGACGGGGCTTTTCAGGGGCATGTTGCACAAACGCAACGTTCAAAGCTGGCTTCTTTACCCTTCGTTAAGACTTTGGCCGCTGATTTCAGAAATCCTTAAGTAAAAAGGGTTTGGCGTTTGTCTAACCAATGGCCGGATGATGCGAATAGAAGTCTCTTCGGGGCAGACAATAAACCGGGCCTGTGAATAACGCCCGTCACATTTCTGATAGTTCCCTCTTCTTGAGCCAATGAAAAAGGCCGGGCGGACCCGGCCTTTCTCGAATCATCAAGCACTCCTCGCCTAAGCAACCTTCGGGCCGATCACGCCGCGGCGGATCTGGTCCTCCTCGATGGATTCGAAGAGCGCCTTGAAGTTGCCCTCGCCGAATCCGTCATCGCCCTTGCGCTGGATGTATTCGAAGAAGATCGGCCCGATGGCGGTCTTTCCGAAGCGCTGGAGCAGCACCTTGGTGAAGCCGCCCTCGACTACGCCCTCCCCGTCAATCAGGATGCCGTTCTTCCGAAGGCGCTCGAGGGGCTCCTCATGGCTGGGCAGGCGCTTGTCGACGCGGGCGTAGTAGATGTCGTTCGGGGCCGGCATGAACTCGAGGCCGCCCTCGATGAGCGCCTCGATGGATTCGTACAGATCGTGCGAGCCGAGAGCCACATGCTGGATGCCCTCACCCTTGTACTCCTGCAGATATTCCTCGATCTGCCCGGTCTCGCCCGCATCCTCGTTGATCGGGATCCGGATCTTGCCGTCCGGGCTCGTCATGGCGCGGGAGTGCAGCCCCGTCAGCTTGCCCTCGATGTCGAAGTAGCGAATCTGGCGGAAGTTGAAGAGGCGCTCGTAGAATCCGGCCCATTCGTTCAGGCGCCCGCGATAGACGTTGTGGGTCAGGTGATCGATGTAATAGAGGCCGACGCCCTTCGGCTTCGGATCGGGCTCGCCGAGCCACTCGAAATCGACGTCGTAGATGGAGCCTTTCGCCCCATAACGGTCGACGAAGTAGATCTGCAATCCGCCGATTCCCTCGATGCCCGGGATCTCGAGTTCGTTGGGGCCGACCTGCGTCTCGATGGGCTTGGCCCCCATGGAAAGCGCCCGGTCGAAGGCATGCTTCGCATCGGCCACGCGGAAGGCCATGGCCGGAGCCGAGGGGCCATGCTGCGCTGCGAAGCGCTCGGCGAAGGAGCCGGGCTGCGCGTTGACGATGAAGTTGATGTCGCCCTGGCGGTAGAGCATCACGTTCTTGGAGCGATGCTTGGCGACAGCGCTGAAGCCCATCGTCTTGAACAGACGATCCAGAGCCTGCGGGTCGGGATGGCAGAACTCCACGAATTCGAATCCATCCGTGCCCATGGGATTGTCTTCAGAGATGGCGGCTGGCGGCGCATCGTGCGGGAACGGTCCCATGATCTTCCTCCTGTTGTGCCTCTGCCGATCGAGAGGCTGTGACTGCGGTAACAACGCATCCGCCCCGTGACGGATGCGATACGTCGTCAGGTCGCGTCGGGCTGATTGGGCGGCGCGGCGTCCTGAAAGGCTTTGAGCGCAGCACAGGCCGCATCCACCGCCACGATCTTCGGATAGGCATCGAGGGGGACGTTGAAGCGTCGTGCGTTGAAGACCTGCGGCACGAGATAGACGTCGGCCAGGGTGACCTTGGGGCCGAACGCGTAAGGACCTGGCCCGAGCAGTGCCTCGATGGCGTCGAAGCCCTCGCGGACCCAATGGGCGTACCATGCGTCGGCAGCCGCCTGATCGTGCCCGAGGCGGTTCTTGAGATAGGCCAGCGTTCCGGAATTGTTGAGCGGATGGATATCGCAGGCGATCAGGCTGGCAATCGCCCGTACCTTCGCGCGGGTCACCGCACCGACCGGCAGCAGGGGCGGCTCCGGATAGACCTCGTCGAGATATTCCAGGATGGCGGGGGACTGGATCAGCGTCGTGGCGCCGATATCGAGGGATGGCACGCGCCTTTGGGGATTGACGGACCTGTAACTCTCCTCGCGCTGCTCCCCCTTCAGCAGATTGATCGAGACGGAGTCGTACGTCACGCGCTTCAGGTTGAGGGCGATCCTGACCCTGTAGGCCGCGGACGAACGGAAATAGGTGTAGAGCTTCACGCGTTACCCTCCCCAACGTCCCGCGGCCCGAGCGAACGGGCCTGCTGCGTCAGCTTGTCGATCAGCGACGAGAGCGTCTTCCGCTCGTCCGAGGTGAGCACCGACAGGAGGCGCTCCTCGACCGCCAGAGCCTCGGGCGCCACCGCCTCGTAGATCGCCCGCCCTTCCGGGGTCAGGGCCAGCCATTCCTCCCGGCGGTCGTCGAGATTGGGACGCCGGACTACGAGCCCTCGCTTCTCGAGGGCCGAGACGGCCCGGGAGACCGTCGATTTGTGCATGACGCCATCGGGCGCCATGTCCCGTGCGGTGCGAAGCTCATATTGCCCGAGGGTCACGATCACCCGCCAAGCCGGGATCGAAAGGCCGAACCGCTCGGCATAGATCTGGGCAAGGGCGCTCGATGTCAGCCCCGCCAGGACGTTGAGCCTGTAGGGCAGGAAATCCTCCAGAACCACGAGCGGCTCGGGCATTCTCTTCCTTGCTGCGGATCCTGTCGCCATCGCCACGCCAATCGTTGCACACGCAACAAATAGCAGAAATAGTTGCACTGGCAACCAGATTCTCTGACCTTAGGGTACCTGATCAAACGAGAAAGGCGCAGTCGGGCTCACCGACCGCGCCTTTCCCAGGGCATTTCGCCTTTGGCGCTCCGAAGGTTCAAAACCTCCGAAGTCCGGACACTCGGCGCTTACGCCCGTCCGCGCGTGCGGATCATGAAGGTGTCGAAGGCGTATTCGTTGAGCTGCCACCAGGGCAGAACGTCGTTGCGATAGGCCACCATGGAGTCATAGGCCTTCTTGAAGTCGGCGTTCTTGGCGGAAAGCTCGGCATAGAGCTCGTTCGCGGCCTTGAGCGAGGCCTCCAGAATGGCCGGGGAGAAGGTGCGCAGCTCCGCGCCCGCGCCCACCATGCGGCGCAAGGCCTGTCCGTTCACAGCATCGTACTTGGCCAGCATCCAGTTGTTCGCCGCCTCCGTCGCCTGGGACAGGATGGCCTGGTAGTGCTTCGGCAATTCGTTCCACTTCTGCTGGTTGACCACGAGGTGGAGCATGGCGCCACCCTCCCACCAGCCGGGAGCGTAGTAATATTTCGCCACCTTCAGGAAGCCGAGCTTCTCGTCGTCGTAGGGACCAACGAACTCGGCGGCATCGAGGGTGCCGCGCTCCAATGCCGGATAGACGTCTCCGGGGGCAAGCTGCTGCGGCACGACGCCGAGCTTGGCCAGAACCTGTCCGCCCAGTCCGCCGATGCGGAACTTGAGGCCCTTCAGGTCGTCGACCGTGTTGATCTCCTTACGGAAGAACCCGCCCATCTGGGCGCCGGAATTGCCGCACACGAAGGAGGTGCAGTTGTACCGGCCCATCACCTCGTTGATGATCTCCCGGCCGCCGGCGAAATGCCACCAGGAATGGAGCTGGCGCGCATTGAGGCTGAAGGGCAGGCCCGTGCCCATGCCCAGCGCCGGCTCCTTGCCGATGTAGTAGTAGAGCGGAGTGTGGGCGCACTCGACCGAGCCGTTCTGCACCGCATCCATGGCCTGCAGGCCGCCGACGATCTCGCCGGGGGCGAAGACCTGGACCTGGAACTTGTTGTCGGTCGCGTCCGCCATGTACTTGGCGAAGGTCTGGGCGGTGCCGAAGATCGTGTCGAGGGATTTCGGGAAGCTCGAGGTCAGACGCCAGCGGATCTCGGGCATGCTCTGTGCGATGGCCGGAGCGGCTACCGTTCCGGCAGCAGCCGCGAGGCCTGCTCCCTTCAGGAAGTTTCTTCTCTTCATGGTCGTCATTGGCGTTTCCCCGGAAAGCATTCTGTTGCAAGTTGAAAGGACCATAACAACCCGGTCGGTGGCAATGAAGCTCTCCTCCCTCAACCAAGGCCGTGACGGCCGCCTCGTCATCGTGTCGAAAGACCTGACCCGCGCGACAGATGCTTTTTTCATTGTTCCGACACTTCAGCAAGCCTTGGACAATTGGGAAAAAGTCGAGCCTCAGCTGCGGGACCTCGCGGAGCAGCTGGAGCACGGCTCGGTCCCGGCCTTCCGCTTCCACGAGCACGATTGCGCCTCGCCCCTGCCCCGGGCCTATCAATGGGCGGACGGCTCGGCCTACGTGAATCATGTCGAGCTTGTGCGCAAAGCCCGCGGGGCCGAGATGCCGGCCTCCTTCTGGACCGACCCGCTCATGTATCAGGGCGGCTCCGATTCCTTCCTCGGACCGCGCGACCCGATCCTGGCGATGGACGAAGCCCACGGAATCGACTTCGAGGCCGAGGTGGCAGTGATCACCGGCGACGTGCCCATGGGCGCGACCCGGGAGGAAGCCGCCCGGGCCATCCGCCTGGTGGTCCTCGTCAACGACGTTTCCTTGAGGAACCTGATTCCCGCAGAGCTCGCCAAAGGCTTCGGCTTCTTCCACGCCAAGCCCTCCTCGGCGCTCTCGCCCGTGGCGGTCACGCCCGACGAGCTGGGGGATGCCTGGGACGGCGGCCGTCTCCACCTGCCCCTGCTCTCCAGCCTCAACGGCAAGCCCTTCGGCAAACCCAATGCGGGCGTCGACATGACCTTCGACTTCCCGACCCTGATCGCCCACGCGGCCAGGACCCGGCCGCTCGGCGCCGGCACGATCATCGGATCCGGCACGGTCTCCAACAAGGACGAGGCCGGCGGGCCGGGCAAGCCCATCGACCAGGGCGGCCTCGGCTATTCCTGCCTGGCGGAACTGCGCACGGTGGAGACCATCCTGCAGGGCGAGGCCAGGACGCCCTTCATGCGCTTCGGCGATACTATTCGCATCGAGATGAAGGACCGGCAGGGCCACTCGATCTTCGGCGCCATCGAGCAGGAAGTTCAGGCCTATCGCACGGACGGCTGATGGGCCGAGGTCCAGATCTCAAGCGAGGAGGCCGCCGGACAGTATCCGGCGGCCTGGGATCTCGAGGGCCGCGAGCCTACATGGCGCGGGCCGCGCCACCGCGCAGGCCCTGGACATGCTCGAGGTGCATTTCCAGGGTGGGCAGGGTCGCGCCGGCAAACTGCGCGAGCTGCGGCACGTCGCCGTTCTGCGAATAGGACGTGAACAGGGCCACGGCCTCCTGGTGCGCCATGAGCTGGGCGTTCACATAGGCTGCGTCGAAGTCCGGAGCGGCCTGGACGGTCGCCAGCATCTGCTGGTGCCTGGCGGTCATGGCCGGCGGTGGCATCGGCAGGCCCGCGCGGCGCACGACGGACGTCATGCGGCGGGTGGCGGCGTTGTGATCGCGGATCATCTGCTGGGCGAAGCGACGAACCTCGGGATCGCGCGACCGCTGGAGGGCCAGGCGGCTCGACTCGATCTCGAACAGGTTTGACGAGGTCGCCGTCGGGATGAATTCCGCCGCGCTGGTCACGACCACGGGAGCAGGCGCGGTGGCGGTCGGCGTCATGCAGCCGGCGACGCCGAGCGCCAGGGCGCTCGAAACAAACAGGATCTTGAGGTTCATGGCGAAAAGTCCTTCCTCCGCCCGGACCCGTATGGCCGAGCTGACCGCTCCCCAACAACGGGACAGCCACCAATGTTCCTAGCTGTCGGACTTTTTGCTTCGCGACGCGGTCTGAATATTCCGCCGGGCGATCGGACATAGGCAAACCCAGACGGTGCTCTAGCTCCATGGTTTCGGCAAAGCACGGAGCCTCCCATGGATGACCACGTCTATAAGATCGTCGAACTCGTCGGCTCGTCCGAGACCAGCATCGAGGATGCCATCCAGACGGCGATCCGGCGGGCGAGCCAGACCTTGAGAAACCTGCGCTGGTTCGAGGTCATCCAGACCCGCGGCCATATCGAGGACGGCGAGGTGCGTCACTACCAGGTGGTGCTCAAGGCCGGGTTCACCCTGGAGGCGGGCGAGTAGGCGACTGCTGTCGTAGGGGACATTCCCGACCTGGGATGACGCCCTCCCCGTCGTGGCCGGCCCTGTGCCGGCCATCCCGATTGTTTCGAGCGCAGCGCCTCTCTAATCGGGATCACCGGCACAAGGCCGGTGATGACGTGAGAGTTGACGACGTCGGAGTTTCAGCCTGAACGCTCGGCACAATCCAACCGCTACTTCACCTCGGCCTCGTAGATGTAGAGCGTGGACTTGTCGTCCTCGGGCATGAAGTAGCCGCGGATGCCCGCGTCGCTCGCCTCCATCCAGACCGGGTTGTGGGTCATGTCCATGCCGCCTGCGGTCCAGAGCAGCACCGGAGTCTGAAAGATCGGACGGCCGTCGGCGAGATTGACGAGATCGAGCCCGCCGAGGCGGAACGGATTGGCCTCGGGCGTGATCCGCATCTCGGTCACGCCGGAGCACAGCATGCGGCTTCTGCCGACATATTTGCAGTCCTGATAATCGAGATAATGCGAGGTGTTGAGCGCCCTCAGCTTCTCGGGACTCTCATTCGCGTTCGTGGGCTTCCCGCCGTCATCGAGCGTCCAGCGATAGAACCGGCGCGAGCCCCAGCTCACGCCATGCAGGGTCTTGTCGTCGGTGTTGTGCACCACGCCGCCGATGTGGTCGGCGAAGCGGAACATCTCCTCGGCCTTCATGGTCTCCGGATCGACGCGATAGACGATGGAGCGGCTGTTCGGCCGGTACTCGGCCACCGGAACCCAGATGTACTTCCCGTCATAATCGATCCCACCCGGATGATAGATCGTGCCTTCGCCGAGGGTGATGTCGGCAATCAGGTTGCCCTTCATGTCGAGCTTGAAGAGGTGCCCGACACCGGCGCCGGTGTCGCGGTCGTATCCGTCGACCGGCTGCGGGAAGCGCTTCGTCGGCTGCTGGATCTCCACGGACGACACGAACAGCGTGTCGCCGATCTTCACCATGCCCTGCGGGTGATGGGTCAGGAAATTGATCGGCACCGCGGAGACAGGCTTCCATTGCGTGCCGCGCGAGAGCTTCGTGACGCGGTCGGCAAGAACCGCTCGGTCAGGCTCCGCAGCCTTCACGATCATGGGCATCAGCCCAAGACCCAGGATCGTCAGAATCGTGGTCAGGTGACGTCTCGGCGTGCAGTCCATCGCGTTCCTCCTTCGGTGACGATCCCGCTTCTAGCGAGCGGGTGATGTCACTTTAGTGTCGGGCGTGGATTCCCTGCAAATCTGCTTGGTATCTCCCGTCATGGCCGGGCATGTCCCGGCCATCCCGATTGGAAAGGCGCGTCGCTCCTCAGGTCGGGATCACCGGCACAAGGCCGGTGATGACGTGGAGAACGACATTCCGGACGCGCCACCTATGACCGGAAGCGGAGGGAAACGACCTACCCCTCCAGCTCCTCCCGCAGCATCTCCAGCTCCAGCCACCGTTCCTCCGCCGCGTGCAGGTCGGCCTGCAATTGTGTGAGCGCATCCATGGCCTTCTGGAAGCGGGCGGGGTCGCGGGAATAGAGCTCGGGGTCGGCGAGGATCTCCTGCACCTTGGCGACCTTCGCTTCGAGCTCCTCCATGCGCTTGGGAAGCGTCTTAAGATCGTGCTGCTCGTTGAAGGAGAGCTTGCGCTTGTTTTGAGCCGGGGCCGCCGAGGCCGGCCTGTTGACGCTCTTGGGCTTCGAGTCCTTCTCGACCACGCGCGCCTGAACGCCGCGGCCGCGTTGGGCCACCATGTCGGTATAGCCGCCCGCATATTCGAGCCAGCGCCCCTCGCCTTCCGACACCAGCACGGAGCTCACCGTGCGGTCGAGGAAGTCGCGGTCGTGGCTGACCAGGATCACGGTGCCGGAATAGTCCTGGATCATCTCCTCCAGCAGATCGAGGGTCTCGAGATCAAGGTCGTTGGTGGGCTCGTCGAGCACCAAAAGGTTCGAAGGCTGCGCCAGCGCCCGGGCCAGCATGAGGCGGTTGCGCTCGCCGCCGGAGAGCACGCCCACAGGGGTGCGCGCCTGCTCGGGCGAGAACAGGAAGTCCTTCATGTAGCCGATGACGTGCTTGGTCTGGCCGCCGATGGTGACCGTGTCGCCGCGCCCTCCGGTGAGCGTCTCGGCCACGGTGGCCTCGGGATCGAGGCTCGCGCGGCGCTGGTCGAGGGTGACCATCTGCAGGTTGGAGCCGAGGCGCACACGGCCCTCGTCGGGCTCCAGGACGCCGGTAAGCATGTTGATGAGCGTCGTCTTGCCGGCGCCGTTCGGCCCGATGATGCCGAGGCGGTCGCCGCGCAGGACGCGCAAGGACAGGTTCGACACGATCGGCCGGTCGCCGTAGGATTTCGAGATGCCTTCCGCCTCGACCACGAGGGTGCCGGACTGCTCGGCCTCGGCGAGGCTCATGGTGACCGTGCCGACGGCACGCGTGCGCTCGCGGTATTGCTGGCGCATGGCGTGGAGGTTGCCGAGGCGCCGCACGTTGCGCTTGCGCCGCGCCGTCACACCGTAGCGCAGCCAGTCCGCCTCGGCCACGAGCTTGCGCCCGAGCTTGTGGTGCTCGGCCTCCTCCTGCTCCAGGACCTGATCGCGCCATTCCTCGAAATGGGCGAAGCCCCGGTCCATGCGGCGGGTCCTGCCCCGGTCGAGCCAGACAGTCGCCTGCGACAGGCTCTCCAGGAAGCGGCGGTCGTGGCTGATGAGCACCAGGGCCGAGCGCAGGCTCTTCAGCTCGCCTTCCAGCCACTCGATCACCGGCAGGTCGAGGTGGTTCGTGGGCTCGTCGAGGAGCAGGATGTCGGGTTCGGGCGCCAGCACCTGGGCGAGCGCCGCCCGGCGGGCCTCGCCGCCGGACAGGGCGGCAGGCGTCTCCTCGCCGGTGAGCCCCAGCTGCTCCAGCAGGTAGCGGGCCCGGTAGGGATCGTCCCCCGGCCCCAGGCCCGCCTCCACATAGGCGAGCGTCGTGGGATAGGCGGAGAGATCCGGTTCCTGCGCCAGATAGCGCACGGTCGCTCCCGGCTGCACGAACCGCTTGCCGTGGTCGGCCTCGACCAAGCCTGCGGCGATTTTGAGCAGGGTGGACTTGCCCGAGCCGTTGCGGCCGACGAGGCACGCCCGCTCGCCCGGCGAGACGGAGAGTTCGGCACTCTCGATGAGCGGCGTTCCGCCGAAGGTGAGAGCGATATCTTGAAGGAGCAGAAGAGGAGGAGGCGCCATTCCCGCTCACCTGACACCTCTTCGTCGCAGATGCAAGACCGCTCCGTTTTGTTACGGGGTGGACGGTCATCGAAGTTTGTGTTCCCCTTCCGAGGTAAAGCTGAGCGTTTGAATGACACTGACGAGGCGTCTGCTTCTTCTTGCTGTGATCTCGGTTCTGCCGGCGATCGTCATCTGGACATACACGGAAGTCTCTCTGCGCCGTGCCCGGGAAGCCGAGGTGAACGACCTCGCCATCAGGCAGGCGCAACTGGTGGGCGCAGAGCTCGAGCGGATCTTCGACGGCATCCACAGCCTTCTGCTCGCCGTGGACGAAACCCCTTCCATCCGATCCTTCGACACGGCCGCCTGCAGCCCTTACCTGAGGGCGATCCAGGAAAAAGTGCCTTACGTGCTGTCCTTCGTGGCGATGGACATCAGCGGGCACATCCGCTGCCGCCCGACGGGAACCGTCGACACGCAGCACTACTTTGCCGACCGTCCCTATTTTCATCATGCCTTGGCCCAAAAGGGTCTCGTGGTCGGCGAATATACGCCGGCCTTCGAGGAGGGCGGACTTGGCTCCCATCCCGTCCTGCCCCTCGCTTTGCCGATCTGGAACGACAGGGGCGATGTGGTCGGCGTCCTCGCTGCGGCTCTCGATCTCCGATGGCTCGCCCAGAAGCTGAAGGAACGCACCGTCCCGGCGGGCGGCTCCCTGACGGTCGCCGACCGAAGAGGGATCGTCATCGTGCAGGACCCTCACCCGGAGCGTCTGGTCGGGAAGCTTCTTCCCCAGGAATACCTGCTCCAGGCCAGGGCAAAGGACGCAGGAACGGCGGAGACCATCGGCCCCGACGGCATACGCCGTATCGTCGGCTACCTCCCGCTCACCGCTCCTCCCCGGGACATCTACATCAATGTGGGCCTGTCGACGAAGGCCGCCTTCGCGTCGATCAACGAGGCGGCGAAGCGCGGCTTCATGCTGATCGCCGCAGCCCTCATCCTGGCCCTGTCCCTGTCGGCCCTGCTCAGCCGCGCCTTCATCACCAAGCCCTTCGAACTCCTGACGGATGGTATCCGGGCCTGGCGCCAGGGCGATTACCAGGCCCGCATCGACCTTCCGGGAAAGTCCGGAGAGTTCGGGATCCTGGCGCGGGCCTTCAATGATCTGATGGACGATGTGGCCGAGCGGCAGCACGCCCTGCAGGCCAGCGAGGAGCGCGCGCGCCTGGCCCTTGAGGCGGGCCATATGGGCACCTGGTGGTACGATCCGAACAAGGGCGTGGGCGGCTGGTCCAGCCAGGCGACCGCGATGCTCGGATATCCGCATGCCCAGGAGACGATGGATCATCAGTACTGGCGGGACATCCTCCATCCCGAGGACATGGAGCGGGTCGTCCAGAAATGGCGCGAGGCCGTGCGGAACCAGGGGGACTACCAGGACGAGTACCGCATCCGGCGCCCCGACGGCGCCCTCCGCTGGATCAACTCCAAGGGCCGGGTGTTCTTCGACATCCAGAAAAGGCCGTTCTACTTCATCGGCATCTTCCAGGACATCACCGAGCAGAAGCAGGCCGAGGAGCAGCAGCGGTTCTTCCTCGACGAGTTGAATCACCGGGTGAAGAACACGCTCACCACGGTGCAGTCCATCGCATCGCAGACCCTGCGCACGACGGAGACGCCGGCGCAGTTCAAGGAGGCGTTCGAAGGTCGCCTGCTCGCCCTGTCGAAAACGCACAACCTCCTGACTCGCAAGTCCTGGCGCGAGGCGGAACTGCGCGACGTGGCGGAGCAGGAGCTGGCCCCCTATCGCAAGCAGGGCGACGAGCGGGTCACCTTAAAGGGGCCGAATGTCAGGCTTCCGGCACGCTATGCCATCAATCTCGGCCTCGTGCTGCACGAGCTGGTGACGAATGCCGCGAAATACGGGGCGCTCTCGACCAATGCGGGGCGTCTCGAGATGAACTGGATGATCGTCGAGAACGAGGATCGTCCGGACCAGCTGCGCATTCACTGGACGGAAAGCGGCGGGCCGCCCGTCGCGCCGCCGAAGCGCCAGGGCTTCGGTTCACGCCTGATCCGCCGCAGCATCGAGGGCGAGCTCGGCGGCTACATGGTGCTCAACTTCGCGGAAGGCGGCGTCGCCTACGACATCTCCGTGCCGCTGGCCCACAGTTCTAGCGCAGCAGCATAGACAGCAGGCGGTTCATGCGCTCGCCGTAGGGCGGCCTCGTCATGCCGGCTCCGTTGAAGCGGGCCTGGTGGAAGACGGACCGCGCGTGGCTGAAGGTCCTGAAACCCGCCTCGCCATGATAGGCCCCCATGCCGCTCGCCCCCACGCCGCCGAAGGGCAGTTCCTCCTGCACGCAGTGGAGGAGCGTATCGTTTACGGCGACGCCGCCAGACTGGGTTCGCGCCAGGATCCGGTCGACGGTCTTCGCGTCGCGGCCGAACAGGTAGAGCGCCAGCGGATGCGGACGGGCCGCAATGAAGCGGCAGGCCTCCTCTACGTCGTCATAGGCCATCACGGGCAGCACGGGACCGAAGATCTCCTCGCTCAGGACGAGCGCATGATCCTGTACGTCGGTCAGGACGACGGGGGCCATCTTTCGCTGCGCCGGATCGAACGTCTCATGACCCGGATTGATCTCATGGATGCTGGCGCCGCAGGACCGGGCGTTCGCGACGAGATGGTGCAGGCGTTCAAGGTGCCGCTCGTTGACGATGGCCGTGTAGTCGGCATTGGCCGCGATCGTCGGGTAAAGCCGCGAGACCGCCTCGCGGAATGCGGCGACGAAAGCGTCCCTGCTCTCACGCGGCACCAGCACGTAGTCGGGCGCGATGCAGGTCTGGCCTGCATTGAACAGCTTGCCCACGGCGATGCGTTCGGCCGCTCTTTCGATGGGATAATCCGCCGTCACGAGGGCGGGGGATTTGCCTCCCAGCTCCAGGGTCACCGGCACCAGGTTATCGGCGGCCGCCCGCATGACCTGGCGCCCGACCGCCGCCGAGCCAGTGAAGAACAGGTGATCGAACTTCAGCCGTGCGAATGCCTTCGCTACGTCCGGCCCGCCCTGCACCACGGCGACCTCGGCGGGATCGAACACCTCCGCGATGACCTGCTCCAGCAGGGCGGACGTGCGCGGCGTGATCTCGGACGGCTTGATCATCACCCGGTTGCCCGCCGCCAGCGCTCCGGCAAGCGGCGAGAGCGCAAGCTGGACCGGATAGTTCCAGGGTCCGATGATGCCCACCACACCGAGCGGCTGATACAGGACGCGTCCCCGTCCAGGCCGGAACATCCATGCGATCGGCCGCCGCTGCGGCTTCATCCACCGGCGGAATTGCTTCCGCGCATGGCGCAGGGCCGCCACGACGGGATAGATGTCGGCGAGCTTCGTCTCGTGCACGGAGCGATGCCCGAAATCCGCCGCGACGGCCGTGGCGAAATCCTCCGCATGGCGGATGAGGGCATTTGCCAGCCCCTCGAGACCTTCGGCCCTCCGCTCGGGCGTCAGAGGCCCGTGCGCGGAAAGGGCGGCGCGCTGCGCGTTCAGGCAGGCCTGCAGCCTGTCTCTCGCCGGATTGGGAACGGCATCGTGCACGTCGTCGGGCCTCCACCTGATGAGCGTGATGATATGGCGGAGCCGAAACCATTCTCAACACGGCAGGGGACGGGACGGATTGACGAAGCGGCCCGGATGGCAAGGATGGACGCTCAGCCATTCCAGCAGGAGCATGATGTTGAGCGGCCCCTCCCCCGTGCTGTCGATTGAAAACCTCTCCATTGGGCTTCCCGCCCTGGCCGACCGGCAGCACGCGATCAGGGACCTGTCGCTCTCCATCCATCCGGGCGAGACGCTCTGCGTCGTGGGCGAATCCGGCTCCGGCAAGTCGATGACCGCTATGGCGGCCATCGGGCTCCTGCCAGCCGGCGTCCAGGTCCTGTCCGGCTCGATCCGGCTGGGAGACCGCGATCTCCTCGCCCTCGACGAGCCCGGCTGGTGCGACGTGCGCGGCCGGGAGGTCGGCACCGTGTTCCAGGAGCCGATGACCTCGCTCAACCCGGTCATGCGGGTGGCGGACCAGATTGCCGAGACCTTTCGGGCCCATGGCCTGCTCGGCCCGGCCGAGCGCGAAAAACGCGTGCTCGAGCTGCTGACCGAGGTCAATCTGCCGAACCCGGAACTGATCGCGAAGGCCTATCCGCACGAGCTCTCCGGGGGCCAGCGCCAGCGGGTGATGATCGCCATGGCGCTGGCCCTCGAACCCAAGCTCCTGATCGCCGACGAGCCCACGACGGCCCTCGACGTGACCACCCAGGCCCAGGTGCTGAAGCTCATCGACAACCTGCGCCGCAAGATGGGCACGGCGGTGCTCTTCATCACCCACGATTTCGGCGTCGTGGCCGAGATCGCCGACCGGGTCGCGGTGCTGCAGCAGGGCGAGCTCGTCGAGCAGGGACCCGCCGAGGAGGTGCTGACCCGTCCGCAGCACCCCTACACCAGGCGCCTCCTGGCGGCCGTGCCCTCGCTGACCCCGCCCGCCCCGAAGCAGCTCACCGGCGAACCCATCGCCCTCAAGGTCGATGCCCTGACCAAGTCCTACGGCGGGCGCGGCCTCTTCCGCAAAAGCCGCGAGGTCCAGGCGGCCGATGCGGTGAGCTTCGACATCCGGCGCGGCGAGACCCTGGGCCTCGTGGGCGAATCCGGCTCTGGCAAATCGACCGTGGGGCGCTGCGTGCTGCGCCTGATCGAGCCGGACGGCGGCGCCATCGGGATCGGGGACCTCAACTTCGGCGCCCTGTCCCAGCGCGACCTGCGTCCGCATCGCCGCCGGATCCAGATGGTGTTCCAGGACCCCTTCGCCTCCCTCAACCCCCGGCGCAACGTCGGGCGCATCATCGCCGAGGGACCGATCACGCAAGGAGAGGACGCAGGCAAAGCCCTGGACGAGGCCCGAATCCTCCTGGAGAAGGTCGGCCTTCCGGCCCAGGCGATCGAGCGCTATCCGCACGAATTCTCCGGCGGCCAGCGCCAGCGCATCGGCATCGCCCGGGCGCTCGCCATGAAACCCGACGTGCTGGTGGCGGACGAAGCGGTCTCGGCCCTCGACGTGTCGGTCCAGGCGGAGATTCTCAAGCTGATCCGGGGCCTTCAGGAAGAACTCGGCTTGGCCATTCTCTTCATCACCCACGATCTGCGCGTCGCCGCCCAGATCTGCGACCGCGTGGCAGTCATGCAAAAAGGGCGGATTGTGGAGATGGCCGAAACCGCGCAACTCTTTGCCCATCCACGGGACGCGTATACGCGCCAGCTCCTGGCCGCCGTGCCGGGCATGAACAAGATGATTTAGGGAGACGACAGCCGTGAACGATCAGGTCAGCGCGAGCCTCGCGCCCAACATGGTGTTCCAGAATCTCATCGGCGGGCGCGAGCGTCCGGCTTCGGACGGCACGAGCCTCGACGTGCTCTCGCCGGTCGACGGCTCGCTGCTCGCCCGGATCGCCGCCGGCACGGCGCAGGACATCGACGAGGCCGTGAAGGCCGCCCGCGCCGCTCTCAACGGCGCCTGGGGCAAGCTGACGGCGACCGAACGCGGGCGCCTGCTCATGAAGCTCGCCGGCGCGGTCGAGGCCCATGCGGATGAACTCGCCCTCCTCGAGAGCCGCGACAACGGCAAGCCCCTGCGCCAGTCCCGGGCCGACGCCATTGCGCTCGCCCGCTATTTCGAGTTCTACGGCAGCGCCGCCGACAAGCTGCACGGGGACGTGATCCCCTATCTCAACACCCATTTCATCGGTGTCGAGCGGGTGCCGCACGGGGTGACCGGGCACATCGTGCCGTGGAACTACCCGATGCAGATCTTCGGCCGCTCTGTGGGTGCCGCGCTCGCAGCCGGCAACGCCACCGTGGTGAAGCCCGCAGAAGATGCCTCGCTGACGATCCTGCGCGTGTCGGCGCTCGCCCGCGAGGTCGGCTTCCCGGACGGTGCGCTCAACGTCGTGACGGGCCTCGGCCGCACGGCCGGCGCGGCGCTCGCCGCCCATCCCGGCATCGACTTCCTGTCCTTCACGGGCAGTCCCGAGACCGGCACGGCCGTCCAGACGGCGGCGGCCAAGAACCATGTGGGCGTGACCCTCGAACTCGGCGGCAAGTCGGCCCAGGTGGTGTTCGACGACGCCGACCTCGAGCGCGCCCTGCCCGTCCTGGTCAACGCCATCATCCAGAACGGCGGCCAGACCTGCTCGGCGGGCAGCCGGCTGCTGATCCAGCGCGGCATCTTCCAGGACGTGGTCGATGCAGTCGCGGAACGCTTCCGGGCCCTGCGCGCCGGCCATCCCGAACATGAGCCCGATCTCGGCCCGATGATCAACCAGGCCCAGCAGCGCCGCGTCCTCGGCTATCTCGAGCGCGGCCGCGGCGAGGGGCTGAATGTCATCGGCGAAGGCTCCGTAGCCCCCGACGCGCCGGCCGGCGGCTTCTACGTGGCGCCGGCCTTCCTGGCGCCGGTGCCGCACGAGAGCATCCTGTCCCAGGAGGAGGTCTTCGGCCCGGTCCTGGTGGCGACGCCCTTCGACGACGAGGCGGAGGCGATCCGGCTGGCGAACGGCACGCCCTACGGGCTCGCTGCGGCCGTCTGGACCCGTGACGCCATGCGCTCGACCCGCGTGGCCCGCTCCATGCGCGCCGGCCAGGTTTTCGTGAACTGCTACGGCGCCGGCGGCGGCATCGAGCTGCCCTTCGGCGGCTTCGGCCGCTCGGGCCATGGCCGCGAGAAGGGCTTCGAGGGCTTGATCGAGTTCACCACGACGAAGACTCTCGTCATCGCGCACGGGTAGGCAGCGAACATCCTCTCCCGTCATGGCCGGGCTCGTCCCGCCCATCCCGATGCTGTGAAGCGCCGCGCTTTTCTTCATCGGTATCATCGGCACAAGGCCGGTGATGACGAACACGAGGAATGTTCGGCCACAGCCCGAGGACATAGTGTCAGGAAGTGCAAGTCGGTCACAAAGGTAGGGAAGAAACATGAATCGCCTTGAAGGCAAGGTGGCGCTGGTCACGGGCGCCGGGTCCGGATTTGGATTGGGCATTGCGGAAACCTTCGCCCGCGAGGGCGCGAAGGTCGCCATCATCGACATCAACGAGGCGGCAGCCAAAAGCGCCGCGGAGAAGATCGGCGCCGCGGCCATCGGCCTTTCCGCCGACGTGTCGAAGGCCGCCGACGTGAACGCGGCCGTGGAAAAGACGATCGGCGCTTTCGGCAAGCTCGACATCGTGGTCAACAACGCGGGCATCAGCCACCGCAACCGGCCGATGCTGGAGGTGGAGGAGGACGAGTTCGACCGGGTCTTCGCGGTCAACGTGAAGTCGATTTATCTCTTCGCCAAAGCGGCCGTTCCGCTGATGCAGAACCAGGGCAGCGGCGTGATCATCAATGTGGGCTCGACGGCGGGGCTCCGCCCGCGCCCGGGCCTCACCTGGTACAACAGCACCAAGGGCGCCGTGCACACCATGACCAAGTCCATGGCCGTGGAGCTCGCGCCGAGCAGGATCCGCGTCTGTGCGCTCGCTCCCGTGGCCGGCGAGACGCCGCTGCTCGCCACCTTCATGGGCGAGGACACGCCGCAGAAGCGCGAGCTCTTCGTCAACTCGATCCCGCTCGGCCGCTTCTCGACCCCGCAGGACATCGCCAACGCGGCGCTCTACCTCGCCTCGGACGAAGCTAGCATGATCACCGGCGTGGTGCTGGAGGTCGATGGAGGACGGTGCATTTGAGGCGGAATCAGTCTGCTCTCTCCCATGCGAGATCAGGCGATGCGGCCGAGTTGGACCTTCCCGTTAGATAACATTCTCCGCCGTCATGGCCGGGACAATCCCGGCCATGACGTGGAGTGGCTTCACTATTCCTTCGACCATTCGAACGGAAGTGGCGCCTCCTTGAAGGCGAACCGGTCGAGATGGGAGGCGACGACGCCCTTCATCCGTTGGAGGGTCTCGTCGTCCTGCGCTTCCACGCGCACCGTCAGCGCCTCGGGATCCGCCGTCATGGTTGCGACGGCGGCCGGGAAGCGGACGATGCCCTCGTTGTCCGAGAGCTGGACGTCCAACTTGTGGCTCCAGTGCTTGCAGAGCTGCTGGAGGTATCGGGCGCCGTTCGCGGTGGGCACCCGGGCGGTCTCTAAAGCCATGTCAAAGCCTTTCACGCCGCCAATCCCCTTGCGAATGCGGACTTTGGCGGACCTGCTCATCCCCGATGAATAGGCCCCGGTCACGGCGAAGTTAAGTGAACAATCCGTAATGAGCATCTTCCATCCGGCGCGGTCCTGCGTAAGCTGGTCCTACCGCGACCTGTCGCAGCCCACGACCCGATGGAGTTCAAGCCCTGATGACGAAGCGCCTCCTGACCGCCGCTCTCCTGCTCTCCGTCAGCGTCATCCCGGCCTTTGCGGCCAAGACCTCCCTCGTGGTGGGCATGCCCATCGAGCCCCCGGGCCTCGACCCGACGGTGGCGGCTCCCGTGGCCATCCGCGAGGTTACCTGGGTCAACCTCTACGAGGGCCTCGTGCGCATCGACCGGACCGGCAAGGTGCAGCCGCTGCTGGCGAAGAGCTGGGAGGTCTCGCCGGACGGGCTGACCTACACCTTCCGCCTGCAGGAGGGCGTGAAGTTCCACGACGGCTCGGCCTTCGACTCGGCGGATGTGAAGTTCGCCTTCGACCGCGCCCGCGACCCGAAATCGACCAATGCGCAGAAGCAGATCTTCGCGCCGATCGCCTCCATCGAGACGCCTGATCCCGCGACCGTGGTGATCAAGCTGAAGGAGACCTCGGGCAACTTCCTCTATTATCTCGGCTGGGGCGACGCGGTGATCGTGGCACCGGAAACGGCCGCCAGCAACGCGTCGAATCCTGTCGGCACCGGGCCGTTCAAGTTCAAGTCATGGACCCGCGGCGACCGCGTCGAGCTCGTGCGCAACCCCGACTACTGGCAGAAGGACAAAATCAAGCTCGACACCGTCACCTTCCGCTTCATCAGCGACGCACAGGCCCAGGTCGCTGCCCTCAAGGCCGGTGACGTGGACGCCTTCCCGAACATCAGCGCGCCGGAACTCTTCGCCGAGTTCCAGAAGGATTCGCGCTTCAAGGCGGTGGCCGGCAACACGGAGGGCGAGACCGTGGCCGGCCTCAACAGCGCCAAGAAGCCCTTCGACGACGTGCGCGTGCGCCGCGCCCTCATGCATGCGGTGGACCGCAAGGCGCTGGTCGAGGGCGCCTATTCCGGCTTCGGCCAGCCCATCGGCAGCTTCTTCTCGCCGAACCATCCGGCCTTCGTGGACACAACGAATGTGGTTCCCTACGATGTGGAGAAGGCCAAGACGCTGCTGAAGGAGGCGGGATACGGCAACGGCCTGTCGATCACCATCAAGTCGCCCCAGATGGCCTATGCCAGCCGCTCGGCGGAGCTGCTCTCCGCCATGATGGCCGAGGTTGGCGTGGACCTGAAGATCGTCCCGACGGAATTCCCGGCCAAGTGGATCGAGGAGGTCTTCAAGAACAAGGATTACGACGTCACCATCGTGTCTCATACGGAGCCGCTCGACATCGAGATCTTCGCCCGCGACAGCTATTACTTCAACTACAAGAACGACAGGTTCAAGGCGCTGGTGGCCGAGGCCGCCAGGACCACGGACGAGAAGGCGCGCTTCGCCAAATACGCGGAAGCGCAGAAGATCCTGGCCGAGGACGTGCCCGCGCTGTTCCTGTTCCAGCTGCCGAAGCTCGGCGTGTGGAACGCGAAGGTGCAGGGCCTGTGGGAGAACTCGCCGATCCCGTCGAACGACGTGACGGAGGTGTCGTGGAGCGAGTGACGCCGGCGCTTGGTGTCGCGCCGATTCTCGTGACAACGCTCCGCGAAAACCCTCGACGTCATCGCCGGCCTTGTGCCGGTGATCCCGATGCGAAAAGCTCTGCACTCATCAAATTGGGGTGGCCGGGACAAGCCCGGCCATGACGGGGTGGCATGCTTCGCGTCCCGTTTCCCTGCGCTCTATCCCTCCCCGCCTAGTCGGAAAGCGGGACTTGTAAACTGATGCTGCGCCTCATTCTCTCACGCCTCGTCTCGCTGGCCGTCACGCTCCTGGCCGTGTCGCTGGCGATCTTTCTCATCCTGGAAGTCCTTCCCGGCGATCCGGCCGCCATCATGCTCGGCACCGCGGCGCGCGAGGACACGCTTGCGGCCCTGCGGCAGGAGCTTGGGCTCGATCAGCCGGCGCTCCTGCGCTACCTCCACTGGATCGGCGGCCTGCTGCACGGCGATCTCGGGCAATCGATCACCTACAAAATGCCGGTTGCGACCCTCGTGGCCGAGCGCATGAACGTGACGCTGCCGTTGAGCCTGCTCGCCATCCTCATCTCGACGGCGCTGGCACTCCCGCTCGGCGTCGCGGCGGCCGCGCGACGGGACGGGCCGGTGGACCGCGCCGTGCTGGTGTTTAGCCAGCTCGGCGTGGCGGTGCCGAACTTCTGGATCGGCCTCCTGTTCATCCTGTTCTTCTCGACCTGGCTCGGCTGGTTCCCGGCGGGCGGCTTTCCCGGCTGGAGCGCCGGCATCGGGCCCGCCTTCCAGGCGCTGCTCCTGCCCGCCGTGGCGCTCGCCCTGCCCCAGGCGGCCGTGCTCACCCGCGTCACGCGCTCGGCGACGTTGGAAGTGATCGGCGCCGACTTCGTGCGCACTGCCCGCGCCAAGGGCGTCGACAAGGGCGGGACGCTGCGCCGCCACGTGGTGCCGAACGCACTCATTCCCGTCACCACGATCCTCGGCCTGCAGCTGTCGTTCTTCTTCGGCGGCGCGATCCTCGTCGAGAACGTGTTCAACCTGCCGGGCCTCGGACGGCTCGCCTATCAGGCGCTCAACCAGCGCGACCTCGTGGTGATCAAGGACATCGTGCTGATCTTCTCCGGCCTCGTCATCGTGGTGAATTTCATCGTCGATGTCGGCTACGCCATCCTCGACCCGCGCCTGAGGGGACGCTCATGAGCAAGCGCTCCCGCATCCCTCTCAACTCCGCCCTCGTCGTCGGCGGAATCCTCACAGCACTTCTCATCGTGACCGCCCTCGTCTCCCTCGTCTGGACGCCCGAGGTGCCGACCCGCGTGCGCGTGGCCATGCGCCTGAAGGGCCCCGGAGAGGTCGGCCTGCTCGGCACCGATCATTTCGGCCGCGACGTCGCCTCGCTCCTCATGGTGGGCGCGTGGAACTCGCTCGCCATCGCTTGGCCGGCGGTTCTCTTGGGTGCCGCCATCGGCACTGCCATCGGCTGCGCGGCGGCCGCCTGGAAGGGTATCGCCGACGAGATCGCCATGCGCGTGTCGGACGTGGTCTTCGCCTTTCCGGCGGTGCTCTCGGCCATCATGATCGGCGCGCTGGTGGGCTCGGGGCCGCTTGCCGCCATCCTGGCGATCGCCGTGTTCAACATCCCCGTGTTCGCCCGCGTCACCCGCGGCGTCGCGCTCCAGGTCTGGACGCTCGACTACATCGCGGCCGCCCGCGCCATCGGCAAGCACCCGTTAAGGATCACCTGGGAAGACGTGATGCCCAACATCGCGGGCGCGCTCATCGTCCAGGTGACGATCCAGCTCGCGCTCGCGATCCTGACCGAAGCGGGCCTGAGCTATCTCGGCCTCGGCGTGCGCCCGCCCAACCCGAGCTGGGGCCGCATGCTGAGCGACGCCCAAACCTATCTGTCCCAGGCCCCACACCTCGCCATCGCGCCGGGCATCGCCATCGCGCTCTCGGTGCTGGGCTTGAACCTTCTCGGGGATGGGTTGCGCGATGCGCTCGATCCGACGCTGAGGGGCCGGGGCGCGACGGCTTAGGAGCGCTCCCGTTGCCCGGCTAAGCAGCTCGACGTGGGTGACCCCTCTCCTATCATGTCCGGGCTCGTTCCGGCCATCCCGATCGGTAGAGCGCAGCGCCTCTCCAATCGGGATCACCGGCACAAGGCCGGTGATGACGTGGAGAGTGAGTGTCTGGGGAGGCTTTCTCGGAAGCAGGGTGACGGATACGGAATGCGCTAAGCCGCTGTCTTCATCGCCTGATGCACGTCGCTCAAAAGCTCGTAGGAGCGCAGGCGCTTGCCATGGTCGTAGATCGCGGACGCGACCATGACCTCGTCTGCGCCGGTCTGGGCGATGAAGCTCTCCAGCCCGTCCTGCACGGTCCCGGGTGAGCCCACGAATGAGCAGGACAGCATGTTCATGGCCTGCGCCTTCTCGTGCGGCGCCCAGTAGCTCTCGATATCGTCGATGGGCGGCTGGAGCTTGCCGCGGGTGCCGCGGAACAGGTTGGTGAAGGATTGCTGCGCCGAGGTGAAGAGATGGCGCGCCTCCTCGTCGGTCTCGGCGGCGATCACATTCACGCCCACCATGGCATAGGGCCGGTCGAGCTGGGCGGAAGGCTGGAAGCGCTCGCGGTAGACCTGCAGGGCCTGCATCAGGGCTCCGGGCGCGAAATGCGACGCGAAGGCGTAGGGCAGGCCCAGCATGGCCGCGAGCTGCGCACCGAACAGGCTGGAGCCGAGGATCCAGATCGGTACGTTCGAGCCTGCGCCCGGAACGGCCTGGATCGCCTGATCCGGCTGCACGGGGCCGAGCAGCGCCTGCAGCTCGAGCACGTCCTGCGGGAAGGTGTCGGCGGCGGTCGGATCGCGGCGCAGGGCCCGCAGGGTGCGCTGATCGGTGCCCGGCGCGCGGCCGACGCCGAGATCGATGCGCCCCGGGAACAGGGCGTCGAGGGTGCCGAACTGCTCGGCGATCACCAGGGGCGAGTGGTTAGGCAGCATGATGCCGCCCGCGCCGATTCGCATGGTCTTGGTGCCGCCCGCCACATGGGCGATCACGACGCTCGTGGCCGCGCTGGCGATGCCCACCATGTTGTGGTGCTCCGCCAGCCAGTAGCGCGTGTAGCCCCACCTTTCCGCGTGCTGCGCCAGGTCGAGCGTGTTGCGCAAGGCATCGGAGGGCGTGAAGCCTTCGGGGACGGGCGCGAGATCGAGAACGGAAAAGGGAGGCATGGTCAAACTTTCTGGTGCGGTTCAAGGCCGAACGAGGATTGCCATGAGATCATCATTCCAAACGTCGGACGCAACCCGTGAAGCTCCCCGCCTGGGGCACACCAGCCCTGCAAACAAAAACCCGGCGCTTGGGGCGCCGGGTTCTTCCGTGACGTGACAAATGCAGACTTAGCCGCGGGTGCGGGCGCGGATCATGTAGGTGTCGAAGGCGTATTCGGCCACTTGGAACCAGAGATATTCCTCGTTGCGGAAGGCGCGGAGCGAGTCGATCAGCTTCTTGAAGTCCGCATTCTGGGCGGAGATCTCCGCATAGACCTCGTTGGTCGCCTTGTAGGCGGCATCGAGGATTTCCTGGGAGAACGGACGCAGCTGCGCGCCGGCACCCACCAGACTGCGCAAAGCGGCCGGGTTCTTGGCGTCGTACTTGGCGAGCATGTCCATGTTGGCCGCCATGCAGCCCGCCTGCAGGATCGCCTGATAGTTCTTCGGCAGCGATTCCCACTTGGCCTTGTTGAACAGGAAATGGAGCGTCAGACCGCCTTCCCAGAAGCCCGGGTAGTAGTAGAACGGCGCGACCTTCTGGAAGCCGAGCTTCTCGTCGTCGTAGGGGCCGATCCACTCGGCCGCGTCGATGGTGCCGCGCTCCAGCGACGGGTAGATGTCGCCGCCGGCCACCTGCTGGGGAATGACGCCGAGCTTCGCCATGACCTGACCGGCGATGCCGGCGATGCGCATCTTGAGGCCCTGCAGGTCCTGAACGGTCTTGATCTCCTTGCGGAACCAGCCGCCCATCTGGGTGCCGGTGTTGCCGCCCGGCAGCGCATAGAGGTTGTGCTTGGCCATGAACTCGTTGACGAGGCCGATGCCGCCGCCGTGATACTGCCAGGCATTGAGCTGGCGGGCGTTGAGCGTGAACGGCACTGCCGCGGCGGCCGCGAAGGTCGGATCCTTGCCGACATAGTAGTAGGCGGCCGTGTGGGCCATCTCGACCGTGCCGGCGGATACGGCGTCGGCAGCCTGGAAGGTGCCGACGATTTCACCGGCCGAGAACGGCTGGATCTGGAACCGGCCTTCGGTGGCCTCCGACACGTACTTCGCCAGGAAGTCGGCGCCGCCATAGATGGTGTCGAGGGATTTCGGGAAGCCGGAGGTCAGACGCCAGCGGATCTCCGGGTTGGATTGAGCGATGGCGGGCTTGGCGACCGCGCCTGCGGCGAGGCCGGCGCCGGCCGTAGCGAGAAAATTGCGGCGTTTCATAGGTGCCTACTCCAGTTCGAGGGCATGTCGCGCTTTGAGGAAGGCTCGGTAACAAGGGATGGTTGCCCTTGAGTAAAGTTAGACGAAAGACTCAGACTGCACCGTTCATGTCGGGCAACCGGGGCGCCCTCCCCGCTGTTCCTCGGATTATTTCGGCTTCAAACCGTTGAAATGACGAAGGTGTGGCTCCTCATGAGGAACGAGGCCCCGCCGGCAGGACGCCAGCGGCCGCCGACAGGCATGATCTCAGCGCATTGGGGGTCCGCCAAGCTTGCATGAGGACCGCGAGAAACGTTGAATTTGAGCCGTTTCGGCCATCCCCGCCGCCTCAAGATCACAATGATATAAAGTTAATGAAGATAGTCACTGCAGAGATAAATAATTCTTATCAGTAAATTAGCAGAATCTTGTAGCATTTACTATTAAAAGTATCAGTATTACCGAAGCATACCTCTTACGAGTCAGCACATTACTTAGTACTCGTCACAGATTCGCCATAGTCAGCACATGAGTTTTACCCGAGCAAGGGGAAGAGCCAATGTGCTCTTATAGGCCGATGAAGAAGACGCTTATTTTGCTTGGAGCCTCCATCGTCACGCATGGGATGATGTTCAGCGGTGCGGAGGCGCGGTTGGTCCGGTACGAGATCAACGGCAAACAGTACTCTTACAGCACCAACAACCGCGCCCAAACGGCAGAGGCCAGGAAGCGGATTGCGGCCGCGAAAGCGGCAGAGGCCGCAAAAGCGAAGGCGGAGGCGGAGAAGGCCAAGAACCCACTCGCGGCGGCTTTCGGCTCGACGACGCAGAAGGAGGCCAAAGAGGCGGAGGGACGGCTTCAGCAAATCCTGTCCGGGCCGACGGAGTACATGGCGGTGTCCCAGCCGGTCCGCGACCGCGTCGACGAACCCGCAAGGAAGCTCCAGGACAAGCAATCCCGTCAGGCTTCCGCCGCTAGGTCGACCCAACGGCCCGTCACCGTCGTCCGCGCGCCGGCCAAGCCGATCCTCGCATCCGCGGCGGCGGCATCCCTGGTCGTCGCAGAGCCGATCGCTCCGCAGAAGCAGACGAAGGTGAAGTCCGTCTCCTTCGACATGCAGACCGGCATTAAGACGATGATCATGATCGACGGGACCATCGAGGAGGAGCCGTTCGACAGCAGCGCTCTGGCGTTCCTGGCTCCCGAGCCGGACAAGACGAACAGCCTGACGGCTTTCGTGAACCAGTTGCGCAAGACGTCGCCCGAGGAGACGACCGGCTCGATCAGGACCAGCGTGGCCGAGCCGGAGGACGGCTCCGTGATGCGGCATCGTTAAGTTCGGAACGGTCTCAGCCGACGGGGCCTTTAACGCCCGGCTCCAGGATCGTGAGCCGGACCCGGCTGCAATCGATCTCGGCCATGGCGCCATAGGGCAAGGTGGCGATCGGATCGGTATGGCCGAAATCGCATTCGGCCAGGACGGGAAGGTGCTCCAGTCCCGCCTCGGCGAGAGCGCGCAGGACCGCTTCCTCCTGCGCCTTCCTGTAGGCCTCGTCCGTCTGCCCGCCGGGCCGACCGAGAACGATGCCTGCGAGGCGGGGGAGAATGCCCTGGGCGGCGAAGTTCCGCAGCCAGCGCAGGACCGTGGATGCGGGCGGCGCCTCCTCCGAGGTCTCGTAGAACAGGATCGCGCCTTCCCAGTAATCGACAGGCGGCCACCAGTCCGATCCTTTCAGCATCTCCAGGACTTCGGCGCATCCGCCGATGAGAGGTCCGCGCGCGCTGCCGGTGCCCTGCAGGGTCCGAGGTCCGGTCGAGGGCGTCAGCTTGCGGCGGCGGCTCTGGTTCTCCGGATCCTGCCAGGGCAGGTGCTCGACGGTCCACCCTTCCCGGTTCGGCTCGATCTCGCCGATGGGTTCCGTTTGGAAGACGGCCTTCCGCAGGGAATGCTCTGCATAGGCGTGCATGCCCCCGTTCTCCGCAAAGCCCGCCATGACCGTCGGGCCGTAGAACGAGCCGAGGCCGGCCTTGAGGCAGCCGAAGTGCAGGACGGTCGGATCGGAGTATCCGAGAAAGACCTTCGGATTGTCCGCGATCACGTCCAGGTCGATATGCGGGACCAGGCGGATCGCATCATCGCCGCCGATGCTGGCGATGACGCCTTTGATCGACGGATCCGCGAAGGCCGTATGGACGTCCCCGGCCCGGGCCTGCGGATTGCGGTCGAGCCAAGCGGCCTCGCGAAGGGCATGAGGCATCTCGACAGGCTCAAGCCGGAACACGTCGGCCAGAACCTTTTTGCCGGCCTCGTAACGATGGGGAAATACGGCGGGCCCGCCCCAGCTCGTCGACACGATGGCGACGCGGTCCCCGGCTTTGAGGGCCTGCGGTCTTACGAGAGGTCGTCTCCACCAACGATCGGCCATGACATCTCCGAGGAGGCGAGGATGGCCGATTTTCGCAGATCGAACGCATAATGAAAACGGCGTCGCTCGCGCGACGCCGTTTCCCTTCATCGGATGGATGCCGGAGCTTAGAAGTCCATGCCGCCAGCGGGCATCGCGGGAGCGGCTTCCTTCTTCGGCTTCTCGGCAATCATGGCCTCGGTGGTGATGAGGAGACCCGCGACCGAAGCGGCGTCCTCAAGGGCGACACGCACGACCTTCGCCGGGTCGATGATGCCGAACTTGTAGAGGTCGCCGTACTCGCCGGTCTGGGCGTTCCAGCCCGCCGCGTAGTCCGTCGCCTCGGCCACCTTGCCGACGATCACGGAGCCGTCCTCGCCCGCGTTCAGGGCGATCTGGCGGGCCGGAGCCTGCAGGGCACGACGCACGATCTCGACGCCGGTCTTCTGATCGTCGTTGACCGGCTTCACGGTGTCGAGAGCCTTCAGGGCACGCAGAAGCGCCACGCCGCCGCCGGGCAGGATACCCTCCTCGACCGCGGCCTTGGTGGCGTGCATGGCGTCGTCGACGCGGTCCTTCTTCTCCTTCACCTCGACCTCGGTGGCGCCGCCGACGCGGATCACCGCGACGCCGCCGGCGAGCTTGGCCAAGCGCTCCTGGAGCTTCTCACGGTCGTAGTCCGAGGTGGTCTCCTCGATCTGCGCCTTGATCTGGCCGACACGGGCCTCGATGTCGCGCTTGTCGCCGGCGCCGTCCACGATGGTGGTGTTCTCCTTCTCGATCACCACCTTCTTGGCGCGGCCGAGCATGTTCAGCGTCACGTTCTCGAGCTTGATGCCGAGATCCTCCGACACAACCTGGCCCTTGGTGAGGACGGCGATGTCCTCGAGCATGGCCTTGCGACGGTCGCCGAAACCGGGAGCCTTGACGGCGGCGATCTTCAGGCCGCCGCGCAGCTTGTTGACCACGAGGGTGGCGAGCGCCTCGCCTTCCACGTCCTCAGCGATGATCAGCAAGGGCTTGCCGGTCTGCACCACGGCTTCCAGCACGGGCAGCATGGCCTGAAGGCCCGAGAGCTTCTTCTCGTGGATGAGGATGTAGGGATCCTCAAGCTCCACGCGCATCTTCTCGGCATTGGTGATGAAGTACGGCGAGAGATAGCCGCGGTCGAACTGCATGCCCTCGACGACCTCGAGCTCGGTCTCCAGGGACTTGGCCTCCTCGACCGTGATCACGCCCTCGTTGCCGACCTTCTGCATGGCCTCCGCCAGCATGCGGCCGACATCGGCGTCGCCGTTGGCCGAGATGGTGCCGACCTGGGCGATCTCGTCGTTGGAGGTGACCTTCTTGGCGTTCTTCTTGAGATCCGCCACTACGGCCTCGACGGCGAGATCGATGCCGCGCTTGAGGTCCATCGGGTTCATGCCGGCGGCAACCGCCTTGGCGCCTTCCTTCACGATGGCCTGGGCGAGCACGGTCGCCGTGGTGGTGCCATCGCCGGCCCGGTCGTTCTGCTTAGAGGCGACCTCGCGCACCATCTGGGCGCCCATGTTCTCGAACTTGTCGGAGAGCTCGATCTCCTTGGCGACGGTGACACCGTCCTTGGTGATGCGCGGAGCCCCGAAGGACTTCTCGATCACCACGTTGCGGCCCTTGGGACCGAGCGTGACCTTCACGGCATCGGCGAGGATGTCGACGCCGCGCAGCATCTTCTCGCGGGCGTCCAGGGCGAATTTGACTTCCTTAGCAGCCATTGTTCGTCACTCCTGATGAGACGTAACGATATGTGACTCTGATGGTGGGACTGAGCCTTACGCGGCCTTCTTCTGGACGGCGGTCTGTTCCAGCACGCCCATGATGTCGCTCTCCTTCATGATCAGGAGATCATCGCCGTCGATCTTCACTTCGGTGCCGGACCACTTGCCGAAGAGCACCGTGTCGCCGACCTTGACGTCGAGGGGAACGAGCTGACCCTGCTCGTTGCGGGCACCGGGACCGACGGCGATCACCTCGCCCTGCTGGGGCTTCTCCTTCGCGGTGTCCGGGATGATGATCCCACCCGCGGTCTTCTGTTCGGCCTCGATGCGCTTGACTACGATCCGGTCATGCAAAGGACGGAACTTCATGAAGCTTCCTCCAATGATTACAGTCTGTTAGCTGCCTCAAGCGGAGCCGTTCGGGCCTCCGCGGTCGGAAATTTGGTTGAAAGAGCTTCACCGTTCAAGAGGGCGCGCGAAAATTTTTTGGCACTCCTGGGAACCGGGTGCCAAAATGCTTTTCGCTATGGGAGCTGGTGGCGACGCCAGTGCAGTCTGCAAGGTGCCCCGGCTGCCGTTCGGGTGGACTAGTAGTGCGGCGGCGGAGGCTCGGGCGCAGACGGCCCGCCCGCATGGTCCTCGACTTCCTGCACGCGATCGAGCAGCTCGTTGAGCTGCCGCTTCAGGCCGTCGATCTGCTTCCATTGAGCGACGACGGTCTGGTTCAGGTCCTCGATCACCTGGTCCTGATAGGCGACGCGCACCTCAAGCGCCTCGATGCGAGCCTCAAGATCGTTCATCGGATTGCCCTGCTCCATCCCGCCGCTCCACGAGCCCGTGGCCGAGCGCGACCCGCTCATCGAAGACGAAGCACCCGCCGTTCCAGCGGCTCTCCGCCTGCGGAACCTCTTCCAGATATTTGAGGATGCCGCCCTTCAGGTGGAAGACCTCCTCAAAGCCCTGCGCCAGCATGTAGGCGCTGGCCTTCTCGCACCGGATGCCGCCAGTGCAGAACATGGCGACCTTCCTGTGCCGCCGCGGATCGAGCTCGTTCTTCACGAAGTCCTTGAACTCGCTGAAGCGCTTGATCCGCGGGTCGACCGCTCCTTCGAAGGTGCCCATCTCGACTTCGAAATCGTTGCGCGTGTCGAGCAGCACGAGGCCGGGCTCGTCGAGCAGCCTGTTCCACTCGGCCGGGGACACATAGGTACCGACCCGGCGCATCGGGTCGGTCTGAGGATCGCCCAGGGTCACGATCTCCTTCTTGAGCCGCACCTTCATCCGCTTGAACGGTATCTCGCCCGCCGTCGAGAACTTGAGTTCGAGATTGTCCAGACGCCCCTGGAAGAGCGCGCCATCGCGCAGCTCGGCCATGAGGGCATCGATGCCCGCCACCGTGCCGGCCACCGTCCCGTTGATGCCCTCATGGGCAAGCAGAAGCGTGCCCTTGATCCCGAGATCCAGGCAGAGCGTGTGCAGCGGGTCCCTCAGCTCCCGGAAATCGGGCAGCGGGACGAACTGGTAGAGGGCGGCAACCTTGTACGTCATGGCGGCTGTTTATCAGCAGGTTCCCCACGAGAAAACCCATGCGGCTGGGCCTCGATGTCGCTTCGATAGCATCCGCCCCTCGTCATGGCCGGGACAAGCCCGGCCATGACGGCGCGGCCGGAGACCTGTCGCGCTGCACCTTCGGCCAGGGCCGCTTGTCCGGGCACATCTCCTCCCAGGCCTGGGACAGGCGCAGCACGCCCACGTCGTCGAAGCGGCGGCCGACGATCTGAAGGCCGATGGGGAGGCCCGCCTTCGTGAAGCCGGCATTGACGGAGGCCGCCGGCTGGTCCGACATGTTGAAGGCGACCGTGTAGCCGATATGCTCGAACGGCTCCTCGGGATTGTGAATGGGCGATGCCAGCTCCGCCGGATAGGCGACGCAGGGCGCCACCGGCGAGATCACGAAGTCGAAGCGACGGGTGGCGGCGACGGCCGCGTGGCGCATCACCATCATCTGGTTCATGCCGCCGTAGACCTCGGCGCCGGTCAGGTCTTTTCCGCCCTCGGCCCATTGCAGGATGTAGGGCAGGATCATCCCGCGCTCCTCGTCGCTCAACGGAGCGATGTCCGTCCAGGCCCGCTGGCGCCAGAAGTCGTCGAGACCGTCGAGCATCGCGCGGGTAATGAAGGGCGGCATCTCCTCGACGAGAGAGCCCGCTTCAGCAAAGGTCTTCGCGGCACTTTCCACGGCCGCCCGGACCTCCGGGTCGAGCGTCATGCCGATGCCGGCCTGCATCATCACGCCGATCCTCAGGCCCTTGACGTCGATGTCGAGATCGAGCCAGGGCAGATCCTGATAAGGCAGGCTCATGGGATCGCGCATGTCGGGTCGCGCGAGGCTTTGCATCATGAGGGCCGCATCGCGCACGGTGCGGGTCATCGGCCCTGCCACGCGGCCGTAATAGGTCGGGTCGATGGGAATGCGGCCGAAGCTCGGTTTGAGGCCGAACACGCCGCACCACGACGCCGGCAGGCGGATGGAGCCGCCGATATCGGTGCCGACATGGAATGGCCCGTAGCCGGCCGCCGCCGCGGCGCCGGCTCCAGCCGAGCTGCCGCCCGGGTTCTTCGAGAGATCCCACGGATTGCGCGCGAGCGGGTGAAAGCTCGAGAGGCCCGAGGAGAGCATGCCGTAATCCGGCATGGTGGTCTTGGCGAGGATGACCACGCCGTCCTCGCGCAGGCGCGCAGCCGGAGGCGCATCCTCGGCCGCCGGAACGAGCGGACGGGCCGCCGTGCCGAGGGGCACCGGCGTCCCCTTGGTGGCGATGTTTTCCTTGATGGTCGCGGGGATGCCGTCGAGCGCCCTCGCCTGTCCGTTCATCCAGCGCTGCTCGGACGCACGCGCATCCCGAAGCGCCGCTTCGGGATCGAAGGCATAGAGCGCCTGCAGCCGCGGCTCATAGGCATCAATGCGTGCAATCACAGCCTCCGTGACCTCGACGGGAGACACCGCCTTGCGGGCATAGGCTTCCAGAAGCTCGGGAGCGGACCAGTCCGCCAAATCCGCCGGGCTGCCGCCTATCTGATACGACGATGATTGCGTGCTCAATGCGGAATTCTCCCCAGGGCTTCTGTCCTGCGCCATGCTGAGGCCTTCCGCGGGAAGGGTAAACCGGTTTTGTCACGGCGGATGCGCATGGGCCCATGACGCCAATGCAGAAGCCGGCCTCGAACCGGTCAGCACGACCGGAGGCATTCTACTCTTCGGAGGCATGTCCGTCAGGCCATGGCACAAAGCCACAGCCCTGTCGTTTCCCTGAAGCCGGCATCTGTCCGAGCCCCATCCAACGACCTGCCTGCAAGGAGGACATGCTCTGATCCCGAACCGCCTGTTCATAAGTACGGCCCGCGATTGCACATCCTGAAGTTGTGACGCTATGATCCTGTAAGGATATCCGGTAACCGAATCCGGGCATCCTCGACGCGGTGATGACCCTGCCATGAAGAATGGTGCGAAGGCCGCCCTTCATCGAAGGAACCAGCTCCTCGCCGCTCTGGAGCCAGACGATTATTCATGGCTCGAGCCTTATCTCGAGATCGTTGAACTGCCGCGCGGCAAGATCGTCTATCAAACCGGCGAGGCGATTCGGCATACCTATTTCCCTCATGATGCAGTCATCTCTCTGGTGACGGATCTGCAGAACGGCGGTTCCGTCCAGATGGCGGTATTCGGCCGGGAATCCGTCTTCGGCTTCGTGAGCGCGCTCGTTACCCGTCAGTCCTTCGGGCGTTACGTCACCCAGATTTCCGGCTCGGCATCACGCATTACCTTGGAGCGCTTGAGCAAGGGCCTCGAACTGCGCCCACCGATGCGCCGCGTGCTGGTCCGCTACACGGAAGCTCTTCTCGCGCAAACGCTTCAAACCGTTGCCTGCAATGCCGTTCACAGCGTGGAAGCCCGGTGCTGCCGCGCCATCCTGAGCACGCACGACAGAACCGACAAGGACGACATCGCCCTCACCCATGAGATCTTAGCCGAAATGCTGGGAGTTCAGCGCTCGACCGTGAGCAGCGTCACAAGCGCACTGCAGCGGATGGACCTGATCAGCCAAGGCCGCGGAACGATCAGGATTACCAACAGGGCCGGGCTCGAGGAAACCGCGTGTGAGTGCTACCAGGCGATCCGCCGAAGCTTCGAGCGGCATCTTCCGTCAGGTCACGAAGGACCCGCGGCGAGCGCCCATTCTCGTCCAGCCCTTGACAAGCAGCGAAACACGGCGCGTTGAAGAGAAAGATTTCTTCTGCCTTTGTCGGGTTCCAAACAGACGGGGTAACCCGACCTCAGTATTCTGACCCTCTTATTAACGCAAAGTTAATACGAGGAAAGAGATGAACGATACTAAGTTTCATAACGAAGAAGCGAATAACGGGGCTCTCCTTCCAAGAATCTACTCACCCACATTCCAACCGTTGCTTCAGTCGCTTTTGGCGACCCTGGCCGACATCGATTTCGATTACGAACAGGAACGCGCACAGCTGAGCAGGACTTCACCGGACACCAACATCAAGATCCGCGCCCTCGAGAAGCTGAAGGCCCGCTATCATGAGCGGCGGCAGCCTTACGTCCAGCAGCTCGCCATCCTGCAGGAGCGCATGATGGAATTAAGAGCCTAGTCAAACGTCTCTCCGTTCGGCGCATTCCAAACGCCAGGCGTCGAAGCCAAGAACGAGCATTCCTTGGGGCATAAGCACTCGACCGGTCAGGTCACACGTATGCGTTCACACGATCTGAGCACACACCAACGGCTCATGAGGGATTGTCGACATGACTGAGGAAGAAGTTGAGATCGTCGCGGAGGAAATGGCCAAGATCGGTGGCGTGACTTGGTATCCGGGGCGGGAAACGGGAACGCTGATGCGGGTCGTCTGCGATCGCTACCGCGATAGAGCCCGGGTGGCTATCGAGGCGCTAGACCGCTACCGGGCCGGTCAGCAAGCGGCCCTCGCGCAGGACAACGTGGAGGTCGAGAAGCACGCGACGACCAGCACGCCACATGCGCCGGTCCATGAGGACATCAGACCTGGGACGACCGTCATATACCGCCCGCCCGGGGACCGGCGGGCCTATTCCTGCCGGGTGGTCGAAATCGAGGGGAACCGCGCTTATCTGACCCCCATCCTCAGAGCCTGCACGGAGTGGGTTTCCATCGAGCACCTCGTCCCCGACCGGGAAACCGGCAAGGCCGCGGCCCACGATTGATTGTCGATCGACAGCGAAAAAGGGCAGCTCCGTCCGGAGCTGCCCTTGCTCTTTGCGTCAGGCCGCCCGTCACTGAGTCAGCTTGCTGTACGTGCCGCCCTTCCAGACATTGATGTTGTATTTCGGATCCTTGATGTCGCCCTTCTCGTCGAAGGTGACCGGGCCGAGGACAGTGTCGACGGTCGTGCTGCGCAGGGTCTTCGCCACGGCTTTCGGATCCGCGCTGCCGGCCTTGCCGATCCCGCCGGCGATGGCCTGAACGGTCGCATAGGAGAACAGCGTGAAGCCTTCCGGGACGAAGCCGATTTGCTTGAACTGCTCCAACGCTCCCTTGGCTGCCTCGCTGTCGCGGCCGTCGGGCGGGAACGTGAACAGGGTTCCGTCAGCCGCAGGACCGGCCACGGCCCCGAATTCCGGCGTGGCGATGCTGTCCCCCATCATCAGCTGGAACTTGTAGTTCTGATCACCCGCCTGGCGCATGATGAGCCCGGCCTCGGTGTGATAGCCGCCGAAATAGAGGAACTCGACGCCCTGGCTCTTGAGGCGGTTGACCACCGCCTTGTAGTCCTTCTCGCCGGGATTGATCCCCTCGTAAAGCACCTCCTTGACGCCGGCGCTGTTGAGGGAAGCCCTCACCACATCCGCAAGGCCTTTGCCATAGGCGCTCTTGTCGTGAAGGATGCCGATCTTCTTGGTGCCGTAATTCTGCTTGATCCACGGCCCGATGAACTTGCCCTGTGCGTCGTCGCGACCGTAGAGTCGCATGATGGTCGTCCAGCCCTGCTCGGCCGCCTTGTCGGTCATGGCCGGGTTGCTGGAGGCCGGGCTCATCATCAGAACGTCCGCCTCGGCATAGACCTCGGAGGCCGGGATGGAGGAGCCCGAGCAGGCATGCCCGTCAACGAACTTGATGCCCTCGGCGATGATGCGATTGGCGATGGCGACGGCCTGTTTCGGATCGCAGGCATCGTCGTAGATCACGATCTTGACGTTCTTCCCGTTGACGCCGCCGTTCTTGTTGATGGCCTGCGCGGCCAGCTCGGCGCCGTTCTTGAGCTGCTCGCCGATGGTGGCCACCGCACCGGTCATCGGACCGGCCACGGCGATGGTGATGTCCTGCGCGTGAGCAACTCCGCTTCCGGCCAGCAAGGCCAGGGCGGACAGAGGACAGACGTAGCTTCTCTTCATGGCGGTACCTCCTCCTTATGCTTCGCCGCGTCAGGCCGATTTCGACCAGAAGCGATCGAGCTTGAAACGAGAGATGTCGTTGGCCGGCGCTTTTCCAAGGGCGAGGTCCGCCAGCACGTCCCCGATCACGCTCGCGAACTTGAAGCCATGCCCCGAGCAGGGCGAGGCCACGACGATGCGTGGATCGTCGGACGATTGATCGATCACGAAATCCTCGTCCGGCGTGCGCGTATACATGCAGGTCCGCATGGCCTTCAGCGGCCCGTTGGCATCCGGCATCGCAAGGGCGAGCATGCGCCGGATCTGCGCCTCGTCGGCGGCTCCGCCGTCCTGCACCAGGTCATTGGCCGAGGTGAAATAAGCTCCCTTGCGGTGGGAGGCCGCCTTGACGCCCGTGCCGGCGAAATCCGGAAAGCCGTAGCAGGCGTCGTCCTCGGATTCGAGGATGAAGACCGGGCAGCGATCCGGAGCGAACGAGGCCGCCTGCAAGGGCTCGAACCAGCCGAGCACCTGCCGCGTCAGCTTGAGGTGCGGCTTCAGTTCGGGAGCGAAATCCCCGACCCACGCGCCTGCCGCGATGATCACGGATCCGGCCTCGATCTCGCCGGCCTCCGTCCGCACCCGCACGCTGGCGCCGTTCGGCTCGATGGCCAGGACGCGCGCCCGTGTCCGTACTTCGGCGCCATGGTTTTCCGCCAGTCCGACGAATTGCCGGATGGCGAGTTCCGGCCGCAGGAAGCCGCCATCCGGCTGATACAATCCGGTCCAATGGGACGGGAGCTTGAAGGCGGGAAAGCGCCGGTTGATCTCGGCTGCATCCAGCACCTCATGTTCGAGGTCGTGCAGCCTCGATGCCTCGAGGGAGCCCTCGACGATCGGGCAGCCGGGATAGCCCGCCTCCAGGACGCCGGTGACGGTGAGAATGGTCCGGCCAGAGAGAGCCTCCAATTCGCGCCACTTCTCCATGGCCCGGCGCGCCAGCGGCACATAGGACGGGTGTTCGAAATAGGAAAGCCGGATGATCCGGCTCTCCCCGTGCGACGAACCCTTGTCGTGCCCCGGCTCGAACTGTTCGATTCCGATCACACGCCGCCCCCGGCGCGCGAGGTTGAAAAGCGCGGCGCTCCCCATGGCGCCAAGGCCGATCACCGCCACATCGAACGTCGTCATCGACCTGCCTTTCACAATTGCATCGACAATGGGCGCATACATTCCGCAGCGACCGAGACTTCGTCAATCCGGCGGACAGGCGAGCACGGTTGTCGCCAAAGTTTCCATTCTCGACGGCAGCGGCTTGCCTGAAACATCGTTGTCAAAGGTGCGTATTGTCCGGTTCACGATGGACCGATCCGCCGAAGCAGGCGACCGGATCGTGGAACTCTTTCGATGCGGCTGCTGTTCTCGTGCAGCGAATGAGGAGGAACATATGAGCCGCGGCTTTCCATCCATGACGGCCCTTCTGGGGCTTCTAGCCATCGCCGGATACCAGAACAGGGACAAGATTGCCGAGATGATCGGCGGCTTGGGACAAAATCCATCAGGAGCCCCGGGCCTCCCCGGACAGCAGCAAGGCGGCTCGGGCGGGTTAGGAGGCTTGGGCGGATTGCTGGGCGGTCTGGCCGGCCAAAATCCAGGCAATGTGCTGAACGGTGGCCTGGGCGAACTGGTCGACAGGTTCCGGCAGAACGGCCAGGGCGACATCGCCGAGTCCTGGGTCGGCACCGGACCGAACAAGGAGGTCGCTCCACCGCAACTGGAGCAGGCGATCGGGCCCGATGTCTTGGCGACCCTAACGCAACAGACGGGTTTGTCGCGCGAGGAAATCCTGGCGCGCCTGTCCAGAGAGCTCCCACAGGCCGTCGACAAGTACACGCCCGACGGGCGACTTCCCAGCTGACCCGATTCGCGGACCCTTTGCTGATCTGAGCGCTGCGGCTCTCGTGCGAGCCGGGCGCTCTATCCTTCTTGACCTGCCTTCTACCTCCAACGATTCGTTCCCGCAAAAGCGGCATCGGGTAGCCTTTCGAAGGCTCCGCTGCCAAGCGGGGCTTGGGAGGAGCTGATGCATACGGACCGCTTTGTCGTGTTCAAGTTTCAGGACGAGTGGCTGGTCACCTACGCGGATCGGGAACAGACGGCATTCGCAACCCGTCAGGACGCGGAACGATCGGCCTTCGAGGCGGCGGACATGCTCGCCTCCAGTGGCCATGCCGTTTCCGTGCTCATCATTCCCGACGGTTCGAACGAGATCGAAGGACCCAATCCAGCCCTGGAAGGATTACCCGGCAGAGAGAGCCTGAACTAGAGCCGTCTCTCGCCTGTGGACGCAGACTAAGCTAGGATTTGGCCCGTGAGGACCTCCTCGGGTGCAGGACTGGGCATATGCTTTGGGCGAAGAAGGCCATCGGCCCCGCTGACTGGGAGCCGACGCAGGATCAGTTCGAAGAGCTCTTCGTCAAGCTCGGAGGCCCGAAGCAGATGATGCTCGCGGCGGCGTGCGATCCGGCGTCGGGCCAGTCGATCCTCCTCATGAGCCTGCCGAATGCGACTTTCCTCGGCTTCTTTTCAGGCTTCGAACGTGTGACCGAGGACGCCCTTCCGTCGGAGGCCGCGCTGCTGGTCGGCCACAATGACGAGTTGCTCAAGCATTTCCGGTATCCGGCGCGGAGGATCGTGCCTTAGGCCGAACGCGTCTTTTCCGCTGGACTTCTGCTTGTCAGGCAAGCCTACCGCAAGCTTGGGCATCTGGTTGCCACAATTGACTGCCAATGGCCGAGATTGATCGAGCCTTTGCAGTGGAGAGCATTGTGACAGCAGCCCACGATTTCGACGAGATGGTGGATCTTCTTGCATTGAGCCGGCCGTTCGAGCGATCGGCCGGCATGAGCATGGCGTGCAAGATCGCGACATTGCCGCTTCGGGACGCCATCGCCCTGGTCGTCGAAGACTGGGCCGACGACAAGTTCAGGCAATTGAGCGCCGTGATCGTCCGGCAGTCCGCCCCCGCTATCCGCAGCTTCGACGAGATCCGGCGTCTCTACGAAACGGCCGAGATGGCACCTGCCTCGTGAAGAACGGAAATCCGCGCTCCCTCGACGGTCAGAATGCCGAGGATTTAGGCGTTAGAGATCATATTTGATCACCCGTGCCCCTTTCCTCCTGAGTCCATACCCGCTTTCATGGGCCATGCTCACGAACCCCAGGGAGGAATGGGTGGAATTCGACGAAGCAAAGTGCTCATGCCCGAAGTGGTTTCCCGTCTTCCTCTCCGGCATCGGGCTTGCGAGTCTCGCTCTCTCCCACCTGTTTTGGTGAAGCCCACTCCCGTCGGCCCGGCAACGGCTTTCCCTCTCGGAGGCACGTGATCGGGCGATTTTGGACCTTGACGAAGAGACCCTGTTCGCGTCTATTGCGCCACCTGCGAAGCGGGATCTCAGATCCGGCCTTTTCGCCTGGAGACGTGGCCGAGCGGCTGAAGGCACTCGTTTGCTAAATGAGCATACCCCAAAAGGGTATCGAGGGTTCGAATCCCTCCGTCTCCGCCATTCACCTTTTTAAGCCCTCAAGTTTCCTTGAAGATCAAGGGTTTTGACGAGGATCGGCGGCCCTGACGTTGGACGTTCTGTTGGACGTTTCAAGGGTATGCCATGAGCACAGATTTAGCCGCTATAGAACCCCCGCAGCCCGAAACGCCCGAGAAGCGAGCCCGCAGGCCTCCCGATGAGATGGCTCGGAATATCGGTCGCGAGGCGGTCAACCACCTCGAGATGCCCGATCTGATCGAAAAGGCTGCCAAGTCTGCCTACGAGTACTCTGGATGGGGTTACAAGCAGCCATGGGGCAAGAACAAACGCGAGAAGGAAGAGTGGCTTAGGTGCGCCCGCCATATGCTGACAGCAATGGGGCCGGACCGGTCTCAGGCGGCGGTGTGGCGTATGGCTCGCGCCGGGTACGAGTCGAGCGAGTCCCGTCGACGCTGGTCCTGGGAGAAGAACCCCTGGGCACAACGAGCTTGGCGGGAATGCGCCGAAGGTATCCTATCGGCCCTCCCCACCTCTCTCACGGCCGGAAGGACGGAATGAGACTGTCCCCTGACTTCCCTAGCCGCTATGGTGTGAGAGGAGGATGAGGCAGCGAATGATCACCGGGCGCGCATGGTATGATTTGCCGATCGTTATCATCCTAGGGCTGGTGATCGGGCTCGCGTTCGGCCAAGCCGTTAAGCTGCTCCCATCTGAGCCTGTGAAGACAACCAGCCCAGCAAAGCGCTAAGGCCCCTGCGACTACCCCTCCTGCTTCTCTTCCGGACCTGAATGCGGAGTGATATTGCCCTGTCGGCTGGGGATGGGCGGCGATGCAGGACAACAGAGTGCCTTGCTATTCAGTCAAGGTTGAGATCCCAACCGAGATCGGCCACCCAGCCATTTCCTATTATCTGGTTCGGGCTGACTCCCAGGCAGCGGCAATCCAAGCCGTTGAGGAGATCTTGCCGGGCAACTGGGGAGCCGTCGAAGCCACCCTGACGGCTATTCGTAGGGAGACTGTTGAGGCGCTTGATCTACGGCGTGGCATCCCCCGTCAGATCTGAGCCCCAACCCCTCCCTCTTCTCTTCCAGAGGAATAGGGCAAAGCCCACAATCGCTTCACGCGTATGTGTGCCTATAAAAAAGCCGCCCGTGGGCGGCCTCAAGGGTTCATGTTCGGTTCTCTTACCAATCAAGATGCGGGACTGGCTCCATCGGCTTGGCCTTTAGCCAACCTTCTGGGGTTGTGCCAAAGAAGGCTGGTTCATCAGCAGTCTCGTCAATGCTTTCTTGCTGTCTGCCTGCATCAACAACTTTCTGAATCGCCTTCATTGCCTCATTGCGCTTGTCTTCTGGCAACAAGTAAAGGCCATAGAGGATTCGCAGCAGTTTATCCACTGGACCTGGCACTTCCGTCTGACCTTTCTCGTATCTAGCTACTGTTTGGCTAGTTACGCCCAGGCTTTCGGCCAAGTCATCCTGCGTAAACTTCATATTCTTACGCAAGAACCGGATATCCTTAGGACCTAGGACCTTCCTATTCCTAATTAGATATAGGCCAATTGCTTTATGAAGATCTTCGGTTCCCTCAACAGATACGCCCCGTCCGTATGACGTATCATGTACCTTGAAGCCATTCAGAAGATAAATGTCGTCCAAGCCACTCATCTTATAGTGAAACGGCTCGGCACTCATCTCTCTGTCTTTGATGCTGAACCTGATGGTGGTCATCTGTCTTCCCATTCAACTGTCTTAATAAAGAGGTGTCCCTCAAGCATGATGATCGTTACCACTCCCATCTGCCGGGACCCGCGCGGCTGCGCTACTACCTTGCACTTCCATTCGCCGGCCGATTTGCCCGGCGTGATACGCCCCTTTAGCTCCCCGATACGAAGAACTGTGAAAACCTCATCATCCGTGATCCCCCGCTCTTCCATGCGCTCTTGAGCGTGCTCTCCAAAGATGACACGTTCGGAATGCTCCGAAAGAAAACGGATGATTTGCAGAAGTCTGTTTGGAGGCGGCTGGTCGGGCTTCTTATCGTTGGACTGGTGCTGAGGCTCGGCAGGAACGGGTTGAAGCTCATCTCTCATGAACCTATCAATATGATAGTTGTTGCCAGCATGTCAACACAACCTTAGGCGCCTTGTTCCTATCCCAAAGGATACCCGCTCCTCATCCTTCACAGTGCATCCGATTAATCGGCTATTAACGTTTTTCTGCCTGTCGCGCGCCTCAGGTAACAAGAGGATGGCCAGTGAATCCACCGGCGCTTCGAGGCGAGAAGATCATCTTCAAAGCCTTGTACCATAAGGGTTTTGGGGCAGCGAATCCACGTAGAGGAATTCGGCCTCCAGTCGCCAACCTGTGGGCTTTGGGGACAAGACACCCTCCCCTATAGGCTTGGCCATCTCTACCCGCCATCTCCGAGCTCACCGGCCAACCCGCCTTTTGCGGTATCATAGCAGGTGAAACTCTGCGATGATCCAAGCGCTGGCCGCAGGAGGCGCAATCCAAATGAGTGGAAATATCCCAGGCCTATTCACCTACATCATTCTAGCGCTCGTTTGCGTCGCGTTGCTCGTGTCTCCGTCCATCGTAGAACTAATTCCCGAGTAGAGTTTCGACCGAGGCAGTTTAGGCGCCGGTGTAGCGGCAGCAGAATTCCCGCGAGGCGAAGCGGTAGCCTAAGCCTCTATCCACTGTTTCCACAGCCGCTGATCCACC
>DASZBB010000183.1:0-18444 GCA_035944695.1 Microvirga sp. | reverse complement strand
CATGGCTGATGAACAGGTAGGCGAGCTTCCGGCTCTTCTGCAGCCCGCGCAGCAGCTCGACGATCTGCGCCTGCACGGACATATCGAGGGCGGAGGTCGGCTCGTCGAGCACGACGAATTTCGGCTCGAGCGCCATGGCCCGCGCAATCGCGACGCGCTGGCGCTGGCCGCCGGAGAATTCGTGCGGGTAGCGGTCCATGGTCGACGGATCGAGGCCGACATCCTGCAGGGCCTTAGCGACGATCTCGCGGCGCTGGGCATAGGAAAGGCCCTTGTTCTGGACGAGCAGCCCCTCCTCGACGATTTCGGCCACGGACATGCGCGGCGAGAGGGAGCCGTAGGGGTCCTGGAACACCACCTGGAGATCCTTTCGCATCGGGCGGATCTCTTTTCCGCGCATGCCGTCGATGCGGTGGTCGAGGAAGACGATGGGGCCCTCTGATTGCACAAGGCGCAGGATGGCAAGGCCGAGCGTCGTCTTGCCGGAACCGGATTCGCCCACAACGCCGACGGTCTCGCCCCGGCGCACCCGCACGGAAACCCCGTCGACCGCCTTCACGTGGCCGACCGTCTTCTGGAAGAAGCCGCGCTTGATCGGGAACCAGACCTTGATCGGCCCGGCATCGACGATGACCGGCGCGTCCTTCGCGACCGGATTGGCGCGGCCCTTCGGTTCTGCGGCCAGGAGCCTCTGCGTGTAGGGATGCTGCGGATTGCCGAACACCTCGGCAACTGTGCCCTGTTCGACGATCTTGCCCTTGAGCATGACGCAGACGCGATCCGCGATCTTGCGCACGATGCCGAGATCGTGGGTGATGAAGAGCATCGACATGTTGAGCCTGCTCTTCAGCTCGGCCAGCAGCTTCAGGATCTGCGCCTGCACCGTCACGTCGAGGGCGGTGGTGGGCTCGTCGGCGATGAAGAGATCGGGCTCGTTGGCGAGCGCCATGGCGATCATCACGCGCTGGCGCTGGCCGCCGGAGAGCTGATGCGGATAGGCGCTCAAGCGGCTTTCGGCATCGCGGATACCGACGAGCTGAAAGAGCTCGAGCGTGCGGGTGCGCGCCTGACGGTCGGAGAGACCGCGGTGGAGCTTGAGGATCTCGCCGACCTGTCGCTCGATGGTATGGAGCGGGTTGAGCGAAGTCATCGGCTCCTGGAACACCATGGTGATGTCGTCGCCGCGCACCTTGCGCATCTCGTCCTCGTCGGCGGCGATCAGATCCTTGCCCTTGAACAGGATCCTACCCGACGGGTGGTGCGCGGACGGGTAGGGCAGGAGCTTCAAGGCCGACAGGGCCGTGACGGACTTGCCGGATCCGGACTCGCCCACAAGTGCCACCGTCTCGCCCGGCATCACGTCGAAGGATACGCGGTCCACCGCCAGCATGTCGCCTCCGCCCTGGCGGAAGGCGACGGAGAGATCCTGAACGGACAGGAGGGGCTCGGTCATCGGAACGTCTTCCGTGGGTCGAAGGCGTCGCGCACCGCTTCGCCGATGAAGATGAGGAGGCTGAGCATGATGGCGATCACGAAGAAGCCCGCGAGGCCGAGCCAAGGCGCCTGAAGGTTGGCCTTGCCCTGGGCGAGCAGTTCGCCGAGCGAGGGCGAGCCCGGCGGCAGGCCGAAACCGAGGAAGTCGAGGGAGGTCAGCGTTGTGATCGATCCGTTGATGATGAACGGCATGAAGGTCAGCGTCGCCACCATGGCGTTCGGCAGCAGGTGCTTGAACATGATGGTGCTGTTGGAAAGGCCCAGGGCCCTCGCGGCGCGCACATATTCGAAGTTTCGGGCGCGCAGGAACTCGGCGCGCACTACGCCCACCAGCGACACCCAGGAGAAGAGCAGCAGGATGCCGAGCAGCACGAAGAAGCTCGGCGTGATCACGGCCGAGATGATGATGAGGAGATAGAGCGAGGGGATGGCGGTCCAGATCTCGATGAAGCGCTGGAACAGAAGATCGGTCCAGCCGCCGTAATAGCCCTGCACAGCTCCCGCGAGGATGCCCACGATGGATGAAATCCCCGCGAGCGTGAGGCCGAACAGCACCGAGATGCGAAAGCCGTAGATCAGGCGCGCGACCACGTCGCGACCCTGGTCGTCGGTGCCGAGCCAGTTCCACTCGATGTCCCGGCAGCCTGTGCCGCCCGTGCGCTCCGCGATCGGGCGGCATTGCTCGTCAGTGAGCATCCAGGTGGGTGGCGCGGGCGCCGGAACGGGGAGGTCGAGATTATGCGTGGTGTAGGAGAAGCGGACCGGCGCCCAGAGCAGCCAGCCGTTGTCCTGAATCTCTTTGGCGATGACCGGATCGCGGTAGTCGGTCTGCGCCAGGAAGCCGCCGAACTTCTCCTCCGGATAATCCACGAAGGCCGGGTAGAGCAGCTCGCCCTTGTAGGAGGCGAGGATCGGCTTGTCGTTGGCGATCAGTTCCGCGAACAGGCTCAGGACGAAGAGGACCATGAAGATCCAGAACGACCAGTAGCCGCGTCGGTTGGCCTTGAAGTTCTGGAGCCGCCGCCGGTTGAGGGGTGAGAGCCTGATGAAGCCCTCCTTCGGAAGCGGCGGGGCGATGGGCGATGCGGCCGGAGACGCGACGGGAACGGTCTCGTTCATCTCACGCCTCCCTTGTCTCGAAATCGATCCGCGGATCGATCCAGGTATAGGTGAGGTCCGAGAGCAGGTTCACCGCCAGGCCCACCAGCGAGAAGATATAGAGGTTGGCGAAGACCACCGGATAGTCGCGGTTCACGATGGACTCGAAGGAGAGCAGGCCGAGTCCGTCGAGAGAGAAGATCGTCTCGATGAGGAGCGCGCCGGCGAAGAAGGCACCGATGAAGGCGCCCGGGAAGCCGGCGATCACAATGAGCATGGCATTGCGGAAGACGTGGCCGTAGAGCACCTGGCGCTCGGACAGGCCCTTCATGCGCGCGGTGAGCACGTACTGCTTGCGGATCTCGTCGAGGAACGAGTTCTTGGTGAGCAGGGTCGAGGTGGCGAAGGCGCCGAGCGCCATGGCGGTGATCGGCAGCACGAGATGCCAGAAGTAGTCCGCGATCTGCATGTACCAGGGCATGAACGCCCAGTTCTCGGAGGTGAGCCCGCGCAGGGGAAAGACCTGCCAGAACGAGCCGCCGGCAAAGAGTACGATCAGAAGGATCGCGAACAGAAAGCCCGGAATGGCATAGCCGATGATGACGATCGCCGAAGTCCAGATATCGAAGGAGGAACCGTCCTGCACGGCTTTTTTGATGCCGAGCGGAATCGAGATGGCATAGGAGAGAAGCGTCATCCACAGGCCCAGGCTGATCGAGACGGGCAGCTTCTCCTTGATCAGCTCCAAAACCGAGATGTCGCGGAAATAGCTCTTGCCGAAATCGAAGCGGGCATAGTCCCACAGCATCTTCAGGAAGCGCTCATGCGCCGGCTTGTCGAAGCCGAACTGCGCCTCGAGCTGCTTGATGAACTGCGGATCGAGCCCCTGCGCGCCGCGATAACGGGACGAGGAGGCATCGCCCGCGCCTGCACCGCCGGGGCTCTGCGCGCCGAAATCGCCCCCGCCGCCGGAGATGCGCGAGGAGGCGCCGGAATCCTGGCCTTGCAGCTGTGCGATGATGCGCTCCACGGGTCCGCCGGGAGCGAACTGCACCAGCACGAAGGAGATGAGCATGATCCCGAGGATGGTGGGGATCATGAGGAGAATGCGGCGTGCGATATAGGCCAGCATCAAGCGCCTGCGGATCTGAGGCCGATGCGGCCAAGGTGAGTGTCGCTGAAGCCGGATGTGTCTTTCAAGCCATGATCCAACATACGGTCGAAGCCGATACGCGCCTCGCAGCGTGGCATCAGAGTCCTGTCCAAGCCCTATCCTCTCCCGATCCGCTTTGCCTTCTCGGCATCGTACCACCAGGTTCCAGGCGCCCCCGAGACGAAGCGGGGCTTGGTCTGCGGGCGCGAGAACTGATCCCAATAGGCCAGCCATTCGCTGGCCCGGTACCACATGGGCACCCAATAATGGCCCGAACGGAGAATCCGGTCCAGGGCACGGCAGGCGATGTTCAGCTCCTGACGCGACTTGGCGTTGCCGATCCGCTCGATCAGGGCGTCCACGGCCGGATCGGCGATGCCGGCGAGATTCTGCGCACCCGGCGTTCGGGCCGCCTGCGAGCCGTAGACGGACCGAAGGCTGTCGCCCGGAGTCGACACACCGACGAGAGCGCGGCTCGTCATGTCGAAGTCGTATTCGTTCAGGCGCTGCTGATACTGGGCCGCATCCACGATGCGCGAGCGTGCATCGATGCCGAGGCGCTTCAGGTTGTTCTGGAACGGCTGGGTGTGAGGCTGCAGGAAGGGCGAGGAATCGAGGAACTCGATCCTGAACGGTTGCCCGTTCGGCAGCCTCAGCACGCCGCCGTCACGCTTGCAGCCGGCCTGGCGCAGGAGTTCGTCCGCCCGGCGCAGCAGTTGCCGGTCCTGTCCGGAACCGTCGGATACCGGCGGAAGCACGGGATCTGCGAACACCGAAGCGGGAAGCTTGTCGCGGAAGGGCTCCAGCAGAGCCAGTTCCACCGGCGAGGGCTTGCCCACAGCCTTCATGTCGCTGTTCTCGAAGAACGACGCTGTGCGCTTGTAGAGGCCGAACATGATGTTGGCGTTCGTCCACTCGAAGTCGAAGGCGAGGCCGATGGCTTCGCGGATGCGCGGGTCCTTGAAGACCTCGCGGCGCGTGTTGAAGTACCAGCCCTGAATTGGCGAAGGCGCCTCGTTCGGGACCTCCTCCTTCTTCACCTTGCCTTCGCGCACGGCCGGAAAGTCGTATCCGGTCGTCCAGGTGCGGGAGGTGAACTCCTCGTGATAGTTGAGCGTGCCGTTCTTGAAGGCCTCGAAGGCCACGGTACGGTCGCGGAAATATTCGTAGCGGATGCGGTCGAAATTGTTCTGCCCCACATTCACCGGCAGGTCCTTGGCCCAGTAATCCGGCACACGCTCGAACTCGATGAAGCGTCCGACCTCGAAGCGTCCGACCTTGTAGGGGCCGGACCCGAGCGGCGCTTCGAGCGTCGAGGCCTCGAAATCCTTCCCCTGCCAATAGCGCTCGGAAAAGATCGGCAGCCCGGCGACCGTGAGATGGAGGTCGCGGGGGCGTTCCGGCGTGAACCGGACGCGCAGGATCTCGTCGGATTCCGCTTCCGCCGAGGCCATCTGGGTCAGGATCTGAGAGAAGATCGGGTGTCCCTTGGTCTTCAGGATGTTGAGCGAGAAGGCCGCGTCCTTCGCGGTCAGCTTCGAGCCGTCGTGAAAGCGCGCTTCCGGACGTAGGAGGAAGCGGTAGGTGAGCTTGTCGTCGGAAATCCGCACGCTCTTCGCCACGAGCCCGTAGAGCGCATCGGGCTCGTCGCCCGAGCCGGCCATCAGGGTGTCGAAGGTGCCGAGCATTCCGGCCGCGCCGTCGCCCCGCAGCACGAAGATGTTGAGCGTGTTGAAGGTGTCGAAGTTCTGGTTACCCAGGGTCTGCTTGATCTGGAGCGCCAGCGTGCCGCCCTTCGGCGCGGCGGGGTTCACATAGTCGAAATGCTTGAAGTCCGGCGCCAGCTTCAGCTCGCCGAAGCTGGAGAGGCCGTGCGTTTCCGTCTCGCCCTCCTGCGCCAGGCCGATGCGGGGCAGCAAGGAAAGAGCGGCTCCTGCCGCTCCCGTCTTGAGCATGAGGCGGCGGCTGATGTCTTTCATCGCGGTGCTCCCGTCTTGGCGGCCTTGGCTTCGTCGTACCACCAGATGGTCGGAAACGCCGCGCCGCCATAACGCGGCATGGTCTCGGGATGGCTGTAGCGGTTCCAGCGCGCCGTGCGCTGCTTCAGCGAAGTCCATTGCGGGACCACATAGTCGTGAGCAAGCAGAACGCGGTCGAGGGCCTTCGTGGCGGCCACGAGCTCGTCGCGGTCCTTGGCGAAGATCACTCTGTCGATGAGCGCATCGACGCCGGGATCGGCGATGCCGGCGAGGTTGCGCGAGCCTTCGCGCGCAGCCGACTGCGAGCCCCAGAACTCGCGCTGCTCGTTGCCGGGCGAGAGCGATTGGGGCCAGAGGCCGGTGGCGATGTCGAAGTCGAAGGAGCGGGTGCGGTTCGTGTATTGCACGTCGTCGATGGTGCGCACCGATGCGGCGATGCCGAGGCGATCCAGGGAGGCCTTGTAGGGCAGGAACACGCGCTCTTCGTTGGGGCTGCTGCTGAGCAGTTCCACGCTCAGGACCTCGCCCTTGGCATTGACCCGGCGGCCGTTCTTGATGTCCCAGCCGGCCTCCTTGAGCAGCCGGTCGGCCTCGCGCAGGTTGCTGCGGATCGCCTCGGGCGAGTCGTTGACCGGGTTCTTGTACGGCGTCGTGAAGACGGATGCGGGAATCTTGTCGCGGACGCTCTCGAGGATCTCCCGTTCCTTGCCTTCGGGTAGTCCCGACGACGCGAGATCGAGCCCATAGAAATAGCTCGAGGGGCGCTCGTAGAGGCCGTAGAAGATCGTCTTGTTCAGCTCCTCGAACGGGAAGGCGAGATTGAGGGCCCGGCGCACGCGCTGGTCCTTGAACTTGTCGCGCCGCAGGTTGAGCGTGAAGGCCTGCATCACGCCTGTGGCGCGGAATGGAAACTCTTCGAGGATGACTCGGCCTTCCTGCTTCGCCGGGAAGTCGTATCCGGTGGCCCAGTTGCGGGCGCTGTTCTCGGTGCGAAAGTCGAGGCGGTCCGCCTTGAAGGCTTCGAGCAGCACCGTGGCGTCGCGGTAATACTCGTAACGGATCTCATCGAAGTTGTTCTGGCCGACGTTCACGTTGACTTTTTCACCCCAATAATCCTTCACGCGTTCGTAGGACGCATTGCGGCCGGCATCGAAACTCTTGAGGCGATAGGGGCCGGAACCGAGCGGCGGCTCGAGGGTGGTCTGCGTGACGTCGCGCTTGCGGCCATCGGGAGCCGTGCCTTCCCACCAGTGCTTCGGCAGGACCATCAGCTGCCCCATGATCTGCGGCAATTCGCGATTGCCCTTCTCGTCGAAGGTGAACCTGACCTCGCGCTCGCTCACCTTCTCGGCCTTGGTGACGTTGGCGTAGTAGAAGGCATAGGTCGGGCTGTTGGCCTTCAGGCTTTCGAACGAGAAGATCACGTCGTCCGCCGTCACGGGCTTGCCGTCGTGCCAGCGCGCTTCCGGGCGCAGACGAAAGCTGACGGAGGAATAATCCTCGGGGTACGAGAAGGATTCCGCCAGCAGCCCGTAGGAGGCGTTCGCCTCGTCGAGGGCGGAGGTCGTCAGGGTTTCGTAGACGAGACCGAGCCCCTGCTCGGGGGAACCTTTCACTCCGGCCACGACGACGTTGAAGCTGTCGAAGGTGCCCAGAGCCCCCAGTCGGACGAGGCCGCCCTTCGGGGCGTTCGGGTTGACGTAATTGAAATGCGGGAAGCCTTGCGGGTATTTCGGCTCGTCGAGCAGGGCCGAACCATGCCGCCATGGGGCGTCCTGGGCTGCAAGGGGCGAGAAGGCGAGGCAGGCGGCCAGGAAGCTCGGCAGAAAGGTACGGATCACAAGGCGTCTCCTGAAACGGCGAGGCGTCTGTCGTTAGCTACATTTTTGGGCGCAACACCGCGATCGCAAGGGACAACGCGCTAATGGCGGGAAAGACCAAAAGGAAAAGCCGGGCTTTGGGGCCCGGCTTTTCGAAATGAAAGTATGACGCGCTTTACTGGGCCGCGGGAGCGGCGGGAGCGGCGGGCGCCGCAGGAGCGGCACCATTGGCCGGAGCCGCGGCAGACGCCTCGGGAAGGGGAGGAGCGCTGGGGGAGACCGACTTCAGATAGGCGATGAGATCTGCCCGCTCCTTGGCCTGGGCGATGCCCGCGAAGGCCATGATGGTGCCGGGAACGGCCTGCTTGGGGTTCTGGATGAAGGCGTTCAGAGCCTCATAATTCCAATCGCCACCCTTGCCCTTTAGGGCCGCCGAGTAGTTGAAGCCCGCGTGGGAAGCGACAGGACGTCCGACGACGCCATGGAGATTGGGGCCGACCTTGTTGGCGCCGCCCTCCTCGAAGGTGTGGCAGGAGGCGCACTTCTTGGCCGCGGCCTGACCCTTGGCGACGTCGGCGCTGGCGAGAAGAACCGGAAGCGGCTCGGCCGGAGCGGCGGCCCCTGCATCGGCGGCAGCGCCTTCCTCGGGAGCCGGGAGGTCGTAACCAGGAACGGCGGGCTTATGGGGAGCAAACAGGCCGCCGGCGATAACGTTGACGCCGACCACGAAGAGAAGCGAACCGAAAACGGCGCCCGCGATCTTATTGGTCTCGATATTCATCAGTTAGGCTCTCCTCGCCTTCGTACCCGGCGAAATCAGCGCAGCAGAACGGATCCGCAGGCGGGTGCCCGCGACAGCGCCGTTGCTTAGCCGTAGTGATAGGGTTTTGACAATGGGGTTTCCCGGAGTTTTCGCCGTTCTCGTGGTCGCAGCACGGCTCTGCAACGCAGAAGGGCGTCCGAAGGTCCGGATCCAGGCCATGACAAATGGACACCGCCTTGCTAAGGACCGGCACCGTCTAGACCAAACCGTGCCATGTCCGATCCTCTTGTCCTCATCCCCGCCCGTCTGGCCGCAACCCGGCTACCGAACAAGCCCCTGGCCGAGATCGCCGGGGAGCCGATGATCGTCCATGTATGGCGCCGGGCCGTGGAAGCGGGAATCGGGCCCGTGGCCGTGGCGACGGACGCTTCCGAGATCGCCGAGGCGGTCGCCAGGGCAGGCGGGCAGGCGGTGATGACCCGGTCCGATCACGCCTCCGGATCCGACCGCATCTTCGAGGCTGTGGAAAAGCTCGATCCTCAAGGGCGGCACGACGTGGTGGTGAACGTCCAGGGCGACCTGCCGACGATCGACCCGGCCGCCATTGCGGCGTCCATCATCCCGCTCGCGGATCCGGCGGTCGACATCGCGACCCTCGTGGCCGTCATCGCCCGGGAGGAGGAGAGGACCAATCCCAACGTGGTGAAGATGGTCGGGAGCCCGATTTCTTCCGGTCGGTTCCGCGCGCTCTACTTCACCCGCGCGACCGCACCCTATGGCGATGGCCCGCTCTATCATCACATCGGCCTCTACGCCTATCGCCGGAAGGCGCTCCAGCGTTTCGTCGGCCTCGCGCCCTCGCCGCTGGAGACACGCGAGAAGCTGGAGCAGCTGCGGGCGCTGGAGGCCGGCATGCGCATCGACGCCGTCGTGGTCGACGACGTGCCGCTCGGCGTCGATACGCCTCACGATCTGGACAGGGCGCGCGAGATCATCGCATCGCGGAGGACATGATGAGTAAGCTTATTTCCTTCCAAGGCGAGCTGGGCGCCAATTCCCACACGGCCTGCTCGGAAGCGCGTCCCGACTGGGAGGCTTTGCCCTGTCCCACCTTCGAGGATGCGTTCGCCGCCGTGAACGAAGGGACGGCCGGGCTCGCGATGATCCCGATCGAGAACTCGATCGCGGGCCGCGTGGCCGACATCCATCACCTGCTGCCCACCTCCGGGCTGCACATCGTCGGCGAGCATTTCCTGCGGATCCATTTTCACCTGATGGCGATCCCGGAGGCCAATCTCGGTACCGTCAAGGACGTGTACAGCCATGTCCATGCCCTGGGCCAGTGCCGCAAGATCATCCGCAAGCTCGGGTTGAAAGCCCATGTGGCCGGCGACACGGCGGGCTCCGCCCGCGAGGTGTCCGAGTGGAAGGACCCGACCCGGGCTTCCCTCTCGCCGCGCCTGGCGGCCGACATCTACGGCCTGAAGATCCTGGCCGAGAACGTGGAGGACGAGGCCCACAACACCACCCGGTTCGTCATCCTGTCGAAGACGCCGCAATGGGCGCCCGCCGGGCAGGGTCCGACCGTCACGTCCTTCGTGTTCCGGGTCCGCAACCTGCCAGCCGCGCTCTACAAGGCGCTGGGCGGCTTCGCGACCAACGGCATCAACATGACCAAGCTCGAGAGCTACATGCTCGAAGGCGAGTTCCTGGCGACCCAGTTCTATGCCGAGGTGGACGGGCATCCGGAGGACACCAACCTCAAGCGGGCCCTGGAGGAGCTGGAGTTCTTCTCCCGCGAGCTGCGCATCCTCGGCGTCTACGCGGCCGACCCGTTCCGGGACAAAATCAAGGAGGCGGCCGAGTGACCACCCTCATCCGCAAGGCGGTCGAGGCGGACGTGGAGGGGATCGCCCGGGTGCACGTCCAGGGCTGGCGCGAATCCTACAAGGATTTCCTCTCGCCCGAAGCGCTGGCCGGGCTGTCCGTCGAGGAGCGGATTCGGATGTGGCAGGGCGCCTTCGCGCGGCCGGATCCGCAGGCCAGGCTTCTCGTTGCGGAAACCGGTAACGGCGAGATCGTCGGATTCGCGTGCGGTGGGCCGGTTCGCCGGGAGAGTGCCGAACGCCTCGGCACCGAGGCGGAGATTTTTGCCATCTACCTCCTCGACAAGGTGAAGCGGCAAGGAATCGGCCGCGGGCTCATGGGCGGAATTCTCGATCATCTCGGCCGGCATGGCTTCCGCTCGGTCGGGTTGTGGGTGCTGAAGGAGAATCTCCCCGCGCGCCGCTTCTACGAGACTTTGGGTGGGACGCCGGGCGCCGAGCAATCCTTCGACCTGCGCGGCCAAACGGTCGTCGAGATCGCCTATCGGTTCGGGCTGAACCCGCAGCCGTAGAGGTGGTGGCGTCGCAAGGGCGCTATGGTTTCCCGGTCGGAATCACCGGCCCTGACTACCCGCCTCGTCATGGCCGGGCTCGTCCCGGCCATCCACGTCTGCCCAAGCCGCGGCGCCAAGGCGTGGATCCCCAGGCCAACCCGGAGATGACGACGAGGGCATGGGCCCCGCGCTTTCCCGTCCCAGCCATCCCGATCGGACGAGCTCCGCGCTTACGCCTTCACCCATTCCCGAATGAGGTGGTTCGCGATCGCGATCGGGGCGGGAGCCGCATAGTACTCGTGCGTGCCCTCCAGCATCCGCCTCACGTCGTCCTTGGTGAACCAGCGGGCGTCTTCCAGTTCCTCCCCGTCGAAGGCGATGTCGTCGGTCAGCGCCTCGCCGATGCAGCCGATCATGATGTTGGACGGGAAGGGCCAGGGCTGGGACGCCATATAGCGCACCGCGCCCACTCGGATGCCGGCCTCTTCGAAGGTCTCCCGCCGGACCGCGTCCTCGATGGTCTCGCCGGGCTCCAGGAAGCCCGCGAGGCAGGAATACATCTTCTCGGCGAAGCGCGGCTGGCGGCCCATGAGGCATTTGTCGCCTTGCGTGATCAGCATGATCACCACCGGGTCGGTGCGGGGGAAATGCTGGGCGCCGCAGGCAGGACAATCGCGCCGGAAACCCGCCTGGGCGGGTTGCGTCGGGGCACCGCAATTGGCGCAGAATCGATGGCGCCGGTGCCAGTCGAGGAGAGATTTCGCCATGGCGAGCATGCCGAGCTCTTCCGCCGGCACGAGGCCGCGCACGGCAATCGAACGCAGATCGACCACCGAGAAGGCGGGATCGGCCTGGAACAGTTCCGCGGTCTCCGGCGCGGTCAGGGTCGCCACGACCGCGCGCTCTTCCAGGATCCCGAGAAAGATCTGTTCCTGGTGGGCGGGGAGGCGGTTCAGGACGGAGGCGGGCAGGAGGCCCGTGCCCGGCTCCCCGGCCTGGAGGATCGGCAGGTCGCCGGCCAGCACCACCATGGCGGTGCGCGGATCGCCTGCCGCCTTGGCAAGCGCCTCCGGGTCCCGTTCGGCGCTGTGACGGACGAGCGGGTTCGTGATGTAGGCGATGGGTCGGGTCATGGAATCAAGCCGCCGCGAAAAGGGAGGCGGCGCGCTCGATCAGGGCGGTCGCCGCGTGGTCGGGATAGGGGGTGCGGGTGCCGTGCCCCCAGACCGGGCCGGGCCAGGCCGGGTCGGAGCGGAAGCGTCCGATCACGTGCACATGAAGCTGCGTCACGATGTTGCCCAGCGCCCCCACGTTCACCTTGTCGGGCTTCGAAAGCGCCAGCATCACCTTGGTGGCGATGCGGATCTCCTGCATCAGCTGGGCGGATTGCTCCTCGGCCAGGTCGGTGAGTTCGCTCACTCCCGCAACGCGCGGCACCAGCACGAACCAGGGAAATCGTGCGTCGTTCAGAAGCAGGACGGAGGACAGGGCGAGGTCGCCGACCGGGATCGTGTCGGCTTCGAGCCGGGAATCGAGCTTGAATGTCATGAGGCTATGTAACCGCGCCTGCGGCTTCGTGTCAGCCTGTGTTCCTCGGCATGCATGGAGAGAGCCCGGTGGAGAGCGGGGATGATCGGGCAGGGGGCTCGTTTCCAACTTGCGTTTCGCAGCCGATACGCCCATATAGCCGATGGGAGGTTGGCGAGGGACGTCTCACTCGCCAACCGGGTCAGGTCCGGAAGGAAGCAGCCCTAACGAGACCGAACGGGTCTTCGTCCAGCCTCCCACCTTAATAAGTTTCTCCGAAGCCTTGCAGTCGATGGACGATACCACAGCCGGCACGCCCCTGAATGACGAGCCGGCCCTGCCGGGCTTCCCCGCCGCGCCCGCCCCCACAGCGAAGGCCTCGCCCTACCGCGTTCTCGCCCGTAAATACCGCCCCAAGACCTTCGACGACCTGATCGGCCAGGAGGCGATGGTCCGCACCCTGTCGAACGCCTTCGAGACGGGCCGCATCCCGCAGGCCTGGATGCTCACCGGCGTGCGCGGCGTCGGCAAGACCACCACGGCCCGCATCCTCGCCCGCGGCCTGAACTACCAGAAGGCCGACGGGTCCGGGGCTCCCACCATCCATATGCCGGAACTGGGCGTGCACTGCCAGGCGATCATGGAATCGCGGCACGTGGACGTGCTGGAGATGGACGCTGCCTCACATACCGGCATCGACGACGTCCGCCAGATCATCGACGGCATCCGCTACTCGCCGGTCTCGGCGCGCTACAAGGTCTACATCATCGACGAGGTCCACATGCTCTCCGAGAAGGCGTTCAACGCCTTCCTGAAGACCTTGGAGGAGCCGCCGCCGCACGCGAAGTTCATCTTCGCCACCACCGAGATCCGCAAAGTCCCGGTCACGATCCTGTCCCGCTGCCAGCGCTTCGACCTGCGCCGCATCGAGGCGGACAAGCTCGTGGCTCACTTGAGCCGCATCTGCGCCGCCGAGGGCGTGCAGGCGGACCAGGAGGCGCTTGCCGCCATCGCCCGCGCAGCGGAAGGCTCCGCGCGCGATTCCCTGTCGCTCATGGACCAGGCGATCGCCCATGGGGCCGGCGTCGTGACGCCCGACACCGTGCGCGACATGCTGGGTCTGGCCGACCGCACCCAGGTCATCGACCTATTCGAGGCGGTGATGCGCGGCGACGTGCCGGCCGCCTTCGCGGGCCTGCGTTCGCAATACGATGCCGGCGCGGATCCGGCCGTGATCCTGTCCGATCTCGCGGCCTTCTCGCACGTGGTCACCCGCCTCAAGCTCATTCCCGAAGCCGCCAGGGATCCCGCTCTCTCCGAGATCGAGCGCATCCGTGGGGCCGATTACGCCCAGAAATTGTCGGTGCGCACCCTGTCGCGCGCCTGGCAGATCCTCCTGAAGGGCATTCCCGAGGTGCAGTCCTCGAACCGCCCGATCGCGGCGGCCGAGATGGTGATCGTGCGCCTCGCCTATGCGGCCGACCTGCCGACGCCGGACGAGGCCCTGCGGGCCCTCAAGGACGGCGCACCGGTCCCGGCCGGTGGACCATCTGCGCCGGCCACGCGGCCGCCCGGGCCCGCCACCTCCGGCACCATGGCCTTGGCAACGTCCCAGCCGCATCCGCAGCCGCGCCCGCAGGCGGCACAGCCCGAGCCGACCATGCGCCTTCGCCGCTTCGAGGACGTGGTGGCCTTGGCCGGCGAGAAGCGCGAGATCGTGCTGAAATCGCAGCTGGAGCGGGACGTGCGCCTCGTGCGCTTCGAGGAAGGGCGCATCGAGCTCAGCCTTACCGAGACGGGCAGCCGCACCATCGCCAACGACCTCACCCGCGCGCTCCAGCAATGGACCGGCGAGCGCTGGATGGTGGCCCTGTCTTCAGAGGAGGGCGGGCAGACCCTGCACGAGAAAGCCGTCGCCGCCGAGCGCGAGCGCCGGGAAGGCGCCGCCAACCATCCCCTCGTGCAGGCGGTGCTGTCGAAATTCCCTGGCGCGCAGATCGTGAACGTGATCGAGCGAGCGGAGAAGGCCGGCGAGGACGCGGAAACGGAAATCCTCGGCGAGGCCGATGCGCTCGCCGCGCACGAGACCGAGGAAGACGACGATCTGTTTTGACATGAGGATACGGTCATGAAGGACATCATGGGATTGATGAAGCAGGCTCAGGCCATGCAGCAGAAGCTGCAGGACGCCCAGGCCGAGCTCGACACCCTCGAAGTCGACGGCACCGCCGGCGGCGGCGTCGTGACCGTCAAGGTGACCGGCAAGGGCAGCCTCAAATCGATCAACATCGATCCCTCGCTCATGAACCCGGACGAGAAGGAGATCCTCGAGGATCTCATCGTCGCGGCCATGAACGACGCCCGCGGCAAGGCCGAGCGCGCCGCCCAGGAGCGCATGGAGAGCCTCACCAAGGGCCTGCCCCTGCCTCCGGGTCTCAAGCTGTTCTGAGAACTACATGGCTCAGCACGTTGCCGGCCCCGAGATCGAGCGCCTGATCCAGCTCCTCGCCCGCCTGCCGGGTCTGGGGCCGCGTTCGGCCAGGCGCGCGGCGCTCCATCTCATCAAGAAGCGCGAGACGCTGCTCAACCCGTTGAGCGATGCCATGCGCATCGCCAACGAGCGCATCGTCGTGTGCTCGTCCTGCGGCAATGTCGATACGTCGGATCCTTGCACGGTCTGCCGTGATGCCAAGCGCGATCCGTCCATTCTCGTGGTCGTGGAGGACGTGTCCGATCTCTGGGCGCTGGAGCGCTCGGGGGCGATCAACGCCAAGTACCACGTGCTCGGCGGCGTGCTCTCGCCCCTCGACGGCGTACGGCCCGAGCACCTGAACCTGGAGCGCCTCGTCGCCCGCGTGTCCGAGCCCGGCGTCACGGAAGTGATCCTGGCGCTCAACGCCACGGTCGACGGTCAGACCACGGCCCATTACATCACCGAGCTTCTCGCGCATCTGCCCGTAAAGGTGACGAAGCTCGCTCACGGCGTGCCGGTCGGCGGCGAGCTCGACTATCTCGACGAGGGCACGCTCTCGGCGGCGATCAGGCAGCGAACGTCGTTCTGAATCGAACGTCTTTCAGGTGACAGGCCCGGGCGCCGTTGCTAATCAGGCGGCAACGAAACCCCTTGCCAGAGTTGCCCATGTCCAGCACCGATCTCGCCCGCACCATCGACGCCGCCTGGGAAGACCGGGCCAATGTGAGCCCGTCCACCACCGGCGCCGTACGCGAGGCCGTCGAGGACGCGATGAACCTTCTCGATTCCGGCAAGGCCCGCGTCGCCGAGAAGACGGGCGGCGAGTGGCAGGTGCATCAATGGCTCAAGAAGGCGGTGCTGCTGTCCTTCCGCCTCAACGACATGGAGGTCATCGGCGGCGGACCGGGCGAGGCCACCTGGTGGGACAAGGTTCCGTCCAAGTTCGCCGGCTGGGGCGAGAACCGCTTCCGGGCCGCGGGCTTCCGCGCCGTCCCCAACTGCACCGTCCGGCGCGGCGCCTATATCGCGCCCGGCGTGGTGCTGATGCCCTCCTTCGTCAATCTCGGCGCCTATGTGGACGAGAACACCATGGTCGACACCTGGGCGACGGTCGGATCCTGCGCCCAGATCGGCAAGAACGTGCACCTCTCCGGCGGCGTCGGAATTGGCGGCGTGCTGGAGCCGCTCCAAGCCAACCCCACCATCATCGAGGACAACTGCTTCATCGGCGCCCGCTCCGAGGTGGTGGAAGGCGTGGTCGTGGGCGAGGGCTCGGTGCTCTCCATGGGCGTGTTCATCTCGGCCTCGACCAAGATCATCGACCGCAACACCGGCGAGGTCTTCGTTGGCCGCGTGCCTCCGTATTCGGTCGTCGTTCCCGGCTCGCTCCCCGGCAAGCCGCTCCCGGACGGCACCCCAGGCCCGTCCCTCTACTGCGCCGTCATCGTGAAGCGCGTCGATGCGCAGACCCGCGCCAAGACGGGGATCAACGAGCTGTTGCGGGACTGATCCGATGGACCACTCCCCCCTCGCTCTCGCCCAATCGCTCCTGCGCTGCCCCTCGGTGACACCGGAAGAGGGCGGGGCTCTCGTCTTCATCGAGGGGGTGCTGAAGGAGGCGGGCTTCGAGGTTCATCGTCCGGTCTTTTCCGAGCCCGGGACGCCTGATGTGGAGAATCTCTATGCCCGCTACGGCACGGGCGAGCCCTATCTGCTCTTCGCCGGGCATACGGATGTGGTGCCGCCGGGCGATGCGAGCCGCTGGCAATACGATCCGTTCGGCGGCGAGATTCATGGCGGCGAGCTCTACGGGCGTGGTGCCGTCGACATGAAGGGCGGCATCGCCTGCATGATGGCGGCGGCGCTGGATTTCATCCGCGCCAACCCGGACTTCAACGGCTCCATCGGGTTCCTGATCACGGGAGATGAGGAGGGGCCGGCCGTCAACGGCACGGTGAAGCTCCTCGAATGGGCGAAGGGCCGCGGCGAGCGGTTCAGCCACTGCATCCTGGGCGAGCCGACCAATCCGAACCAGCTCGGCGATATGATCAAGATCGGGAGGCGTGGATCGCTCACGGGCCGGATCGTCGTCGAGGGCAAGCAGGGGCACGTGGCCTATCCCCATCTGGCGGATAATCCCATTCCCGGCCTGATGCGCCTGCTCGATGGCCTCCTGAAGGAGCCGCTCGATCGGGGCACGGATCATTTCGACGCCTCGAACCTGGAAGTGACGACCGTCGATGTCGGCAACCCGGCCTCCAACGTGATCCCAGCCGAGGCGCGGGCCACCTTCAACATCCGCTTCAACGATCTCTGGACGCCGCACAGCCTGGAGGCGGAGATCGAGCGCCGCCTGCGCGAAGCCGCCGGCAACACGGTGCGCTACACCCTGAATGTGGAGCCGACCAACGCGATGGCCTTCCTCACGCCGCCGAACGAGTTCGTGGGCTTCATCGCTGATGCCATCAAGGCCGAGACCGGTTCTCAGCCGAAGCTGTCCACCACGGGCGGGACGTCCGATGCTCGCTTCATTGTGAAGTATTGCCCGGTCGTCGAATTCGGCCTCGTCGGGCAGACCATGCACCAGATCGACGAGCGGGTGGCCGTTGGCGATTTGGACCGGCTGGCAGTGATTTACCGCAAGGTGCTGGACGCCTACTTCGCGCCGGGCGCCTGAGACGGGAAACTTGACTATTTAGACTAAAGTCGAAGAATAGCCGGAACGTTTTGCAAGCTCCGTCTATTTCTGAGGGCAATCGTCTTCAGATGAGAGGCGCTCATGATCGTCACGGCTGATGAGGTCAACCGCTCGTTCAAGGGAACGCTCGACCTTCTCAACAGCAGGTCCGAGGGACTGAAATCCTTCGACATGAGCGAGCGGGGCTTCTGGCGCTCCTTCATGGCGATCTGGCTCACCCTTCCAGCCTTCATCGTATCCCTCGCCTTCGAGCGCCTTCGCCTCGGTCTCCTTCAGCCGGACCGGTCGCTTCTCGACAATCTCTGGGTCGATCTCGTGGTGGCTCTCGGGCATGTGGCGGGGTTCATCGCCCTGCCTGTCGCGATGATCTGGATCGCCCGGTGGTTTCGGCTCGAGAAGGCGTACGTTCCCTTCGTGATCGTGACGAATTGGATCTCCGTCATCGGCATGCTGGTGCTCTCGGTCCCGGCCATGCTCATGTTGCTCGGCTGGGCGCCTCCCGGGCTCGCGAGCCTGTTCAGCCTCGCCTTCGCGATCATCATCGTAAGACTGCAATGGTTCGCCACCAAGACCACGCTGAAGCTCGCAAGCGTGCCGGCGCTGGGCATCGTCGTGCTCGGCATCGTGCTCAACGCCTTCGTCGGAACGGCGATGCGAGGCCTGTTAGGCTAGATCCGGATAATCGACGCCGATCAGGTAGAGGCCCGTCGGCGGCGCCATCGGCCCGCAGCGCTTGCGGTCTCGCGCATCGAGGGCCGCGCGCACGTCCTCCACGGACCAGCGCCCTGCGCCGGCCCGCTCCAGGGTGCCCGTCATCGAGCGCACCTGATGATGCAGGAACGAGCGGGCGGAGGCATAGATGCGGATCTCGTCGCCGATCCGCTCGACATCGAGGCGGTCGAGCGTCCGAATCGGGCTGTTGGCCTGGCATTCAGCGGCACGGAAGGTGGTGAAGTCGTGCCTGCCGATCAGCAGCTGCGCGGCTTCGTGCATCACATCGGCATCGAGCGTCCAGGCCACGTGCCAGACCCGGCTGGCCTCCAGCGTCGGCGGTGCGCG
>DASZBB010000182.1:0-3662 GCA_035944695.1 Microvirga sp. | reverse complement strand
ATAGATCACGTTGCCGTGCTTGTCGCCGAGCACCTGGATCTCGATGTGGCGCGGATCGGTGATGAACTTCTCGATGAAGACCCGGTCGTCGCCGAAGGAGGAGGCCGCCTCCGACTTGGCGCGGGCAAAGCCCTCGGCGACCTCGTCGGCCGAATAGGCGATGCGCATGCCCTTGCCACCACCGCCGGCCGAGGCCTTGATCATGACCGGATAACCGATCTCGCCCGCGATCTGCACCGCCTGGTCAGGCCCTTCGATCACGCCGAGATAGCCCGGAACCGTGGAGACCTTCGCGGCCGCAGCCGCCTTCTTCGACTCGATCTTGTCGCCCATGGCCGCGATGGCACCGGGGTTGGGTCCGATGAACACGATCCCGGCCTCGGCCAGAGCCTTGGGGAACGCCTCGCGCTCGGACAGGAAGCCGTAGCCCGGGTGGACCGCCTGGGCGCCGGTCTGCCGGCACGCCTCGATGATCTTCTCGATCACGAGGTAGGACTGGGCGGCGGCGGCCGGTCCGATATGGACGGCTTCGTCGGCCATCTCCACATGGAGGGCATCCCGATCGGCATCGGAATAGACGGCCACGGTCTTGATGCCCATCCGCCGGGCGGTCTTGATGACCCGGCACGCGATCTCGCCCCGGTTCGCAATCAGGATCTTGTCGAACATGAATCCTCGAACGCTCCACCCAAACAATTAAGCCCCACCTCCGTTACTGCACATCGGTGCCTTGGGGAAGCGGGGCGTCATTCAGCATTTAGCGTTAGATGGGGCGCTGTCCTCAGGCGGCCATCTGGGACAGCCTCGCCTGCTGGCGTCCGCGCATGATGAAGTCGAGGAGCGCCACGTCGACGTAGCCGGCCTCGTCCAGAATGGCGTAAGCGATGTCCATGGCGTTCGGTGAGGGGCCGCTGATCTCCAGCAGGGTGGCGAGCCAGAAGGCATCGTCGTTGCTGACCACGCCGTGCGGCGCCCGGTTCCAGACGACGAAATCGACCACGAGCTTGCTCAGTGCCGCCCCCCAGCTCTCGCCGGCATCGATGACGCGATCAAGCGCCAGCAGAGATTCGACCTCAAGACGACTCGTGATACCGCCGCCCAGGATCTCGTCCTGAAGCATCTTCACGTCTTCGTCCGAAACATGCTTGGTCTCGGAGATCCTGTCGATGAAATCGCGAAGTTGATCCTTCATCATCCGTCTGACTCCCGCCGGCTTTTCTTTGGCTGACTGCCGGTTGATCGCTTGTCTGAGGCGGACTCTCACATGGACGGCAGGCTTAAACCGTTAACACGACATCCTGAATCGCCGTTGAGGTTAAGCGTTGTTGAGAGACTTTGGTTGCCGGAATCTTGCCGAGGCGGATTCTCCTGGAATTACGCGGATTTGCCCGCACGGGACGTGACAGCTTTGCAATCCCGCAAGGTCACCCTTTCCACACTTCAGCGGTCCTCGGTGGTACCTATGTTCTCGACAACGCAGCGCAATCCGCGCTTGCCCGTTAAGGAATAGTCCCATGCGGCACCACGGTATTCATCACGTCACTGCCATCGCCGGCCCCGCTCGTCGCAACCTCGATTTCTACACCCGCGTGCTCGGCCTGCGCCTCGTCAAGAAGACCGTCAACTTCGACGATCCGGGCACCTATCACTTGTATTTCGGCGACAGCCTCGGGCAGCCCGGCTCCATCCTGACGTTCTTTCCGTGGGAGCATGTCGCGCCGGGACGCAACGGGATCGGCTCGACGCAGGAGACCTCGTTCCGCGTGGCTGAGACATCTCTGGGCTTCTGGGCGCATCGATTCATCGAGCAAGGCGTCGAGCATGGCAGCGTGGAGAAGCGCTTCGGCCAGAGCGTGCTGACCTTCAAGGATCCGCACGGCACGAGCCTCGGCCTCGTCGGCGTTCCGAATGCGGAGAGCGAATCCGCCTGGACTGTCGACGGCATCCCGGCGGAACATGCCATTCGTGGCCTTGAGGGCGTCACGCTCCTCGTCGAGAACGGCGAGCGGACCGGCGCCATCTTGACCGATGTGTTCGGCTTCCGCGAGACCGCCCGCGACGGCTCCCTCGTCCGCTACAAGACCGACGCCCTCATGGGCAGCACGGTCGACATCCGCAGCGCCGGCGGCTTCCTGCCGGGCCGGATGGGCGGCGGCTCTGTCCACCACGTGGCCTTCCGCGCCAGGGACGATGCCGATGAGGCCGAGATGGTGAGGAAGCTCGCCGAGCACCACGGTCTGCAGACCACGGAGCAGAAGGACCGCAACTACTTCCGGTCCGTCTATTTCCGCGAGCCAGGCGGCATCCTGTTCGAGATTGCCACCGACGAGCCCGGTTTCGCGGTTGACGAGCCTCAGGACAGCCTCGGCGGTACCCTGAAGCTCCCCGCTTTCCTGGAGCCCAGGCGCAGCGAAATCGAATCTCACCTGCCTGAATTGGCCTGAACATAAGCCCCCTCCTGCACCGAAGTCGGGAGCACCCGACTTCGGCATCGAGAATGTTCCGGTCGGGAACACCCGATCCGGATAGGAGGGGGAGAAAGACAAAGTCATGACCGAACTGTCCTTCATCCACCGCTTCGAGCCCGCCACGGATCCGAACCGTCCGCCGCTTCTGCTGCTCCACGGCACCGGCGGCGACGAGAACGACCTCCTGGGCCTCGGGCGCATGATCTCCCCCGGCTCCGCCCTGCTCTCCCCGCGCGGCAAGATCCTGGAGAACGGAATGCCGCGCTTCTTCCGCCGCCTCGCCGAGGGCGTGTTCGACGAGGAGGATGTGAAGCTGCGCGCGAACGAGCTGGCGGACTTCGTCACCGAAGCTCGCAAGGCTTATGGGTTTGACGCTCCCATCGCGGTAGGCTTCTCCAACGGGGCCAACATCGCGGCAGCGATGCTGCAGCTGCGGCCGGAAGTGCTTTCCGGTGCAGCGCTGCTGCGGGCCATGGTGCCGCTGTCGCGCGCACCGCAGGCGGATCTTTCAGGCAAGCGCGTCCTGATGGTCTCCGGCGCGATGGATCCGATCATTCCGGCTGACAATGCGAAGCGGCTCGCCGCATCGCTGTCGGCATCCGGTGCGGAGGTTCAGCACGAAATCCTGCCCGCGGGCCATAACCTGTCGCAGACGGACCTGCAGCTGCTGGTGAGGTGGTTTGGCCAATGATGTGCGGCGTTTGAAGACGTGGATGGCCGGGCTTGTCCCGGCCCTCCACGTCTTAAGACGAGCCGAGAACCCCCGTCTCGAAGAACCGTTCCATGGCTTCCTCGGCGGGTCTGATGTCGATGCCGCGGCATTGGAGCCAAGCATCGTCGAAATGCGTGCTGCGATAGCGCTCGCCTGAATCGCACAGAAGCGTCACGACGGAGCCCCGCTCGCCGTTTTGCACCATCTCGCCGACGATCTGAGCGACCGCCCACAGATTCGTTCCGGTCGAGCCGCCGCAGGAGCGGCCGATGCGGCGCGACAGCACCCGTGCGGCAGCGATGCTCGCAGCATCCGGCACAGCAAAAGCACGATCGATCAGTTCCGGCACGAAGGACGGCTCGCAGCGGGGACGGCCGATGCCCTCGATCACCGAGGGCGGACTTGAGACATTGCACACGGCGCGGTCTGCCAAGTGGCGGTGGAACACGGAAGCCTCGGGATCGGCGAGACAGAGCTTCGTC
>DASZBB010000181.1:0-9807 GCA_035944695.1 Microvirga sp. | reverse complement strand
TCATGGCCGGGCTTGTCCCGGCCATCCCGATCGGAAGAGCGCTGCGCCTCTCGGATCGGGATCACCGGCACAGGGCCGGTGATGACGTGTGGAGGCCGCTTGTATCTTGAATTTGTGGCGATGCCCCGACTTCACGCACTGTCCTCAGTCCCGCACCACCACCACATGCAACCTCCGGGGCCCGTGGGCGCCGAGCAGCAGGGTCTGCTCGATGTCGCCGGAGCGGGAGGGGCCGGTGATCCAGTTCACCGTGCGCGGCATGGCGCCCTTGCCGTAGGCGAAGCGGATCCGGTTCCAGACGGATTCGTAGTCGCTGGCGATGTCCTTGGCCGAGACCACGATGATGTGGTTGTCGGGCAGGAAGTTGAGGGTGGAGGGGTTCTCAGGGCCCGACACCATGGCGAGCGTGCCGGATTCGGCGACGCCTCCGAAGGCGTGGCTGACCGCATTGAGGTCGCGGCCTTCGCTCGGACCATGGGCGATCTCCAGCGCGGTCTCGGACCAGGGCATGGCCTTCAGGCGCGGGTCGTCGCCCATCCGCAGGGTCGCGGGCAGGTTGTGGTTGCGCAGGAAGAGCGCAATGGATTGCGGCACCTCTGTCGGGGAGGCGACCTCCGTGACCGTGGCGAGCGCCGTCTCGACCATGGTCTTGAAGAGCGCGATCCGCTCCTCGCCCGCAACCTGTCCGCGCTGCGGGATCACGCCCTTGGGCGCGCGCTCCAGGCGGTCGGCCACGATCTGCTGCCGGATGGTCTCGCTGCCTTTGACGCCAAGCGAACGGCGGATATTGGCGAAGATGTCGTCGCGGGCGCTCATGCGCGGGCACCCCGGCGCTCCCGCTTCCAGCGCTGCTGGAAGGTCTCGCCCTGCGGGGCCGGGAAGTCGCGGTATTTGGTCCAGCCCTTCGACATGGGCAGCCATGAGAAGCGCCCGCGCCGGCGGCCCGCGAGGGCGAGCGCTCCCATGGCGACGCGGGTCGCCAGCCGGTAGAGGGCAGGGCGCCGCGCGAAGAAGCCCCAGAGCTGGAGGCCGGAGCGGACGGTGGCCGGCGTCAGGTGTCGCTCGAATTCCCGCTCGCGCCAGTGGCGCATGAGCTTGGGCAGGGGAATGCGCACCGGGCACACGCTCTCGCAGCGCCCGCAGAAGGTGGACGCGTTGGGCAGATGGCCCGCCTTGTCGACGCCGATGAGGGAGGGAGTCAGCACCGCCCCCATGGGACCGGGATAGACCCAGCCATAGGCGTGCCCGCCGACCGCGTGATAAACCGGGCAATGGTTCATGCAGGCGCCGCAGCGGATGCAGCGCAGCATCTCCTCGAAGCTCGTGCCGAGCATGGAGGAGCGGCCGTTGTCGAGAATGACGACGTGGTAGTTCTCGGGCCCGTCCGCATCGGCGCTGCGGCGGGGACCGGTGGAGAAGGTGGTGTAGACCGACAGCTCCTGGCCCGTGGCCGAGCGGGCGAGCACGCGCAGGAGCTGGCTCACGTCTTCCAGCGTCGGAACGAGCTTCTCGATGGAGGCCAGCACGATATGCGTCTTCGGCAGGATCTGGGTGAGATCGCCGTTGCCCTCGTTCGTCACGATGATCGACGTGCCGGTCTCGGCGACGAGGAAGTTGGCGCCGGTGATGCCCACATCCGCCGCAAGAAACCGCTCGCGCAGCACGGCGCGGGCTTCGGTGAGAAGCTGCACGGGCTCCGAGAGGTCGCGCTTGGCGTCGAGATGCGTATGGACGCGTCGGAAGTCCTCCTCCACCTGGGTGGCGTTGAGGTGCACGGCCGGGGCGATGATGTGGCTCGGCAGCTCGCCCCGCAGCTGGATGATGTATTCGCCGAGATCCGTCTCGACCGGCCTGATCCCGTTCGCTTCCAGATGATGGTTGATCCCGATCTCCTCCGAGATCATGGACTTGCCCTTTGTGACCGTCTTCGCGCCCGCATCGCGGCAGATGCCGAGAATGATGTCGCGGGCCTCGTCGGCGTTGCGGGCGAAATGCACGTGTCCGCCGGAAGCCTTCACCTTCTCCTCGTAGGCTTCGAGGTAGAGGTCGAGATGCTCCAGCGTGTGGTTCTTGATGTCCCGCGCCGCATCCCGCAGCGCCTCGAATTCCGGCAGCTTGGCGGCGGCCATCTGGCGCTTGTCGATGAAGCCCTGCTTCACGTTGCCGAGCGCCTTCTGCAGCTGATCGTCGTTCAGCGCCCGCGCGGCATTCTGCTTGAACTGGGGAGAGGTGGAATGAACGGTCATGATCGACTTCTACTTGACGGCGGCTGCTTTGGCGACACCGATCGGCGGTTCATCGGTCATGCCGGCGAGAATCTCCGCCACGTGGCGCACCTGAACGGGCCTGCCGTCGCGGGTGAGCTTGCCGGCCATGTTCATGAGGCAGCCGAGATCTCCCGCCAGCAGGGTCGGCGCCTCGGCCGCCTCGACGTTCTTCGCCTTGGCATCGACGATGGCGCCGGAGATGTCGCTGTACTTGACGGCGAACGTGCCGCCGAAGCCGCAACAGACGTCGCTGTCCTTCATCTCGACGAGGGTCAGGCCCTCGACGCTGGAGAGAAGCCGACGCGGCTGGGTCTTCACGCCGAGCTCCCGGAGGCCTGAGCAGGAATCGTGATAGGTGACGGTTCCATTGAAAGAGGCATCGACCTTGGTGATTCCAAGCACGTCGACCAGGAAGCTCGTCAGCTCGTAGGTTTTGGCGGCCAGCGCATCGGCCTTGGCGCGCCAGTTCGGATCTTCCTCGAAGAGTTCCGGATAATGGGTCTTGATCGTGCCGGCGCAGGAGCCGGAGGGGGCGACCACGTAATCATATCCGTGAAAGGCGTCGATCACCTGCATGGCGAGATCCCGCGTCGTGCCCCGGTCGCCCGAGTTGTAGGCCGGCTGGCCGCAGCAGGTCTGGACGGGAGCATCGACGACGCAGCCGGCATCCTCCAGAAGCTTGACGGCGGCAAATCCCACGGAGGGGCGCATCAGGTCGACGAGGCAGGTGACGAAGAGGCCGACGTGGGGTTTCTTCGGGGCCATGTTCACGGTTTACGGTCTCGCATTGTTTTTTGAGATCGTACCATGAACGTAAATCAGCGAGGGTCAAGTGTGCTGCCGTCGCGCCTGTCATGCTGCACGGCAGCAGCCGGGCCCGTAGGCCCGGCTGCTGCTTTGCGATGAAAGCCGGTTAGGAGATGAGCACGAAGTCGGAGGCGCGAAGCTCCACGTGTCCGGCCAGGGAGGCAAACTGCACCGCTTTGGCCGCACCGTTGCCGTCAGCATCGTAAATGAGAGCGCCTCCAGCCTGATCGTAGAGAATATGCTGGCTCGACGTCTTCGCTTTTGCGCCGAGAGCGAACGCATCGTCGCTCAGCGTCTCGCCCGGACTGCCGCTCAGGGCAGTGAAGGCGCTAAGGCTCAGTTCGAAATGGTCGCCTTGGTCGAGCGCGCCGTCGACGTCAGGGACGTAGTTGAAATCGGACACGAGATCGACGCTGCCATCGAGCCGGTCAAATCGGAATGCATCTTCGCCAAACCCGCCGACAAGCTCATCTGTGCCGTTGCCTCCAATGACCGTGTCGTTGCCGAAGCCGCCGCTGACCTTGTCAACACCGTCGCCGCCGTGCAGGAAGTCGTTGCCGCTGTCGCCGTTGATCTTGTCGCCGCCATTGCCGCCATAGGCATGGTCGTCGCCGCTGCCGCCATGGAACAAGTTGCCGGAGCTGCCGCCGTGGAGCTCGTCGTTCCCCTCGTCTCCGTAGAGACGGTCGAAACCGTTGCCGGACGTGACGATGACGTCATCGCCAGCTTTCCCGTAGACGGTGTCGCTTCCCCCGAGTGAGTTGATCACGTCGCCAGAAGCCGTCCCGCTCAAGCTTTCGCCTGCATCCGTGCCATAGATGGTGTCTTTGGGAGGATATTGGGGCGGTAGCGGAACCGCGGCAGGATCCGGCAGGCGCGAAAGGATGCCGGATAGGAAAGGCAGGCCTGATATCTTGGACAGGTCAGGCTGGCTGATATCTGATATTCGGTCTTCAAAGTGTTTGAGAATGCTCAACATCTGTATCGCTCCTACGATTGCGGATCGAGTGCCTTCGAGCACTCAGCACACGGAGCCAACAATTGAATCATTATAGAGTTTCATAAGATGACCAGTCGCGACCGTTGGTTCGATGCGCATCACTGGTCAATGAACCTGAAAGCCAGGCTCAGCCCCGGTTTTATACTTAAGCTAAGCTGTTCGATACCTGCATTGCATTTGGTGCAATGCGAGCTTTGCTGCACAGATCACTGAGTCTTCTTGCCCGAGGCGTCGAACTGCTTGAGATAGGCCACGAGGTCGTTGATCCGCTGCTCGTCCTTGAGGCCCGCATAGACCATCTTGGTGCCAGGGATCTTGGCGCGCGGGTTCTGGATGTATTCCTTGAACGTCGCCTCGTCCCAGGTGATGCCGGAATTCTTGTTGGCCGGGGAATAGTTGTAGCCTTCGACCGATCCCGACTGGCGGCCGAAGAGGCCGTTCAGCACCGGACCGACGGCGTTCTTCGCATTCTCCCCGACTTGGTGGCAGGCCCGGCATTGCGTGAACACCTTCTCGCCGGCGGCCGCGTCCTGGGCGTGGGCGGACCCGATCCCGGCAAGAAGCAGGGCGGCGGATAGAACGAAGGAACGCATCAAAAACTCCTTTGCTGGACACCTGTCCCATCTTAGAGAGATTCTACATTATTAGAAAACGCCACCGGGGAAAGCCGCCTTATTGTTAAGGTAGCCATTCCTTGGACGCAGCGATGATTCCTTGTGGGAGGGTGCCATGACCATTGCGTTTCCGAAACCGGACAAGACGGTTCTGGCGCGCCGGAAGGAGATCGTCGAGGGTTTGGGACGCCTTGTCGCGTCCGAGGCGCTGATCGTGTCCGAGGACGAGCGCCGCGCCTTCGAGACGGACGGCCTCACGGCCTATCGCCAGATGCCGCTCGCCGTCGTACTGCCCTCTACCACGGACGAGGTCTCGGCCATCCTGCGCTTCTGCCACGAGAACAGCGTGAAGGTGGTGCCGCGCGGGGCGGGAACCTCGCTCTGCGGCGGTGCGATCCCGCAGGAGGACGCCATCGTGCTCGGCGTCGCCAAGATGAACCGGGTGCTCGACGTCAATTTCGAGGGGCGCACGGCGCGGGTTCAGGCGGGCATCACCAATCTCGGCATCAGCCAGGCGGTCGCCCATGAGGGCTTCTTCTATGCGCCCGATCCGTCGAGCCAGCTCGCCTGCACGATCGCCGGCAACATCGCCATGAATTCGGGCGGGGCGCATTGCCTGAAATACGGCGTGACCACCAACAATCTGCTGGGTGTCACCCTGGTGCTGCTCGACGGCACGGTGGTGGAGATCGGCGGCGAACATCTGGACAGCGCGGGCTACGATCTCCTCGGCCTCGTCTGCGGCTCGGAAGGCCAGCTCGGCGTGGTGACGGAAGCGGTGGTGCGGATCCTGCGCGCCGCGGAGGGCGCGCGCCCGGCTCTCTTCGGCTTCGAGAGGGCTGAGGATGCGGGCGCCTGCGTGGCGGCGATCATCGGGGCGGGCATCATCCCGGTGGCCCTCGAATACATGGACAAGCCCGCGATCCAGATCTGCGAGGCCTTCGCCCACGCGGGTTATCCGCTCGACGTGGAGGCCATGCTGATCGTCGAGGTCGAGGGCTCGGATCAGGAGATCGACGACATGCTCCGCCGCATCGTCGCCATCGCCGAGCCCTTCAGGCCGAAGACCATGAAGGTCTCGCAGTCGGAAGCCGAGAGCGCGGCGATCTGGAAAGGGCGCAAATCGGCCTTCGGCGCGACGGGGCGCGTCGCCGACTACATCTGCATGGACGGCACGATCCCGACCGGCCAATTGCCTTACGTGCTCAGGCGCATCGACGAGATCGTGAAGTCCTACGGGCTCGGCGTCGCCAACGTGTTCCATGCGGGCGACGGCAACCTGCATCCGCTCGTCATGTTCAACACCAACGTGCCGGGCGAGATGGAGAAGGCCGAGAAGGCCGGCGAGGACATCCTCAGGCTCTGCGTCGAGGTCGGCGGCTGCCTCACGGGCGAGCACGGCGTCGGCATCGAGAAGCGCGATCTCATGACCTGCCAGTTCAACGCGGTGGATCTGGAGCAGCAGATGCGGGTGCGCGGCGTGTTCGATCCCGGCTGGCTGCTGAACCCTGCGAAGGTGTTCCCGCTCGAAGGAAGGTTCGCCGCGTGACGACCCATACCCCCCGCGACGAGCAGGACGTTTCCTACATCATCCGCGAAGCCGCCGACACAGGTACGCTTCTGAACGTTTCCGGCAACGGCACGAAGGCTCCGATGGGCCGGCCGAACCAGACCGACGCATCGATCTCGTCGTCCGCCCTGACCGGCATCACGCTCTACGAGCCGGCGGAGCTGGTGATCTCCGCCCGCAGCGGCACGCCGGTGCTCGAGGTTATGCGGGTGCTGGCCGCCAAAGGCCAGGAGCTGCCCTTCGAGCCCATGGATTACCGCGCGCTCCTCGGCACGAAGGGGGAGCCGACGATCGGCGCGGTGGCGGCCATGAACATCTCCGGCCCGCGCCGCATCATGGCGGGCGCCGCCCGCGACAGCCTGATCGGCGTGCGCTTCGTCAACGGGCGCGGCGAGGTGGTGAAGTCCGGCGGCCGTGTGATGAAGAACGTCACCGGGCTCGATCTCGTGAAGCTCATGGCAGGCTCCTGGGGCACGCTGGGCTTCCTCACCGAGGTGACCTTCAAGGTGCTGCCCAAGCAGGAGCGCATGGCGACCCTGGTCATCCGGGACCTCGACGACAGCCAGGCCATCGAGGCTCTGTCGATGGCGCTCGGATCCCCCTTCGACGTGACCGGCGCCGCGCATGTCCCGGCGCGCAACCGGAGCGGCGGCAGCACGCTGATCCGGCTCGAGGGCTTCAGGGTCTCGGTCGATTACCGCATGAACGAGCTCAAGCGCCTGCTGAAGCGCTTCCGGTTCATGGACATCCTCGAGGGCGTCGGCGCGGAGGCGCTCTGGCAATCGGTGCGCGACGCGACGCTGCTGACGGATCAGGGCGGTCGGGCGGTCTGGCGCGTGTCCACCGCGCCGACGAAAGGGCCGGATCTGGTCGCCCAGGTTGCGCGGTCGCTCGATGCGCAATGGTTCTATGATTGGGGCGGCGGCCTCGTCTGGATCTCGACGCCGGTCGACGGCGATGCGGGCGCCTCCGTCCTGCGCGAGGCGACCAGAACCTTCGGCGGCCATGCGACGCTCGTGCGCGCACCGGCCGAGATCCGCTCGACCCTCGACGTGTTCGAGCCGCAAGCCGACGCGCTGATGACGCTCACCCGCGGCATCAAGGCGTCGCTCGATCCGGCCGGCATTCTGAACCCGGGGCGGATGTATGCGGGGATCTGAGATGGCCGGCACCGTATCCCTCGCTTCGCAGGCAAGGACACCGAGCGGCGGGCGGACAATGCTCGTTGCCGGCGCTGCTCTCGCGCTCGTCGCGCTCGCCGCCGCCATTCTTCTCATGATGGGCCGCACGCCGATCTGCACCTGCGGCACCGTCGAGCTGTGGCACGGGACCGTGAAGGATTCCGGCAACTCCCAGCACCTGACCGATTGGTACACGCCCTCTCACGTCATCCACGGTTTCCTGTTCTATGCAGGAGCCTGGATGATCGGTATGCTGCGTGGAAAGGCGCTTCCGCTCGGTGTCGCGCTGCTTCTCGCCATTGGCCTGGAGGCCACCTGGGAGATCGCCGAGAACACCGATGCGGTCATCGAGCGATACCGTGCCACGACCATCGCGCTCGACTATTATGGCGACAGCGTTATCAACTCGGTGTCGGACATTCTCGCCATGACCGCCGGATTCGTGCTCGCGCGGCTCTGGCCAGTTTGGCTGACGGTTCTCGTGGCGGCCGTCATGGAAGCCTTCGTCGGGTTCTGGATCCGCGACAACCTGATCCTGAACGTCATCATGCTGATCCATCCCATTGACGCCATCAATCGATGGCAAGGGGCGATGTGAGACAAAACGATGCAAACCAATTTCACGCCCGATCAGCTCAGAGATCCTGCCATGGCCAGTTCGGAGAAGATCCTCCGGACCTGCGTTCATTGCGGCTTCTGCACCGCCACCTGCCCGACCTATCTCCTGCTCGGGGACGAGCTCGATTCCCCGCGCGGGCGCATCTACCTGATGAAGGACATGCTGGAGAGCGGGAGGCCTGCTTCGCCCGAGGTGGTCAAGCACATCGACCGCTGCCTCTCGTGCCTGTCCTGCATGACCACCTGTCCGTCCGGCGTGCATTACATGCATCTGGTCGATCATGCCCGCGCCTATATCGAGGCCACCTACACGCGGCCGTGGCACGACCGGCTCCTGCGCTGGGCTCTCGCCACGGTGCTCCCGTACCCGAACCGCTTCCGCTTCGCGCTGGGTGCCGCCATGCTGGCCAAGCCCCTCAGGGGCGTGATCGGTGCGCTGCCGCTCCTTGGCAATCGCCTGCAGGCGATGATCGATCTGGCACCCGTGAAGGCTCCCGCCCGCTCGCCTTTCGATCGGCCCGGCACCTTCAAGGCGCAAGGGGGACGCCGAGGCCGGGTCGCCATCCTGTCCGGCTGCGCCCAGCCGGTGCTCAAGCCGGGCTTCAACGAGGCGGCCGTCCGGCTCCTCAACCGCCACGGCGTCGAAGTCGTCCAGCCCAAGGGGGAGGGGTGCTGCGGCGCGCTCGTCCACCACATGGGCCGCGACGAGGATGCCCATGGCTTCGCCAAGCGCAACATCGACGCCTGGATCGCCGAGATGGACGGGGAGGGGCTCGATGCCATCGTCATTACGGCGTCGGGGTGCGGCACGACGATCAAGGATTACGGCTTCATGTTCCGGGAGAATCCGGACTATGCCGAGAAGGCGGCCCGGGTCTCCGCCATCGCCAAGGACATCACCGAATACGTCACCTCCCTGAAGCTCATGGAGCCGGTGCGGGAGACGGACTTGGTGGTAGCCTATCACTCCGCCTGCTCCATGCAGCACGGGCAGGCGATCCGCACCGAGCCTAAGACGCTCCTGAAGCAGGCAGGCTTCACCGTTAAAGACGTGCCGGAAGGGCATATCTGCTGCGGCTCGGCGGGCACATACAACCTGCTCCAGCCCGAGATCGCCGCCCAGCTCCGCGCCCGCAAGGTGGCCAATATCGAGCGCACCAGGCCGGACCTCATCGCCACGGGCAATATCGGCTGCATGACCCAGATCGGGAAGGGTACCGAGATCCCCATCGTCCATACGGTCGAGCTTCTCGACTGGGCCACCGGCGGCCCCATGCCGGAAACTCTGGAGACGGCAGGGTTCCAGAAGCGCCCCTCTGGGTCGTTGACCATCGCGGCAGAGTAAGGCTGCTACATTCTTACGCAACGAAATTTCATTTCCAAACTGCTCCCATCTGAGCTAAAAGTTGGGAAAGTGTGAATTTCAGGGGCGTAAGGGCCGGCACATGTCTTCGGGTTGGACGTCTTTCAGAAACCGTTTTGGCAGGAAGCAGGATGAGGCTGGCACCAGCGCCCTGCCCGAAGGGACCGGGGCCGTCGGGGCCGCGGTGGCGCCTGCCGCTCCAACGCCGGAAAAGGGCGAGACGATCGTCGTCCGGCCCAACGGTGCGCTCGATTCCGTCGGCCAGAAGAACGAGCTGATTCGCGTCCGCTTCGCCAACATGATCGACCGGCTGGAGGAGATCCGCAGCCTCAAGGAGGATTTCGCTCTCCTCAACGAGCCGGTGAACGATCTCATCCGCAGCTATCC